>JBLHGU010000156.1:0-11452 GCA_047615875.1 Parasphingorhabdus sp.
GAGCTGTTTTGCGTTTGCTAAAACTAATGATCTTGCCATAGTGTTGGTCAGCAGTGACGCCCAAATGATCGGTTCGTTCAACACTTACAGAGTCATCAATTTCGACTTCATCTGCCAGAGGAGAAAACAATGAGTGCAGAGCGCTCTGAGTGTCATGCAATCCCGATAAATTTCCCGTGCCGGAATTTATCGCTGACAATTGCATCAATGTGTCCAGTAAGGATTCCTTGCGGGAATCAATCCATTTTAGGCGTTCAGCACTCATTTGTTATGCAACCTCAGTATCTTGTAGAGCAGTTTCAATGATAGTTAATGCTCGTTCCAGTTCTGTCTGACTTACATTCAATGGCGGTAATAAGCGAATCATATTGTCGCCAGACTTTCCCACCAACAGCCCGTTCTCTCTTAGCTTCAGCAACAATTTTGTATTCTCTTCCACACACTTCACGCCCAGCATAAGACCAAGGCCATGAACGGAGGAAATCGATTGAGGGTATTTTTTGGTCAACGCTTCAAGTCCAGTGACTAGAAAGTCGGCCTTACTGTTAACGTCTTTGAGTAAGCTTGGCTCTAGAACGAGATCCAGTACGGCGCCTGCAACGGCCATAGCTAGCGGATTGCCGCCGAAGGTGCTTCCATGGCTACCGAATTGCATGCTGGAAGAAACCGCTTCGTTTGCCAGGCAAGCGCCAACAGGAAATCCACCGCCAAGACCTTTGGCTATAGCCATAACATCAGGCTCTATTGAGTAATTCTCGTGGGCAAATAACTTTCCGCTTCGACCTACTCCACATTGTACTTCGTCGAACATCAGCACTAGACCATGATCGTCACATAGTTCTCGCAATGATTTTAAAAATTCTTGGGAAGCAGGTCGTATACCGCCTTCACCTTGTACTGGCTCGATAATTATTCCAGCCGTGCTTTCGTTGATGCAGTTTTTAACCGACTCAATATTTTCCAACTGTGCTTGATCGAATCCGTAGTCGCCGTGAATAAAATTTTTCATGTGCGCTGGGTTTCCGGCAGCGGCTAGTGATGCCATGGTGCGCCCATGGAAGCTGGCTTCAAATCCGATTATGCGATATCGCTCCGGATGGCCATTAGTTGCCTGGTAAGCACGTATCGATTTTAGTCCTGCTTCTACCGCTTCGGTACCGGAGTTGGCGAAATAGACGCCGTCTGCAAAGCTCGATTCGACAAGCCGTTGTGCCAAATGCTCTGCGGCAGGGATTCTAAAAACATTAGATGTGTGCCAAAGCTTTGTAGCTTGCTCACTTAGGGCTTTCACCAGATGGGGGTGTGCATGACCAAAGCTGGTAACTGCAATGCCGGACAGAAAATCTAAATAGACTTTGCCGTCTTCACTGAATAATTCACTCCCAACGCCGTGTGTGAAAACAAGCTCTGCTGGTGGTTTGTAGTTGGGCCATAGAGCCGCTCTTGGATTGCTCTCTACTTCTGTGCTTGGGGCTGTGTGCTTAGCCTGGGGGGTCATATGCTATCTCCGGCGAATATAATTTAACGTTATGGTACCTCTAGTTCTTCCGAATGAGGTTTCTATGTTTTTGACTCTGATAAATATGATGTTTTTAAAAGATGGTTTTCCGCAGATAATTCGGTGTAGAATCAAGAAGCAGGTGTGGTAGGACGAAATTCATGCAAAAACACAAAGAAATAATTGCTTATGGTCGATTTTAAACTAGATAAGACAGACCTGAAAGTCCTTCAAACCTTGCAGGATCAAGGCCGCATAACCAATCAGGATTTGGCGAATTTGATTCACCTATCCCCCAGCTCTTGCCTGCAACGGGTTCGGCGTCTGGAGAAAACAGGGGTGATTGCGTCTTATTCAGCGAATCTGGAGCTAGGCTCAATAGCTAGGCATATTATGTGTATTGCTACGGTGTCCTTAAGAAACCATACCCAGGAAGAATTTGAGGAATACGAAGAATTGGTCGCGGCAATTCCGGAAGTGGTGGAATTTTTTACTGTGAGTGGCGAGTCGGATTTTTTCGTACGTGTGATCTGCCCGGACATGAAACGTTATCTAGAAATTAACGGCGAGCTGTTAAGCGCTAACTCCTCCCGGGTAAATATAAATACCTTTGTGGTAATGAAAGAAAATAAGCGCTTTCATGGCGTGAATCTAAAGACCCTAGTCGATGGCTAAGGATACCTCTCACAGTCCTGTTGCTGTGTCGAAGAGGGAATGAAGAGAGTTTTTCCTACCGTATCTCCAAATTAAAATATGAGGTTCATCCTTGAACTGTTAGCTCTAGAGCGAACCACAAGCCTACTGTATTTTTACTCGGACCTCATCTAAAGGTTCTGTCCACCAACCTGTATCAAATGCATTGCTCTGAGGCCAAAGCTCGTCAAGAGTGTCTGCGTTGAAAACTTTGCCGTTCTGAACTACTTTATCAATGGATTCCGTTCTTCTAATGTCTTCAAGAGGATTCTCATTGAGTATAACCAGATCAGCTAACTTACCCACCTCAAGTGAACCCAAATCATCCGGTGCACCTAGTATGTGAGCCCCATCAATAGTTGCCGCCCTTAGAATTTCAATCGGAGTCATTCCGCCCATAGCATAAGCCCACATCTCCCAGTGGTAGCCCAGACCTTGTAGTTCGCCATGACCCCCTACACCAAGCAAGCCACCTGCACGTTGAATTTGCGCAGCGGCTTCTGCGCCTTTATCAATTGTAAACTCATCATCCCTGATCCAGCCAGGACGTCTTTGAGTCAGTTCATCTAGTCTGTTGCTGGGATAAAAACGACGAAGCTTGGGATTGTCATGAACTTCTTCTCGAGTAAAAAAATATTCAGTCATAGATGTCGTATTGTACTGGACGATTAGGGTAGGAGTGTATGCAGTTTTAGTTTGCGCAAAGAGCTGAACTACATCATCAAATATCGGTACATCTGGAAGGCTGTGCTCATTTCCATGCATGCCATCAATGGCATGTGTTAAGTCAAGTTTTTGATCGCCTCCACCTTCGGTGGTTGGCAGTAAGCCTAGATCTTGAGATGCCTTCACCATCCATTGACGCTGCTCGCGATTGCCTACCATGTAGGACTTAATATTATTGGTGTTGTAGTGGTCTCTATAACGACGCAGGTAGCTGTGCACAGCATCGTAGCTCTGAAAATCATTTCGGCCAAAGATGCCAGCACCTGTCATGAAGGGTCGCTGACCAATAGTTACGCCAGTTTCCTGCAAGTCTCTATAGGCAAAATAGTCATGGTAACTGGTTTGCACGTCGAGTCCGCTGGTAACGCCATAGGCTAGGTTTATCGCTACAGTCCAATTGCTAGGCTCCAATACATCACTTGTTCTAAATTCCCAGTGCGCGTGGGTGTCGATAAAGCCCGGAATAATCCATTTGCCTGTTACATCAATTACATGAACGTCTTGGGGCAAGGTGAGTGAGCCTCGAGGACCGATCGCATTGATGCGATTGTTCTCAATGAGGATGTCAGTGTTTTCTAAAACTCGTCCCATTTCCTCGAGGGAGGTTCCTGCCATAGTGATAACGTTACCTCCACTTAGTAATAAATTTCCTTGGGGGGTTTCTCTTTCAACGGTTACTTTGAAAGGCGTTAGAACTACGGCTTCATTTTCATCAAGTGGAACAAAGGGTTCCTCAGAGTCCGCTTCAGGCGCGGAAGTATCTTCCGTAGAATTGGAATCATCAATAGCTTCTCGGAATACAATGCTTGCCAGCGGCCGCTCGTAGAATGAAGAGCCTATCGCCCAGTTGGCACTGCTGCTGTCATCAGACCAGCCTATAAAATCGGCGCCGATATCGGTTAATCGTTTTGCAGGAAGGCTAGGGTTTCTCACATCCACTTTTGGGACTGTCGCACCGATCATAGGAAGGTTGACAACCCATACTTGCTTGATCACATGGGCTAACACATATTTCCCATCAGGCGAAATTCTTAAATCTTCGGCACCGGGAGCTTCTTCAGCAAAGCTGGTCCCGAGCGGAGCTGTGATATGAATATGATCTCTTCGGTCAGCGCCATTCAAATTGATCGAAAAGAGTGTGCCTTCCTCAGCCATATACAGTCTGTCAGACTCTGGGCCAAAATGAGGCTTGCGCGCATCACCTGCCGACATGATTACTTTTTCATCGCCGCCGTCTTCATCTAGAGATATAAGTTCCAGCGGAACTCCGATGCCAGTAAATTCGCTATAGTCTTGATGGCGCATCCATTCATTGCCTTTCAAGGCCCACAGACGTTGGCCATCTGGTTGCCATACGATGTCTGTATAGAACGCGGCATTTTCTGTTAGCTGCTGGGCTTGGCCTCGACCATTTGCGCGGACTTTCCAGATATGGCCGCCGTCATTAGCTGTCCAACTTACAAAAGCTATCCATCTGCCATCTGGCGAATAAACAGGTTGAAAAGCCCACATGTCTTCAGGGGTAATAGCAACTGGCTGTGGGTCTGATTTTTCTAGGGTGTAGAGTCTGGTAAGCACACTTGCCACCAGGCTCTCATTGTCCGGAGATAGATCAGGACTTTGCGCTAAGGTTGCCGTTAGAGGCCCGGTTGGAACTCGCCAGGTGTTTGTAAGATCAGGACCAATATTCAGTGAAACATTTGCCGTAAATGGGATTTCAGTTCTTTCGCCACTGGCAATGTCAATACGCTGAAACTGACCGCCCGTGGATAGGATTAACGCTTCACTATCTGCGGTAATGGCATAATCAGGCAGCATGCCTCTGCTTGAAGGTCTGAAGTTTTCTTGAGCATCGCGCTGAATAGGGTAGCTTAACCAGCGATCTTCACCGGTTTCTAAGTCTCTGACTCGCAATCCTGTTTGAGTTTGATAGCGAGTGCCATAGATAAGAAGTTTTCCATCGGGGCTCACTTTAGGCCTCACTGCTCCGCCTTCGCCGCGTGTAATTTGTAAGCGTGAACCGTCGTTCAAATTTAACCTGACTATTTGTGTTACAGGAAAGTCCTCGGTGGGAGCATCTGGTGATCCCAGTTTCTCGGCAAAGTACACAGAGTTTCCATCAGGGGAAAATGCAGCGCCTACACCGGGTGGATTTGAATTGTCGTCATCTGCTTGAGAGAGTGTCGTGCCACTGCCTCCATCCACGTGGTATTGCTTTAGCTCAATCTCCTTGCCTCGCTCGGTGACCGTGACGGAGTTGCTATCAGTCGTCCAGGCCGGACTTAGCATGCGAGTGTAAGTCTCATCGCTTAACTGAATAGGATTGCTGCCGTCGATATCTGCAATCCAGAGATTACTCTTACCATTGCGATCGCTGATAAAGGCTATTTTTTCTCCCGATGGTGATATCACTGCCTGGCTGTCGAATGCCATACCCGAGGTTATGCGTTCAGCACTGCCTCCTGAGATTGGTAACGAGTAAATATCTCCTAGTAAATCAAAAAGGAAATACTCATTTGAAGGATGTAAGGAAACAGAAACCCACGAACCTTCATCAACGGTAAACTCAAGCAAATTTGAGGTGTCGGCCAATGGCAGATCTTCAGCTACAGCTGAATAAGTAGTTATAGCTAGAGAAAGAGTGCTAAAAAGGAAAATCGCTAGTCGAGAGATGGAAGTATTGGTCATGGCTCATTAACCGCCTGTCGAAGTTGTAGGATCAAAATGTAGGGTCAAATTTGCTTGCGGCTTTTGAGTTCACTTTCTAGCGGCTAAGCTGATTCTCTATTTTTTAGAGCAAACACACCACTGATTTTTTAGTGGAATTCCCACACTACCATGGGCAGCTACGAGCTATACCCATGAATATCTTGGCTTAGGTAAGAGCATATCTGGTGCAGGTGGAATGTCGAATGGGTAGTGACTGTGGCGAATTGATAGTTTAGCCTGTATAAGGTCAGAATAACTTGAACCTACTCCAATCTCCAAACTAGCCTGACTGAAACTCATGGATATCAAACAATCCAATAACAAAACAGCTTTGACGCCAACCGCGATTCTCAGGTTTGTTCTCCCCTCAATACTCAGCTTGATTCTGTTTCTCGTCCCTTTTTCTATCGACGGTAACAATACAATACTGGTTGCTGTGCTGGCGCAATTTCTCAATGAGCAACTATCCCCGCTCCTTCCTGTGTTGATATTACTGATTGCTACCAGTTCGGCAACGCTCGCAATTATCTGTACTTTGCGACGCACCACTACAGGCCTTCTAGGCGAGCTATTCGGAGTCAGCTGGCCGTGGTTATGTTTGCGCATTGTGGGAGCGCTAATTGCCATACTGGTATTCTTTGAGGCCGGCCCGGAAGCAGTCTGGGGCGCGAGCACAGGCCAGACCATGGTTGGGCAATTGGTGCCAACTGTGATGACACTTTTTCTAGCGGTGATTTTCCTTCTGCCTCTGATGACAGAATACGGCATCATGGAATTTGCTGGAGTACTCTTGTCGCGCTTCTTTCGGTTACTGTTCCGTCTACCGGGACGGGGTGCCATCGATGCCATGGCTTCATGGCTTGGGGCAGCACCATTGGGTGCGCTGGTCACTACACAGCAGTATGAACGTGGTAACTACAATCGACGCGAGGCGCTTAGCATTATCTCGTGCTTCTCACTGGCCTCGGTTGCCTTTTGCCTGCTAATCGCCAGCATTCTCGATATAACCCATATCTTTCTGCAGTTCTATGGATCCGTAGTCGTTGTCTCTATCGTTCTCGCCATCATAGTTTGCAGAATTCCACCTCTTAGTAGAATACCTGCCACCTACAATTGCGATGCGCAAACTAGCGAGCTTGTGCCTACGGGTCACTCAGTATGGAATTGGGCCTTGCAGCAGGCGGTGCGAAAGGCAATAGAGGCTGATCCCTGGCCAACTCAACTGCGTCGCAGTGGAATAAAATTGCTAGATCTATGGTTTGGCCTTATTCCAACCGTAATCGCCATTGGCACTGTCTCTCTAATAGTGGCGGAATACACCCCACTGTTTAACTGGATAGCTTATCCCTTCAGCCTTTATCTCGAATTGCTCCGCGTACCGGAAGCCTTCGCTGCCGCCCCGTCCATGGTTGTGGGATTTGCTGACATGATTCTCCCGGCGGTATTGGGCAGCGATATAGAATCTGAATTTACGCGCTTTATTATTGCTGGCATTTCGGTCACGCAGGTCATTTACATGTCGGAGATTGGCACGCTTATTCTGAGATCAAAAATTAATACGACCGTCTGGCATCTCGCCGGCATATTTCTGGTTCGCACTGTCATTGCCATTCCCTTGTTTGTCCTGATGGGACACCTTTTACTGGATTGAAGTATGAAGAAGATCAATCTTTCGAACCCTCATATAGAAGCATTAGAACCTTATATGTCGGCACGCCGCATTGGTGGCAAGGGTGAGGTCTGGCTGAATGCAAATGAGCTGCCTTTTCCCCGCCAATCCATGTCCTTGGATGTATCCGAATATCATCGCTACCCCGATGAGGGGCCTGACCTAGTGCAGGCAGCTTACGCTGCGTATGCCGGCTTGCAGCCCGACCAGGTATTAGCATTGCGGGGTGCAGATGAGGCCATAGACCTTCTGTTGCGCGCCTATTGCCAGTCTGGAACTGACGGCATCATCATCAGCAGCCCCACCTATGGTATGTATCAAGTGTGTGCCAATATCCAAAACGCCGCTGTGATTGATGTACCGCTGACGGAAGATTATCAACTCGACGTGCCCGCCATACTCGCGCAGGAGGGTATAAAGTTGGTGTTCATCTGCAATCCTAACAACCCCACGGGGAACAGTTTTAATCGTGAAGACATTCTTACTATTCTGCGATTTTTCGAGGGGCGGGCGCTGGTGGTAATCGACGAGGCCTATATCGAATTTTGTCCCGGAGAGAGTCTGGTGTCCGAAATGGCGAATTTCGAGAATCTAGTGGTTGTACGAACAATGTCAAAGGCGTTCGGTCTGGCTGGAGTTCATGTCGGTTACTTGCTGGCCAACGAGACAGTTATGGCAATCATGCGCAAAGTGTCAGCACCATATCCTCTAGCTGATCCCTGTGCGCAAATTGCGCTGCAATCCTTAAATGAAAATGCCATACAGTTGATGAATGAGCAAGTGAAGCAGATTAGCCAGATTCGAGATTCCTTCTGCGAAGCACTGGCTGACATTCCAGACGTCATCAACGTAGTACCCAGCGAAACCAATTTTGTGTTGGTGTTTTTTTCGAATAACGAAGCGGCTTGGGAAGCGCTCATCGAAGCCGGCGTGGTGGCCCGCCGAATTCCTCATCCCCGACTAGCAGAAGCTATCCGATTCACAATCGGAACGACCGAAGAGATGGCAATGGTGATTCAGTTACTTAAACGATTGTCTTAAAAACGCTGCGGATAGAAAGCGGAATGAAGTTGCCGATTATTCGGCGTTCTGTGAAGGCGAGTGGCTAATAAATACTTGTGTCATCTTTATATCCAGTGCTGTGGAAATGGCAGTGTTCTCGCCAGTGTCCGAGCTGGGGTGTGCGTCGGCCAATCGGCGAAGCGCCTTATAGAGAGAGATGCCGGATATTTGGCCGTTACTCAGATGATGAGTTGAGTCATTGCGAATGAGTTGATAGTACCAGGTATCTACATCTGCATACCCCGCAAGTAAACCGGTTGCACCTTGTGCCGTAAGATCGAGTACGAAGCGGGCATCGCGAATGAGCTGTATTGATGGTACGTTCAAATTCTGCCATGGAATGATCAGGTCAGGGATAGGCTCGGTAATCAATTTTGAATCGATAATCTTCGCATCAATCTGTCGTATCAGCTTCTGACCCCAACGGGTATCAACTCGTTGTGTGCCGCCGGGTACAATCTTTGAGCCAGTCGCATCTGTCAGCAAACGATCTAAGCCGCGATAAACTGAGACAGTGACGCTATCGTCGTTTTCAAGGTCATCCACTTCGGTGAGCTCGATCATCAGTCGGTTGTATCGTTCATCGGCAATGGCTTTGTTTTGGAAGATATATTCCACACCATCAGGTCCCCGGAATCCGATAATACAACCCACTGCGCGATACAGCTCATTGTCGATGCCAGGTGTTCCGTCCGGGTGGACAAAGTCGTTCAGCCCAACTTCACTGTCAAGGTTCACGCCCCAGGAAATTCCTCCTTCTGCTTGGAAAAACTCAAATCCATCAGATTCGGTGGTTGGGTGCCAGGTTTCTATCTCCTGTCGCAGCTGCGTTTCTTCAACAGTCAGTGCTTGGTGATAAGGAAACAGTTGCTCGAATTGTTCACGAGGGCCATCATTGAACCCTTGAGGACATTCTTGAATCGCTCCGGGGGTTTGGTAAACAGACCAAAATAAATCGGTCATCACATAACCAATAGCGCGATTGCGTAGTGTGCTTTGGTCTGCATGCACGCCGCCACTGATCAATGCAGATGCTACCAACAAGTTACTGGCCAATCGCTGAAGAGTATTCATCAGAGTATCCCGTTCATGTAGTCGTCTCTCAGCCAGAAGGCCTTCAAGCCATTGCGTTGGCCCCGCCATTCGCCTGTTCCACCACCGTTAACATCGCCGGGCTGATTGTCACCTCCAAATGTATACACAGGTCGATCTCGATAAGACCAAACCCGGATTGCTCCCTCTTGATCTGGCGCGGCGAAGCGCCCAGTTAGAGGATCGATCAACACAATGCGCCACGTACGATTTGAGCTGATTTCGTCATCTTTGGCGATTATGTAAGGCCAGTGTTGTAGGCACCTCTGTGCATCACCCCCCCCGCACATAGCTAGTCGGTATACCTGGGTATCGTCAGGATGATCACAAGCAAGTTGGTCTGCAGTGTCCTCTCCACAGTTGTAGCGGTAGATAGTTTTGCCGTTGGCATCAGCCAAGACATTACCCGCTAAGCTGGGCTGCTGGGTAAAGCTTTCTGGATAAGATGGCGCATCCTGGGTGAATACGTTATGCCAGCCTGGACTATCGCTACCTTCTAGCGACCAGGAAGATTGATCTAGTAAATGAGTGTAGAGCGGCTTTCCACGAAACGCCCATTGACGCACACCCGGCGAACGCTCAAATAGATTCCACTCACCCCGCTCTCGTGCCAAAGCCGGAGCGACAACCGGACGCCAGTTCCTTAGACATTCCCCTTCACAAACAGTGGAAGTGACAGTATCGCCATCCAAGGCGTACACCGATTCATTTTTGTCGCTGGTCAACATTCTACCAATCGATGTGGGCTTAATTGCAAAACCAGGAGGAAGCAGCGATGGGGGGCCGACCGGAACTCGCATGGCTGGGGAGTCCCCGCCATATCGACGCCGGCTTCCTCCCTGAACATCGCCAGGTTGTTGATCACGAATTGAGAGGTACAGGGGTTGTTCGTCATAGGCCCACTGCAAGGTAGCATCCCTGCGCTCTATCACAGTCCATTTACCTATCTCTTCAGCGTCTTCATCGGCCAGTACTGGTGGCCACAGGTCTGTGCAGCCAACCCGTGAATCAATCTCCGGAAGCTTGATCCCCGCCGGATATGGACTCATCAGGCCTGCTGTCACAGTGAGAACTTCGTCGTAACAAGCCGGTGAGCCTTTGGCTTCTCCGCTGTAGCCATTGCGTAGCTTATGCTGCGGCCAGCTGTATACAGTCTTACCATTAGCATCTGCGAAGACAGGTCCCTCAGGTGTTGCCTCCACGCGAAACTCGAGAGGCATAGGGACATCTCGATAGGCTTCAGTGAATAGTTCAGATTCGTCAGCAGTTAGTGACGAAGTAGATTCGTCAGCAGCTAGTGACGAAGTAGACGCCAGCACTGCTAAAGCTAGAAGAGGGAGCGCTGATGGGTAATTAAATTTAAACCAGGATTTCACTGATTGCACTCGACGTGTTGTTGCTTTTGTCGCCCCATGACTGGATATCAAGGCCCATTAGCTGCTGAGCAGTATAGCCAAGTCGACATCCTGGAGTACCACCACCGTCGATATGCAGCCCGGTTTTTATCCGCCCGCCGGCCGTTCCGGCACTGAACATTGGGATACCGTCGATGGCGTGAATTTTTGCGAATGATTGGTCTGTAGTCGCGTATATGAACGCGTTATCCAGCAAGGTTCCGTCACCCTCTCTGAAGTCTGCCAGCGCTTGCACATAGTAAGCCCATTCCTCCATGGCGCGACGGGTATACCAGGAAGTATTTGGTTGATATCCCAATTCTGGGTCGACAGCTTCCTCGTGGGTAGCTGTGTGATGTGGTTTGTCGTAGCCAGGTTTGGTCGTTGCCGAGAAAGCCGATGCATAAAACATGTTAAAAACGCGGGTCTGATCGCATGCTACCGCCATTAACATCAGGTCAGTCATCATTCGATGTCGGGTAGATAGCAAACCAGCATCGAGCCCAATGGGCAGATCCTCTGGTGCCTGCGTAACTATGCAAGCCTCTCGCGGATCTGGTTTTTTGAGTTGCAGATCGAAACGTCGTTCCAGATCTCGCAAGCCAGTGA
>JBLHGU010000157.1:0-11449 GCA_047615875.1 Parasphingorhabdus sp.
TCAGACTTTGGATAACGCCTTTCTTTTAAACCAAAGCCAATATTCTCCGCGATTGTCATGTGAGGGAACAGAGCATAATCCTGAAACACCATGCCAATTTCCCGGTGCTGAGGCGCCACCTGAGTGACGTCTTCTTCACCCAGCATAATACTGCCCTGGGTGGGCTGTATAAATCCTGCGATAAGTCTTAGTGTTGTGGTTTTACCGCAGCCTGAAGGGCCAAGAAGAGTCAGAAACTCGCCTTCCTTGATATCCAGATCAAGTTCGTGAAGAGCCGTAAAATCACCAAACCGCTTAACAACCTTACTAAGATTTACATGAGACATGGCAAATTCTGTTTAATTTTCAAGATTTCAATTTATATCGGGGCCACCAACTGTGGCAGCCCCGATATACCTTCATCTATTATAGATGATTATTGCTGGGATACCGCTCTATTCCATTGATCAGTCCAATCGGAGATATTCGCCTTGGAGTAGTCAATACGTAACTGCTTGTTGATATCGTCAGACTCAAGCTGCAACATTTCTGCGAGCACGGGATCGCTCTTGAGTTGTTCAATAGCCCTGTGGTTTACCGGTACTACACCGCTTTTGCGAGCATACTCGAGCTGAAAATCGGGTTCGTTGTACTCATTAATAAACCAGTTGGCGGCAGCAGCATTCTCGCTACTCTTCATAATAACCAGCCAGCCATATTTATGCACACCAGTATGCATATCATTAATTACTGGATGAACTGTGGCCACATTAACACCTGCGTTGCGGGCACGCACACACCAGCCAGAGTGAACAACGGCTGCATAAACATCACCCGATTGTAGTTGGGTAACTACTTCGCCGCCACGCGACCAGAATTTTAAAGCATTCAATTTGGTTATCAAATCTAATGCGGGCTTCACATTGACTTCATCGCCACCAGCTGCATGAGAAATTGCCGCAAAGTTTGCCAGGCCACCACCCGATGTGATATCTGGAATGGAAAGTCTGCCTGCTAGTTTTTCATTAACAAGATCAGCGTAAGTAGTCGGTGCATCGATACCCAGCTCAGCAAATTTATCACGGTTGTAGCAGATGGATTCCTGAGTGTGCCAGGAAGCTACACGCCATTCACTAAATTGCCAGTCTTGTAGATCTGCCTTGTTAGTAATCTTTGACAGGTCAATTTTTTGCAGGAATTCATTGGTAGCGAAAAAATCTTGCTCCTGAGCATCAAGCACTTCCATTACATCAAATGGGGCGCGCCCTCGACCTGCGATGAGCTTTGCCAGATTTGCCTGTGGACTACCCGTAACAAACTCTATACTGCCGCCCATAGCCTCGAATTTTGGCATGATCATTTTTTCGATATTAGCTTTCCAGGAACCGCCCCAGGTCGCTACTTTTAATGTCACACCATCGAATTCACCCGCTACCACGGAACCAGCAACCAACATGCTGACGGCTGCAACGGTACTACGGAGAAAAGTTCTCCTGACATCCTTTGACTTACTCATAAGTTTATATCCTCTGTTTATAGAGTGGGTTAAATTGGCCCCAAGGGCTAACGGCTGCCGGATCTTAATAACGTATCAAGACCCACCAGTTTCTGCATGCCTAGCAGTACAAGCAAACAGAAGAAAATCACCAGCGATGCTGAAGCGAGAATACTTGGATCAAAGTCATTCTCCATGCCATAGAAAAGCTCGATAGGATAGGTAACGAAACCAGGTGCGGTAAGAAAAATAGAAATAGGCACATCGCCAAAGGACACCATAAATGCATATAGTGCACCGGCATACACACCTGGCATTATGACTGGCAGAGTGACTCTGCGAAAAGCCGACAAGCGACTCGCACCAAGACTGAATGCCGCCTCTTCTAGCCGGGTATCAAAACGTTGCAGAATCGCCGTAACACAGCCAACAACGAAGGGCGTTGCAACAAACAGATGGCCAATATAAAGACCCAGAAAAGTCCCCTGCATGTAAAGCCCTGTAGCATCTCCAACTAAATAGTAAAGCTGCAGAAAAGCGATACCCGTAACAATTGCGGGTATTTGCAAAGGTGCGCGAAATACCGCTGAAATGAGTGTTTTCCCAGGAATCTTGCCCCGTACGATACCCAGTGCTGCAGGAATTCCTATAACACAGGCGCCCAGTGCCGCTAAGCCTGCTAGCCCAAAACTAATACCTAAAGCTTCTATTTGCCCTTTAGGAATTTTCCAGTACCACTGAAATGAAGGGTCATCGGGTGGAAATTTTATTGCCGTATAGTATTCGCCACCATGTAACGAGGCGCCTATAACAACAATCATTGGCGATAGCAGGAAAATATAGGAAAAGCTGCAGTAGGCGTAATGAAAATACTTACCCCACGGTAAACCTCGTTTAGGCGGTGGCCCTACCCGCCTTCTAGCTGCTAGTCTTGTCAGTGTATCGCTGGATGATCCGGCAGAATTTTGATTACTCTTATCAATAGCCATTATGCAATCACCAGTCTGGCCGTTCTTAAACGGCGAAGCAGAAAAATAGACAGCAGATTAATTAGTAGTACCGTAACTAACAAAACTGCAGCCAGGGTGCCTGCCATGGAATATTTCACTTCCATCATGACAGTACGTTGAATCAATACTGGCAACGTGAAGACTCTACCGCCGCCTAATAATGCGGCAGAGGTAAAAGCTCCCATAGACATGTTGAATATCATCAGGGCGCCTACAGTTACTCCTGGCAAGCTTAGTGGCAACAATACCCGCCAATGCATGCGCCAGCGACTAGCGCCATGAATTTGTGCTGCCTCTTCATAAGATCGCGGTATGGTTTGAATAACACTGTATAGCAGCAAAACCCCAAACCCTAACGTGAAGTGCATTAGCCCAACTACCACGCCTGTCTGATTACCTATAATTGTGTAGGGACGGTCTACTATGCCAAGCCCCATTAACACTTGGTTAATCAAACCATCTGCAGAGAACAATATGATTAAACCGAAAACCTTTATTACAATGGTAACAAACGTCGCCACAACAATTCCGGCTAGCAATATCATAGACCAGTGGGATCGCATTCGAGCAATGAGATAGGCCACTGGAAAACCGAGCACCAGAGTAAAGAAAGCCGCCAGTGCCGATGTTTTAATCGTAATCCAAAGGGTATTTAGATAAAAAGAATCGGTAAAGAAGCGTATATAGTTGATCATAGTCGTCGTATCGCTAATACGACCCAGACCCATATCTGTGTAAAAACTGCCTTTCAAGAACACATACTGACTGGCTACGATCAGGATGCCAATAATGACAAAGCTTGGTAGCAGAACATATTCCCACCGAGTTTTCATTTTAGAATTACCAGCAGATAGCGTTTTTTAGATTGCACTATGCTTTATGATTTTGATGGAAGAAGCGTGGATCATGTTTGATCTTTTTAAGTTCTTCGACAATAAAGTCAGATCGTTCACTGCCACCCATACTATCGCCCTGAAAGACTACATCCATCACAGCATCTGTAACATCTTTAAGAAATTTCTCGTCATCTTCAGGATGTGGGGGAATTGGTAGCACGGTATCCTGCACGTGGGTAAGAAACTCTGCACCGGCACGTTCTGATTCTGGCAATGGGTTACCATTCTGAACGGCACGGATGCCACGTCTTAACTTACGCCGTAAATAAGCTACACCTTTGTCCGTAGATCCCAAATTTTCAGCAGCATGGGAATTTATTGCTCCCTGAGATACCTGAGCCTCATAGTCATTTGGATGGCGCTGTCGATATTCGTATGGCTCAATTCCCGTTTGACCAGGAAAATCCACCATATTCACACCTACTTCGTCTCTATTACCATGCTCCTCGGGATCAATATTTGGGCCAAAACTGCGCCACGCAATAATCATGCAGTTCTCATCGTCGTGGGGAATTGTCCATTTAGTAATACTTGCGCGCTTAAAGTATTTTTCCTCGCGACCCGTTTCCCACCAGGCACCGACCTGACTAAACGAGGGCGAGATGGTTTCCTGGGTACGCACCCAAATCATATCTTCTATGCGATAAGTAAGTGTGGCGTAGATTTTGTGATTACGCTCATAAAACTCAGTAACCGGTGCAATGCCCCAGGTATCGCCGAAATGGATATCAGTAACTCGGGCGTGCAAAAACACGGTATGCCAGGGATCCATGGTGTTCTCACAGATCTGCAACCAGTTACAGGGGTAATTTATAAAATACGGCACCATTTCAACACCATCCAGTTGGGTTGTATCCCATTTTGGGAAATCTGGCTTAGACTCTGGCGGCCCCATATAGGCAAATATCAGACCCAGGTACTCTTCTACTGGATAAGCACCATGACAGAGTTTTTTCCTGCTCTGAGACGCTTGAGCAGGCATTTCAAGGATAGTGCCGTCAACATCATATAACCAACCGTGATAGCAACAACGAAGTCCCTTATCTTCGATGACACCAAACTCTAACGAAGCGTTTCGATGACTGCAATGCAAGTGCAATAGCCCATAATGGCCTGTCTTGTCCTTAAATAGAACCAAATCTTCGCCGAGGATTCTCACACGATGTGGAACATCCGTTACCTGCTTGGTCATCGCCACTGGAATCCAGTAACGTCGGAAGAATTCACCACAAGGTGTACCCGGCCCAACATGGGTCAGCTCAGTGTCCTCGGGTGGTCGTTTGGCTTTGTGATAACCACCAAACGTCCGTTGTTCACTACCACGATAAGCTCTCGCAGTATCTATATATTCCGGACTCGGAAGATCATCAGACAACGTTACTACTCCCAATTTAAGTTAGTCATGTATTAGTCTTTTTATTAACCTTTGCCCGGCAAATTTGGGTAAAGATTGCTTAAAACATGCATATACAGTTTTCAATGCCGAAAGACTAAACGCTTCCTCCATCGCTTACCATACCTAAGAATGTGCATCGCGCTACGGGGTTATATGCATCATCCTTAGGGTTTTCCCTCACTGTTGCATAACCCATTACTCTGCAATAATTGACTAAACCCTTTTACAGTAGCAATTCCCATGAAAATAAATGGCTGTTGTCCTCATGATTGCCCTGATGGTTGTGGCGTTGTCACTACAGTTGAAAACGGCGTTGCTATAGAGTTTGCAGCTCAATCATCCCACCCGGTTGCCGAAGGCTGGTTATGTGCCAAGGTTGCACCCTATCTTGAACGTGTCTATCACGCTGACCGTCTAAAGCATCCACTGCGTCGTGTAGGTGCGAAAGGTAGTGGTCAATGGCAACGCATTAGCTGGCCGGAGGCCATAGAAGAGATAACCTCCAACTGGAAACAGGTTAGCCAGCAACATGGCGCCGAAGCCATCTTGCCTTACAGTTACAGTGGCACATTGGGATTAGTGCAAATGGCTGTATCCAGTGCGCGATTGTGGAATCGCATGGGCGCCAGTCGACTGGACCGATCAATCTGTATGGCGGCAACTCGCCACGCCGTTCGCAGTACGCTCGGAGCGCGAATGAGCCCGCCCTATCATCATGTTCGAGATAGCAAGCTCATTATATTATGGGCTCACAACCCAGTGAGCACTGCGCCACACTTAATGCCCCACCTGAGACAAGCTCGTCGCGATGGTTGCCTGATCGTTGCGATTGACCCGCAAGTATCACGCAGTGCAAAAAGCGCTGACATACATATCAAACCGTTGCCTGGTAGCGATTACGCACTGGCCTATGGTATCGCCTATTGTTTACTGTTTGAACTTGGCGTCAGTACTGAGTGGCTACAAAACAATACTTCTGGCTGGTCTGAATACCAGAATCTGGTATCGCACTATGATCCTCAGCGAGTGGCTAATTTAACCGGCGTTACGACGGATGAAATACGCAAAATAGCCAAGCTACTGGCAACCACAAAGCCCTCCATGATACGCATGGGAGACGCGGTAAATCGTAATCGACGAGGTGGTCAGACTGTACATTCTATTGCGGCATTACAAGCCATTACGGGTCAATATGGTATTCGCGGTGGCGGCATGAGTTGCTCTACAGGTGATTACTTTATGTGGGATGACGAAGCCGTCAACAAGTGGTCAGAGTGCCCTGCGCCTGGACGTATGATTAACATGAACCAACTCGGTACCGTGCTAAGCGGGAACCACACGGGGCCACCGATTAAATCACTATTTGTATTCGCAGCAAATCCGATGACGTCTAGCCCAAATACAGAGGAAATTAGACGAGGTCTTTGCCGCGAAGATTTGTTTACTGTGGTACATGATTTATTCATGACAGATACCGCCGGCTATGCAGATATTGTTCTACCTGCCACCTCTCAACTGGAGCAGGTAGATTTGCACCGTGGATATGGACACACCTACTTAAGCCTAAACCAGCAGGCCATAGAACCGTTGCATGAATGCAAAAGTAACTGGGACACCATGCAACTTCTTGCAACCTCCATGGGTTTCAACGAGGGTTGGTTACAGGAAAGCCCGGAGCAAGTAATTCAGGGCGTTATAGATGCTACTGATAGTCCGCGCCTGTCTGATAACCTCTGGCAAGAATTAACACAAAATGGACATGTGTCTTTCGCCGATGTCGATGAGGTGCCATTCTCCGAATTACACTTCCCTACCCCCTCTGGCAAAGTTGAAATGGACGCCATACCCCAGGAATTAAGTCTTTATACTCGCGCCGCCGAAACTCTTGACAACAAACCGAACACCGATGGGGAATTTATTGCTGAATGCGAACCAGGCTTAAGAATGATTTCACCTGCTGCTCACCATTTCGTCAACTCCAGCCTGGCCAATCTACCGACATGTGATGCAAAGGAAAAACAACCGACAGCGATGCTCCACCCAACCGATGCGCACAGCCATGGCCTACTTAATGGTTCAAACATTCGATTATTTAACAAGTACGGTTGGTGTGTGCGTCAATTACGCATTTCAGATACGGTAAGACAAGGCGTGGTAGTTGCTCATAAGGGTTACTGGACTAACATGTACCCAAACTCAGGTATCAATCGAGTTACTACTGACGAACTGGCCGATGTGGCTGGACAGAGCTCTTTCAACTCTACATTGGTTAACGTTGAGGCGGCTCAATGAGCACAAAGTTTCGTGTTCTATGTGCAATGACCCAGGGCTTCGAGAAGCTTGTAATTCAATGTAAAGGGCTCGGCGATGTAGAATTCATCGATGCATTAGCGATAGATAGTTTAGATCAAATCGAAAATCTGAATGCAGTGATAGCCTATGCTGGCCGCTACACAGAAGAACTCAGTCAAACAGTTAATCGGACCAGGCCTAAGTGGATCCATTTAGTCACTGCAGGCATTGATCCACTACTCAAATTCCCTCCTCCGATCAACACCTCGATCAGCAGCTCAGGTTACGTGTGGAGCGCTACAGTTGCTGAGCACGCCATTGCATTGTTGCTGGCCCTGCTACGTGGATTAAAACCTGGCATTGATCTGGTCAAAAGTAATTCCTGGGATCGCACTACTATCATGCCAAAACTGAGTAGTATTCGCCATGCGAGAATCTTGATAATTGGCTATGGTTCAATTGGTCGTCAGATTTCCAAGCAGCTACAGGGTTTTGAAGTCGAAATTACTGGCCTGGCACGTACCGCCAGAACAGAAATTGGTGTGAAGGTTTTTGCCATGCACGAGCTGGACAATCTAATTACAGAAAACGACATAGTTATCAATTGCTTGCCGCTATGCCCAGCTACCCAACATGTTCTGTCGGGCACTCAATTTAATCTCATGCGTAATGACACAATATTTATCGATGTGTCACGTGGTGGTGTAGTAGACGAGATCGCCTTACTGGAAGGTCTTTGCAATGGACGGCCCGCAGCCGCAGGACTGGATGTGTTTGAAGTAGAACCCTTAGCCATCACCCATGCGTTACGTGAATTAGACAATGTCATTCTTACACCCCATATCGCTGGTTTCGGTAGCCAACAGGTTATTGATGATATGGCGATAGCGGCTTGTGACAATTTATCTGATGTTTTGGCAAACAATATTCCACGGGATAGTCTTGATTTAAATCAGGCAATTATTGGATAAGCGGGAATCTAATCCCCTGGCTATCAGTCTACCGAAATATATTACAAAAACAATTTGTTAAACAAATAAAGAGAAAGAGCCGTATGTCAACGATATTAATTACCGGAGCCAGTAAAGGCATCGGCCGATCTTGCGCCGATCTTCTACATGCTCGTGGATATGAGGTTATCGGCTTAGCGCGTAATCCGGCCAATGATGACTTTCCTGGTGAATTCCATTGCGTTGATTTAGTGGATCGAAAAGCACTTGATGAAACGCTGAAAGCTATTTGTTCTAACAAGACAATATTTGGTTTGGTTAATAACGCAGGCCTTGTTGGTGCACAGTCGCTTAATGATATTGATCTGGAAACAATGGACGAAGTATTTCAGGTAAACCTGGGGGCTGCTACGCAATGCGCACAACACTGTAGCGTTGCTATGCAACAACAGGGTTGTGGCAGTATTGTGAATATTTCCAGTGAACTGGTATTGGGCTTACCTAACAGGACTGCCTACACAAGTTCCAAGGCTGCTTTAATTAGTGCTACCAGAACCTGGGCGCTGGAACTATCAGGCAGTAATGTAACGGTAAATGCTATAGCCCCCGGCCCGGTCAATACCGAATTCTTCAACCGTAATAACCCACCTGGCTCCAGTGAGCGTAAAAGGAAACTTGAGCGTATTCCATTAGGCCGATTCGCTGAACCAGACGATGTCGCCAAAACAGTCGCATTCTTTATGTCTGAGGATGCCAGATATATTACCGGTCAGACTCTGTTCGTAGACGGTGGCTCGAGCCTTGCAAGTTCTGCGCTATTCTAATTGCCCATTATCATTCGCAAAATCGGCTATAGCTTGTACTGAAATTGTTTAACCTGATCTGCGCATATTAACCAGGGATAAACCACTAAATATAAGCACCACTGCGAAAACGAATTCTATTCCGTGCTGCTCATTAAAGATAATCATTCCCCAGCCAATTCCAGTTAAAGCAATGATATAGCTACTGAAACTATAGAAAACTGAGCCCGCCAGCTCGATAATTTTAAAGAACAGGGAATATGCAATGGCAGCTATCAGGCCATGAACCAAAATCAACCACTCCTCAACGCCAGGATTCTCCCAAATGGGATGAAGCTGGTCCGCAATGAACGCCGCCGGCAGCAAAAATAGAAATGCTGTGAGTTGGGTTGCACCGGCCAGCAGAAAGGGGTGTTCGGAGGAAAATTTATGTGCACCGACATATACACTCATTGTCGAGTAGCCGAGTGGACACAAAATAGCCAAAGCAACATACCAGCTAACATCAATTCCGCCAGAGACATTAGGCAACGCAATAATAAGCGCACCGCCAAAACCAAGTAAAACACCTGTTACTCGATAACTGCTTACGCGTTCCATCTTTAGCAAAATAACAAAAAGATAGGTAAATATAGGTACCAGGGTCAACAGAACTGCCATTGTGCCTGCAGCTAACTGTCGCACCGCAATGAAAAATATGCAGTTGGGTATTGCGGTTCCTATTAATCCACAAACCAGGTAATAATTTAGTCGGCCACGCACACTCGGTAAACGACGAGTCTTGTAATACGCCATCGATAGCAGCAGTATTGAAGCCACTAATGATTGCCACATAGCGTACCCGAGGGGAGGCACATCATTAATCGAAATAAACTTCGAGATACTGGTCGCACCACCCCTGATGGTTCCCAGCAAAAGCAAGAGAACCAATGCCAACGAGAATATTTTGACTGCTTTAGCCAATCTACACTACCAACGGGTAGTCACAGACAGCTAAACGGCACTCGAGAAGAGCGTTAATAAGCTGGACGACTACGTTCAACCAACTGCACCAATTCAGCAAATGATCCGACATCAAGCTTGCGCATCACATTTGCACGATGGCGCTCAATTGTCTTAGGACTGATATCCAATTGCCTTGCAACTTCCTTATTCGAGTTTCCCTCAACCAGCAATTCCAGCACACCTAGTTCACGCTGACTAAGACTTTTCAAAGCATTCTGCGTTTCGATTTTCTGTAATCTATATCCACGATTACGCACATCAAGCTGAATTGCCTTGTGGGTTTTTTCAATGAGCAAATGATCGTTGCAGGGTTTTTCAAGAAAATCAAAGGCTCCGAGCTTCAATGATCTGACTGCAACTGGCACGTCACCGTGGCCCGTCATAATAATAACCGGCTCGTAAATTTCGTGACGATGCATTTCTTTAAGCGCCTCCATGCCGCTAATACCAGGCATTCTCAAATCCAGAATGACACACCCTGGTCCCAGATTTTTATACGACTCAAAAAAACTATCTGCTGATGCATAGCTAAACGCCTGTAAGTCGATTGATTCAACCAGAAATTGTACCGAATCGCGAACTTCAGCATCATCATCAACTATATGAACATAGTGTTGACTATTCACTATTCAATACAGGTAAGAAAAATTGAAAACAGGAGCCCCCAAAAGGATTTTTTTCCAGCCATAGTCTTCCGCCATGACCTTCGATAATTGTACGACTTATTGATAATCCCATACCTAAACCCGAATCTTTGCTGGTGATATAAGGTTCGAACAAATTTTCCCGAAGCTCATCTAGCACACCAGGGCCATTATCCACGACCGAGACCGTAACACCAATACCTTGCTCAGAAATAGCCTGTAGAATAATACCGGGCTTTGGCGTTGTGGAATGTGCAACCGCATCAATGGCATTTCTTAGCAAGTTAAATAGAACCTGTGTAATTTCAATACGGTTAACTTGAACGCTAATGGCTCCTTTGGGCAAGTTCACCTCATAATGTATATGATTTCTCAACAAAGCACCGTGTAGCAACTCAGATACTTCACTAACGATGGATTCTAATAATTCTGTTTTTACTTCTGGTTGCCCCCGACGCACAAAGTCTCCTACGTGATTGACAATATCTTTTGCTCTTTGCCCGGCGCTTTGTATGCGATTCAGGCCCTTTTCAATATCGCTTTCATTCAGTGTTTCCCTTTCCTTGCGATGTAATAGCCCATTTGCATAGTTGACAATAACTGCCAATGGTTGGCTCAGTTCATGGGCCAGTGCCGAGGCCATTTCCCCCATTGAGGCTCTACGTAATACCTGAGCTAGTTCTGCCTCCTGGTGTCTGCGGTGTTCCTCTGCCCGCTTTCGAGAAGTTATGTCTGTTCTGATGCTAACCACACCACCATCTCTAGTCGGACGATCTGTGGCAAGCACCCAGCGACCGTCGGATAGCTCTACTTCCCGCGCATCGGACTCGCTCGGATAGTCAGATAAGCGGCTATTAATCCAGGTCTGTGGATTTTGTTTGGCGGCCTTTATTTCCCCAGCCTGCACACTCGCTTCAATCAATGTTTCGAAATTTGCGCCTTCAGTCATTTTCCCAGCAGTCTTTGGAAATAAATGCAG
>JBLHGU010000158.1:0-11427 GCA_047615875.1 Parasphingorhabdus sp.
AAAAACATACCAAATCTACCGCTGTGGTCGGTGGGGTTGCAATATATTTAGGATTCTTCCTCAGTGTTATTTTTCTGAATATTTCCCTGCTCGATGTAAGCCCGATGTTAGTGGCCTGCTTATTACTCGCTATGATTGGTCTACTGGATGACTTGTTTCAATTCTCTTCATCCACTCGCTTTGCCGCACAAATTATTGCTTGCCTGGTGATGATTTATTGGGGTGGTGTGCAGTTGTTTACATTAGGCGATTTGCTTGGAAATGGTTCCATTGTTTTGGGTGTCCTGGCAATTCCCCTTACTATTTTCTCCACTGTAGGCGTGATTAATGCATTTAACATGATAGATGGCATGGATGGACTATCAAGCTCACTGATGCTGGTGGCCTTTGCTTCTTTGTTCTGGATTGCCATTGGAGCAGGACGGTCCGATCAAGCTGAGCTGTTAGTGATTGTGGAGATGGGCGTCTTTGCATTTTTCCTGTTTAATGCACGTTTGGGTCTACGTGTAAAAGCCGCTGTGTTTCTTGGTGATTCCGGCTCGATGTTTCTGGGCTTTCTATTGGCATGGTTTTTAATTAAGTTTACTCAAACTAGTGACGCCATTATGGCGCCTGTTACCGCGCTATGGATTATTGCAATTCCCTTATCTGATACTGTGGGAGTTATGTTGCGTAGAATTATTGGTGGATGCTCCCCATTTGCAGCAGATCGAACTCATATCCATCATTTATTACAGCATGCTGGGTTCGGAGTGAATCAATCTCTCATTTGTCTAGTTTTGGTTGCTTTAATAATGGCTGGCATTGGGGTGTTTGGAGATTTAAATGGCATTGATTCGCCCATCCTATTTTCTGGATTTATGTTGTTTTTCTCGGTGCAATTTATAACTACGACCTACTATGTACGTAAACATCGACTGTAATTATTTAGGGTGGGGATTGTCGAAGTAATTTATGATGGTTGGCTCGAGGTAATAGCGTTGTTTGCCGGCTATTTTATTTCCAACAAATCCCACATGACCGCCATGGGTGTGTAATTCAAGGCGAACCGAATCAGTTATGCTCGTTAAGAGAGGCAAACTGGTGGTGCCCATAAAAGGGTCGTCTTTCGCGTGAATGATTAATGTGGATGTTTGTATCCACTTCAGAAATTGCCCACAACTGGATTTCTCGTAATAGTCGTCGGCACCGTCAAAGCCGTTTACAGGTCCTGTCACGGTATCATCAAATGTCCAGAAATCCCGTGCCTTTTTCAATCGTTGCCAGTCAATGTCTGAGCCGAACAATTTTCGTTGTTTAAGTATAGCCTTCTTAAGGCCACTTATCATAAAGTTTCGGTAGAGTATTGAAAAACCTATGTTTAAATGTCTCGCTGCAGAGTCTAGAGAAAAAGGGGGGGAAATTGCCACTGCGGCCTCCAGGGAAACTTCTGCATGATTTTCTCCTAGCCATTTGAGTAGCTGGCTGGCACCGAGAGAGAATCCAGCCGCATATAACTTACATTCTGGATAGTTGGATAACAAGGTGGTAAAAACACTTTGTATATCTATGGTGAGGCCAGAATGATAAGTTCTGGCTATTCGATTCGGTCTCCCGCTGCACCCACGTTGGTTTAGCGCAATTATGTTGTAGCCTGCGAAAAATAATTCGTGAGCAAGGCCACAGATATATTTCGAGCTTGAACTGCCGCCAAGTCCGTGAATTAGAATGGCGAATTTTTTGCGACAGCTTTTCTGGTAAAGACAATCTAGGTCGAGAAAATCGCCATCAGGAAGAGGGTGTTCTCGTCGCTGATAATCAGGCATTCGGCAACTTCTAAACAGAGGCGACCAGAGTGTCTGCAGGTGTGGGTTTTTCATCCACCACGGTGGATGAAAAATATCACTATATTGCTTGTTGCTCAGCATAATAGAACAAAAAAAGTGTGAGCAACAAAAACTCCGGTAATAGCTAACGGAGTTCAGGAGTCAATACTTTGACCCGAGATGCGCCTCGGGTCAAAGTATGATTAGGCCAATTGCTTCTCTCTGATCTCGGATAGCGTTTTGCAGTCTATACACAGACTGGCAGTGGGCCGTGCCTCTAGCCTTCGAATCCCGATTTCAACCCCGCAGGTCTCACAGAATCCATAGTCACTAGCATCGATCAAGGCGATTGACTCGTCTATCTTTTTGATCAGCTTGCGTTCGCGATCCCTGGTACGAAGTTCCAGAGTGCGATCAGTCTCCTGAGACGCGCGGTCATTGGGATCAGGTAAATTTGATGCTTCGTCTTGCATCGTGTGAACAGTACGATCCGTGTCGGTAACTAACTCGTCACGCCAACCACGCAGAATATCGCGGAAGTGATCTTCCTGTGTTTCGTTCATGTATTCTTCACCCCGTTTTGCTTTGTAGGGCTTGATACCGTGAATTAGCTCTTCACTGGCTTTCTTTTTAGAAGCAGCCGGCATACGCTACACTCCATAGGTAATTATTGCTTGGCAACATTGAGTTGAGTTTTCCGGGGCGAGCCCCAAAATCCGAGGCCAAGGTTTATACCAGAGCATATATATCTACGCAACTTAATATTAGGCATAGATGCCTTTTAGATCTTCAACATGCAACCGGTTTATAATATGAAGCTCAGTTACTCCCCAACTTCACCCTATACCAGGAAGGTTTTGGTGTTGGCCAAAGAATGTGGTTTGGCCAATATGATCGATTGCATCGAAACCGATGCATGGAGTGAGAAAACCGGATTGCGAGAAAAGAATCCTTTGTGTAAATTGCCGGTTTTGGAGACTGACGATGGCAAGATTCTGTTTGACTCAACAGTGATATGCGCTTATCTGGACACTCTCCATGGTGGGCAAAGGTTTATCCCTGTTGGCGAACCCGTGCATTGGCAAGTGTTGCAAATTCAGGCTGTTTGCGATGGCATACTTGATGCCGCGTTTGGGTCTGTTATGGAATTGCGCAGCAGAGAGCCAGCCGAGCAGTCTGAGTTCTGGCTCAAGCGTCACCGTTTAGCCATTGTAAGCGCCATTAATTGGCTCGAAGAACATTTCTCAGAGTTTGGCAGAGCAATCAGTTTTGCGCCTATTTGCGTCGCAGTAGCACTGGGCTACATTGACTTTCGGATGACGGAGATCAGCTGGCGAGAACGAAATCCAAAATTGAGTAATTGGTATCAGGAATTCTCGCAACGAGATTCAATTCGATCGACGAATCCAGCGGCATAATCCTATTTGGTAACGTATAATCCGCGGGTTTTTAATGGTGCACCGAATAGTGCCCGAGCTGAGTATTGACAGGCCCACATGCGGTTAAAAAATTTAAAAGTCGCCGGTTTTAAATCTTTTGTAGATCCAACTAATATTGTCGTGCCGGCCAATATGGTTGGTATTGTGGGTCCGAATGGCTGTGGCAAATCAAATGTCATAGATGCCGTGCGTTGGGTTATGGGCGAAAGTTCGGCAAAGAATTTACGCGGCGACGCCATGACGGACGTTATTTTTAATGGTTCAGTATCCCGTAAACCTGTGGGTAAAGCATCCGTGGAACTGGTGTTCCAGAATGATGGCGGAAAAATTCCGGAAAGTTTTGCAAATTTCAGCGAAATATCTATCAAACGTACACTCACCCGAGACGGAAAATCCGACTACTATATAAATAATACCCGCGCACGCCGGAAAGATATTCAAGATATTTTTCGTGGCACGGGTTTGGGTCCTCGCTCTTATTCGATCATAGAGCAGGGCATGGTCAGTCGTATTATCGAATCAAAACCTGAAGACCTGCGTTCCTTCGTTGAGGAAGCAGCGGGTATTTCAAAGTATAAGGACAGGCGCCGCGAGACTGAGACACGTATTCGGCACACCAGAGAAAACCTTGAGCGAGTGGATGATATTGTCCAGGAGCTTGAAAAACAGTTACGCCGCCTACAGCGTCAATCGCAGATTGCCCGACGCTATAAAAATTTGAAAGAGGAAGAGCAAGCAGTCCAGGGCCAGTTATTTTATATGCGCAGGGAAGGTCTAAAGGAGTTGCATCAACAGCAGGAGCGTAATTTGGCTGAGCGGGAAATACTTCTAGAAAGAACAATTGCTCATCAGCGTAGCATTGAACAACTATTAGAAACGCATCGGACAGAGGTATCAGAGTCTCAGGCAGCATTCAGTACTGTACAGGCCGAATTCTACGAGTTAGGCGCCGCCATCTCCAACATTGAGCAGAAGATCGAGCATGAGAAGGAAACCCGTCGCCAGCGCCAACAGGATCTTGAGCGACTGACAACGGAACTCGGTAAACTAGATGAGGAAACTCAGGAAGATCAACGTCAGGGTGCCGAAATTCGTGCTGATATGCAGGAAGTTGGTATGCAGCGTGAGCAATTCCATAGCAAACTAGATGAAGCTATCGCTATGTCGGAAGATAAACGACAGGAAGCCGCTATTGCTCGACAGAAATCAGAGGAACTTACCCAGAAAGCGGCAATGCCCGCTCGTCAGGTAGAAGTTCAAAAATCGGTTATTGTACAGGGTCAGCAGCAGAGCACCCAACGGGAACAAAAGCTGCAACGCTTAATAGTCGAAATTCAGGATATCGAAACTCAGGTAGCAACGTCCAGACCTGATCAGTTGCGTAGCGAAGTAGCGGCACACAGCCAGGTAGTTGAACAGACAGCCGAGAATCTACGGTCTACGGAAGAAAGTATCCGGAATATTCGAGTGCAATTAGAAGATTTACGTAGCCAACACGACGGAATTAAATCGACACAGCACGGACTGGCTGCACGTCATCAATCACTGAAGGAAATTCAAGCTTCAGCGCTAGGCGAGGATGATGAGGAATTTCAGGCTTGGATTAGACAACATAATCTTCAGGGTGAGCAACAACTGGCTACACAAATAAAAGTTGATGAGAATTGGCGAAATGCTGCTGATGCGGTAATGGCGCCTTTTTTGAAATCTATTGTAACCAGTCGACCCTTGCAGGAGATGGATCTCAAAAATGCCACAGAGCAAGAACTGTCCCTAATCGCGGCCAACTCTTCGGGCAAACGACAAACCAATCCTGAACTGCTTACTCACTGGATTCAGTCTGATACGGTTGATCTCGAGAATCTGTTGGGTTCGGTAAAGGTCAGTGAGTCTGCTGAGACGGCATTCGCCACCCGTGATCAATTGTCAGCGGGTGAAGTCTTTGTTACACGTGATGGCCTTATCATCGGTCGTGACTGGCTTAAAGTCCCGGGTTCGGAAGTGCGTAGCCATGGCATTCTGGCGCGCGAAGAAGAAATTAAGGAATTAGCAGAACGTCTAGTGCAGATCGAACAGCAAGCAGCGAGCCTGGAAATCGGTATAGATGAGTTGCGTGAGCAGCTGTCAAATTTTGAACAACAACGAAATCAGCATAATCAAAAACTCACTCAGGTGAATCGCCAGCATGCTGATATGCAAAATCGCCTGGGTCAGCAGGAAGCGCGTTTCTTACAATTAAATAACCGCCTGCAATCAATGGGTAACGAACAGCAGGAGCTTCAACTAGAGCTGGAAGAAACCGATAAGCGGGTTGCTGAAGCACATAATAGTTTGGCTATCGCTGAGCAGGAAGCTGCTGATAGTCAATTGAAATTAGCAGAAATGAGCGCTCATCGAGACCAGTTGCGAAGTGAGTCAGAGCAACATCAGAGCTCAGTAGAGTCATTGCGTCAGGTGAAATTTGATATCGATACCCGCTGGCAAGTAATGCAGTCGAATTTAACCTCAGTGGAAGCCGCCGCCAACCGATTACAGTCGCGACGGGCTGGTATTTCCCGGCAGATGGAACAACTTTCTAACATGTTGATAGAAAATGATTCTCCGGAACATCGATTTCAGTCGGATCTGGATGAACTACTTTCCAAAAAGGCTTCTGTTGAGGCTAAAATGAATGCATCACGACAGGGAATTGATAAGCTGGAGTATGAAATTCGCATGGGCCAGCAGCAACAAAGCGAATCAGAAAAGGATGTGGAGATAGCTCGTGACGCTTTGAGCCAGCAAAAACTTGCTAATCAGGAATCACGGATTCATTTAGAAAACCTGGAAGGGCAGATAGAATCCGGCGGATATGATTTAACGCAGGTGATGGAATCGATCCCCGAGGAAGCCACTATGGAACTTTGGCAGAAGAATCTTGAAGTGGTTGCCAACAAAATTAGCAATATAGGACCAGTAAATCTAGTTGCGATCGAAGAGTTTGAAGAGCAATCAGAACGTAAGAACTATCTGGATAAACAACAAGATGATTTGAATAAGTCCCTGGAAACTTTGGAAAGCGTCATGCGTAAGATTGATCGTGAGACCCGAACCAGATTTAAACAAACCTTTAATGAGTTGAATCAGGGCTTTCAGGCATTTTTTCCGAAACTGTTCGGCGGTGGCACTGCAATTCTTGAATTAACCGACGATGACTATTTAACCACCGGTGTCACAGTTATGGCACGACCGCCCGGTAAGCGTAATAGCACCATTCATCTGTTATCTGGTGGTGAAAAAGCTCTGACAGCGGTATCTTTACTGTTTTCTTTGTTTAAATTGAATCCCGCACCATTTTGTCTGCTGGACGAGGTCGATGCACCACTTGATGACGCAAACGTGGAAAGGTATTGTGAAACTCTTAGAAGTCTGTCTAAACACACTCAGTTGCTGGTTATTACTCACAACAAGATCACTATGGAAGCCTCTGATATGCTAATAGGTGTGACTATGGGTGAACCAGGAGTATCGAAAATGGTAGCAGTAGATATCGAACAAGCCGTACAGATGGTGGCGCAATAATGACATTGCAGGCTACTCTCATTATTTTGGGGGTTGTGGCCCTTGCGCTGGTGTTTGTTATTTCTTTCTGGAAGGATCGAGTTGGAGGGATATTTTCCCGCAAACGACGTTTGCCGGTATTGGCAGAACATAGAAGTTATGGTTTGACCCCGAGTCGAGATTTCTTTCTTGATGCAGTACCACATAATGAGGAAACCGAGCCTTCGTTAGACGCGCTGCCTGATGATCTTGAAGGGCTTAATGAGTCGAGTCCGAATCCTCATATCGATGTAAATCTGAAAACTCCAAAGGGAAAAACTGATCCAGCTTTTGAGCATACTTTGTTCCCAAATCCTAAAAAGAAACGCATCTGGAAAAATTTCGGGGGAAAAGGTTCTGTTGAGCCTAAACAAAGCGAAATCTTTGCAGATATCCCAATTGTCAAAAACAAGATTGAAGCACAAGATTCGTTGCCGAATGAGGTTACCCTTCCGGATAGTTCAGTTGCGGCAAGCCTAAACACAACCCGACCGGTAGAGGATTTAGCCCAACTGGAGCCGAGTAGTCTGAAACAACTGGATTACTGGGTACGTATTTACGGTGACGAACCCGTTAGTCGTGATCTGGTGCTGAGTGTTTATAAACAGCAGGAATATCTTTTGGAGCATGCCCATAGTTTGCACGGTCGCTTATTGTCGAGCCGAAAATGGCGCAGTCTTGATGAGGAAATAGAGTCTGCCGAATTTACCGATATCATTCTTACATTACAACTGTCAGACAGAACGGGGCCGGTAACAGAATCAGAATTAACCAAGTTTACCAATCTGGTATTTTCCCTGTCTGAGGCATTGGATAGAAAATTTAATTTCCAATGTAGCGTAGAAGACGCCCAGGCGCAGGCAGAGCGACTTGAGCAATTTAGCAAACAATACGATCTTCTAGCCATTATTAATATCTGTGGAGAAGGTGACAGGTTGTTTTCCGGTGCGGCTGTGGTTCGAGCAGTGGAGGGTGCCGGGATGCACTATGGAGATATGCAGGTTTTCCATGGGCCTGACGGCGACGACGGAAAGCCTCTATTTACATTGGCCAATATGGTTAAACCGGGAATGTTCGAGCTGGATAAAATGGGCGACTTTACAACTCCCGGACTCACTCTGTTTATGAATGTGCCCAAATGTCCTCAGCCAGGTGAAGTTTTCTCTAAAATGTCTACCGTGGCTCAGAAAATATCTACTATTCTGGGAGGTGTGCTTAAGGATCAAAAGCATCAGTCACTGGATGAGAAAGTCATAAAGGGTATTAAGCGGCAGGTCGAAGAAATCGGTGACGAAATGAGCGAGCTTGGCATTGAGCCGGGTAGCGAGGAAGCTCTAAGGTTGTTTTAGCCTAATAATATGACTTCACAAGTTGACGCAAAAGACCTGGTTACGAAACTAACCACGCAATTAGAGCAGCATAACTATGCTTATTATGTTCTGGACCAACCAACCATTCCGGACGCTGAATATGATCGTCTCTTACGACAGCTTGAGGCTCTAGAAAATCAGTATCCTAATCTAGTGCAACCGTTTTCACCAACTCGTCGAGTTGGTGCAAGGCCAGATAATGGTTTTCAGGAAGTAGAGCATGAAATGCCAATGCTATCACTTTCAAATGCCTTTGATGACGAAGAGGTTGATGACTTTCATCAGCGTGTTTGTAAAAATCTGAATATTGAGAATGTCAGTTATGCTGTTGAGCCAAAGCTAGACGGATTGGCCATTAGCATCATTTACGCACAAGGACTGCTGCAACGTGCTGCAACTCGCGGTGATGGCCAAACCGGCGAAGATGTCACCCAAAACGTGCGTTCAATTTCTAGCATTCCCTTGAAGCTGCGTGGTGAAAACCTTCCTTCGCGACTGGAGGTGCGTGGTGAAATCTTTATATCTCGGGCAGGTTTCGAGAAGTTAAATGAGCGGCAGACAGCACTTGGCGAAAAACTGTATGTCAACCCCCGTAATGCGGCCGCCGGTAGCCTAAGACAATTGGACCCGGCTATTTCTGCCCAGCGACCACTAGAATTTTATGCCTACAGTATTGGTGTGTTCGATGGTTTTGATGTGCCTGATGGTCACTATGAGACCCTGATGGCATTGAAAGATCTGGGTGTTCGAGTTAATCCAGAAACTATTCTGGTAGCAGGTTTGCAGGGTCTGTTGGACGCCTATGCTGAGCTTGGCCAACGTAGAGATAGTCTCGACTACGAAATCGATGGCATCGTTTACAAGGTGAATAATCATCAGCTGCAGCAAAACCTGGGGTTCGTGTCCAGAGCGCCACGCTGGGCGTTAGCCAGAAAATTTCCCGCTCAGGAGGAAATTACGATAGTTGAGGGCATTGATGTTCAGGTTGGCAGGACCGGAGCCGTTACTCCTGTCGCGAGGCTACAACCTGTATTCGTAGGTGGTGTTACTGTTTCTAACGCTACTTTGCATAATGCAACGGAGATTGAGCGTCTGGACGTGCGCGTGGGCGACAGTGTTATTGTGCGTCGCGCGGGTGATGTCATACCTAATGTGGTATCGGTTGTTTTAGACCGGCGTCCTGAAACCACCGAGCCTTATAATTTTCCAACTCGCTGCCCTGTATGCGACTCAGGCGTGTTACTTGACGATGGTGGCGTTATTGCCCGTTGCAGCGGTGGTCTTTACTGCAGTGCACAGGTTAAGGAGTCGATTAAGCATTTCGCTTCACGTCGTGCAATGGACATTGAGGGGCTCGGCAGTAAGCTGGTTGACCAGTTAGTCGATGACGGGCATATAAAGAACATTGCAGATCTGTATTCTCTGGATACCGATAAGCTTATCGGTATGGAACGTCTGGCAGAAAAATCAGCTGGTAATTTAGTAACAGCACTAGTTAAGTCCCGCCAAACCACACTACCACGATTTTTGTTCGCTTTGGGTATTCCCCAGGTAGGCGAAACTACTGCCGGCCAGTTGGCTGATCATTTTGGTGGTATTGATGCGATAAAATTAGCTGATCAGGAGGTACTTGAAACCGTCGCAGACATAGGTCCTGTGGTGGCAGAAAATATTATTGGTTTTTTCTCTCAGAGTCATAATCTTGAGGTAATTCAGGGCTTGCTGGATGCGGGGATAAGCTGGCCTAAGCCTGCAGCTCCTGCCATTGATGCGGTTTTATCAGGTAAAACCATTGTTCTTACAGGAACATTAACCCGTATAGGACGAGGTGAAGCAAAGGACAAGCTTGCTGCCCTGGGGGCTAAGGTTACATCTAGTGTTTCTAAAAAAACCGACTATGTTGTTGCCGGTGCAGATCCTGGTTCAAAGCTGGATAAGGCAGAAAAGCTCGGAGTGGAAATACTCGATGAGGAAGGACTATTCGATTTGCTGGCGGCATCAAGTTAGGTTTTCAATATATTACTCACAAACAGTTCTTAACTCTTTAATCGGTGGTAGCGTTGATGCCAGGGCAAAGCCTTCGACAAAGTTGCCTGTTCCCGAAGTTAATCTGAAAAGGATGAAGTCTGGCAGATTTCGGATCATTGAAAAAGTTTCACCATATTTTTCAACTAATTGATCTAATATCATTGTTTCAGTCGATGCGTTCTTATCGATGACTTCAACAGTACAATGATACTGAACTCTTGTGCGCGCAAAAATCTCCTCTGATTCGGCTTCATCGGCAATAAATAGCACAGATGCCTTTAATTGTTGTTGCAAATTATCAGTGTGATCGGCCAGGCGGCTAAGGAAAAGATAAATATGCACATCATCGCAATAGAATGGTGCATAGCTGGCAAGCGGATTACCGCTGCTATCGATACTAGCCAGTAGCAGGCTTCGTCTTTGGTGAATGAATTTTCTGGCTCTTTCCAAACGTTTCAATGCAGTAGCCTATAGGTGGATGTTTATACAGGTTATGTTACTATGAACTGATGAGTAGTCAGGAAAATATTTTGTAATGTTTCACCCCATTGTCCAATCCTGGTTTGATAAATCATTTGCTGGGCCAACCCCATGTCAGATTCGCGCATGGCCGGCTATAAGGAATGGCACTGATGTGCTTATATCCGCCCCAACCGGGTCCGGTAAAACCTTTGCGGCTTTTTTATCCTGCATAGATGAGCTGGCCACAGAGTCAATCCAACGAAACGGTTTACCCGATGAAACTCGGGTGTTGTATGTCTCGCCATTAAAGGCGTTGTCCAATGATATCGAGAAGAATCTACGTGATCCATTAAACCATATCAATCAGGCGCTGCTTGATTTCGGTGTTGCCTGGCCACTTAACGCGGCGGTAAGAACGGGCGATACCCCAGCAGGTGAACGTGCGAAAATGGTTAAAAAACCACCGCATATTCTGGTCACTACTCCAGAGTCGCTATTTATCTTACTTACCAGTGTGTCTGGTCGGGCAATGCTATCTACGGTGCGTACTACGATCGTTGATGAAATTCATGCCGTGGCTGCAAACAAGCGTGGGGCGCACCTCTCACTGTCACTGGAGCGACTCGCTGAGCTTACCGGCAAACCACCTTTGCGAATCGGCTTGTCCGCAACACAAAATCCTTTATCCAGAGTGGCGGAATTCCTATCCGGCAAGACGGGAAAAGAAAATGATGTGCTTATTGT
>JBLHGU010000159.1:0-11375 GCA_047615875.1 Parasphingorhabdus sp.
ACACACACCATCGCCCACTGTTAATGGCAATATAAAATGACCCGGTACTGACAAGTTAACCAACAAGCATGGGGCGGGCCTACACAATCTGCTTTGTTAACGCAAGAATTCTGGTCGCCACCCCCATAAAAGTCATATTTTCTAAGCTCAAGACGACATATTCCACCACTTTTTTGTGAAGAGAAAGTTAACTTGTCAGTACCTGTTTGGGGCTAAATTGTTCGAAAACCCGCTTTCAAAAGTGAACTATTAGTGAACTGTGTAAGCAGGCAGTTACTGAAAGCGATTTCATATCTGGTTGGAATGCTTTAAGTATCAGATATTAAAAACTAAAGTAGAAGGAAAAATGGTGGGCCCGGTAGGACTTGAACCTACGACCAATGGATTATGAGTCCACTGCTCTAACCAGCTGAGCTACAGGCCCAAAGTATTGATTTTAATGCGGATAATGCTTGGTGGGGAGAGTTGAAATACTAAATTACTCTCTTAGATCGTATTTCAAGGCCGAATTCTACTCTCAAAAAATACATTTTCAAGCCTAAAGTGCTGCTGTTTGACTAATTTTAATCCAGTAGCCAGTATTATTGCGAATATTCTCCTCAGTTTTAGTTTGACACTCTAACAAACTCAGAAACATAACCATTGAGGTTATAGTCTAAATTTAAATTTTTCACTGAATAGCCAAGAACCTCACATCTTCTTGTAATCGTGGAATAGTCGAGGACAAAAATCTTCTGATCAATATCAATCGTCCACTCAAAATTTTCACTACCATTCCCAAACATTCTCCATTCTTAGATGAATCAAATACCATTTCATCACCCATTAATTCGCGATATTGAGTATCGTTGATTAAACACCATGCTCCTATGACCAAGCAAGTTCGCCAAACGAGCAATTTCATCTATCAATAAAGACATATGGTTGCCTCGGGACAGTACAGAACTAACCGGTGCGGTAGCTACGATGGTGAGCGCAGATGGAAACATCCCCCCAGAGAAGAAAATTTTTAAATTAAGAATGCGCTTACTCAAGCACAATGGGCAGCAATAAATGGATGGGCCTCGGATCTAAAATTTGAACAATTCACAAATCATATTGCACCCGAAGCAACAGCATTGTGAGCTCGCAATAAAATGCAGCTCGGGGAAGCGATCAGCGCTTGTAAGGAATAGAGTAAAATGGTCCCAACATCATCGCAGAAAAAATATTCTTTCAAAATCAATCAATATGCTACAAAGTTGGATGAGCGATACAATAACACCCTTATAAATCCATAGTACAGCAAGAAATTCGGCGAACGAGAAGGTGACTTTCTGCGCACTTCTCACAATGTAAAATGTTGTATTGATTGTTCACTATCACCACTCAAATCAGACATCAAGTGACAATCACTTTATGGTTTCTATATACTTCAATACAGATAAAACTGTCTCCGATGAACCCGGGGCGAATCAATAAACTTGCATCAGCGATTAGGGGAATCCGTTCTCTAACATATTAAATAAATAATTAAACTGACACCATCAATATGAAAAGGAGCCTATTAATAACTATTGCTGCCCTATTTGCCTTTATGGCTGGTTGCGGCGACAGTTCTGATACGAGTTTAGAGACCGGAGGCACATCTCCGGTGGTTGCACCTTCCGCAGCGGTTGCAGCCGTCCCACCGCCGCCAGGTCGTTTCGCTGATTTTACGTGTGACCCCGTGTCGGGCACCCCTCAGTCTTTGACCGATAGTCCGGTTTTATCCCTACCTGACTCCTTCTCACCTCCCGCCTATTTCATCGCGTCGGTCACACTGTTCGGGCCGGCTTGCTCGTTGCCGTATGGCCCGCTTGCAACCAATCCCGGCCCCGGTGACTGGGTGGGGGGCCGGCCCAGCGAGTTTGGATGTGCTGTCGGCGACGTTTTCACGATCAGCTTTACATCACTCGACGGCCCCAGCACGGCGGAGTGTTCCTGGCCGGTCATCCCCTAACCGGCTCCGATAGTCAAAGCCACGTTTGTTTGTACAAACATCCGGTTTTTGGGTAAGCGAGCAAACACCCAACGCCACCAGCGGGTGGGATTCACTCCCGCACAGGTGTGAGGTGGTAGCTCAAATCTGCGCATTTGCAGTGCAGTTTCACATATCCGCAATGCTCTCACGGTGCATATTCTGCTGAACGTGAACATCGATTCTGGTTGATGGTGAACAGTGTTAAGTCAACGCATCCTGTTAGTTGTTTATTTAGCCCAAGTGTTCACGATCAGTCAACTTAAGGTTTGTTTTACGCATAGATTCACCCTTGAGGGCGATGCGATGTGAGTTGTGCATAAGCCGATCCAGAATGGCATCGGCGAGCGTGTTATCTCCGATGGAGGTGTACCACTGATCGGTCGGTAATTGACTGATCATGATCGTTGAAGCGTGACCATGTCGGTCATCCATAATCTCCATCAGATCATTGCGCTGGGCCGCATTGAGCGGTTCCAGCCCCCAGTCATCCATGATCAGGATATCGACCCGTGCCAGCATCTGCAGGGTCTTGGTATAAGAGCCATCAGCCTTGGCCTGATTGAGTTCTCTGAGCAATCGGGAGAGTCGGTAATAGCGGGAAGGATAACCCTTTAGGCAGGCAGTATGACCGAATGCACAGGCCAGATAAGTCTTGCCGCTGCCACAGGGTCCGGTGATGAGCAGATTCTGATGTTGCCCTTACCCAGTGGCAGGAGAGCAGTGAGGCAATGACGGGTTTCTTGAGTCCTCTGACGTGTTCATAATCAATCTCTGCAGCATTGGCCAGCAGTTTAAATCGTGCGGCCTTGATCAAGCGCTGTTGTTTGCGATCGTTACGGTCAAGCAGTTCCTGATCTGTGAGTAATTGCAATCGCTCTTCGAAGGACAGTTCGGCATAGGTGCCAGGATGCTCGGTTTGCAGGACAAGCGCGGCTGCCATACCAGAGAGTTTCAGATCTCTCAGTTGGACCAGTGTTTGTGGGTTCATAAGGTTTACCTGTTTGTTTGAGATGGAGGTTGATTGAGCCTGGATGGATTAATGGAAGCTGCCCGGTCCACGGATGTTTTCGTGGGACTGTGGGAGCAAGGTGGTTTGTTCAGGAACGGTGTCCACCAGCTGATCCTGATTGCTGATCAGAATCTCCTTGACCTGTTTTAACCGGTAAAGGTGTTTGCCATTGGCAATGACACAGGCGTTGTTGAGCCGGACGGCTGGATACTGTCGAGACAGATTCAACAAACCCAGACAGGCCCGATAGGCTTGCTGTTCGTGGGCTTTACGCTGCAACAGGGCCTGTACCCAGCGCAGCACCTCAGGGCCGATATCCTGAGCCCAGTTCATCAGACGTCCGCGGGACCATTGCTGGTGTTTCTGATGACGTGTTGGCATGTGTTCGGGTCGGGTAGTCATGCCCGGCACAAAGGCCCTGGGATGACTGGCAACACATTGATTATTAAAGAACAGCTCGATGAGGAAGGACCTGGCATGTAGGCTGAGCTTCTCACCGACTAAGTGGTGTGGCACTGAGTAGAGGTGTTCGTCATATTGGATGTGGTAATCGATATTGACCTTGACGGTTTTAATGGCAGTGTATTCATAAGGATTCTTGGGTAAGGGCTTGAATGCGGGCTGGTCAAGAGACTCAAACCACAGCTGTCGTGAGCCTTTGTACTGTTTAAAGGGTTTGTGGTTAACCGTGATCAATAGCTGGGCGATACAGTGATTGAGTTCAGCCAGTGAGAAGAAGGTCTGATGCCGCAGCCGGGCTAGAATTCAGCGTTCGATGATTTGCACACCGACTTCGGCCTTGGACTTGTCTTTGGGCTTACGAGGACGCGCGGGCATGATGGCGGTGCCATAGTGGGTGGCCAGTTGTTGATAGGCCGGGTTAAGGTCGGGGTCATAGCGACAGGCCCTGGTGACCGCGCTCTTTAGGTTTTATGTTGAGTGATTCATTATGTGAAGCCATAGTCTAAGTTTCTTGCTATTACACTAAATATTGGCAAGAATTTCACAAAAGACTTCACATAATAGATAATAGTTAAATTAAATGGATTCGAGCCAGGTAAGAATATCTCGATTTCTACTTAAGACGCTTTTAAGAGATTCTGAACTGACAAAAGGCGAGTATGCATTGAGCACTTTTCGTTTCATTTCCATGTCAATTTCAACATACGTATGGGTTGTCTGAAGGTTGACATGGCCCAGCCAACTTTTAATGATGCTGAGATCAATCCCGGCCTGGAGCAAGTGCATTGCAATAGAGTGTCTGAATGTATGAGGACCGATGGTCTTCGTTTTCAGTCGAGGATAAGTTGTTGATGCCCGTTCGACTCGTTTTTTTATGATATAGCGAATACCAAAGCGCCCAAGTGGTTGACCACAGGCATTTAGAAACAATCTAGCAGTCGGATTGTCCATCAACTGATGGTTCTGCAAGTAACTCGTCAGCAGCTGAGCGGTATCTTGCCAAATTGGCACTATCCTGGTTTTGTTACCTTTACCGACTAATGTCACTGCGGGAAGATGACCCAAGGTAATAGAACCCACTGTTAGATCACACATCTCCTGCACTCGCGCCCCCGTGTTGTAGAGCAAACTCAATAATGTGTGGTTACGTTGTTCACTCATATTCCCATGATCGAATTCACCAATAATGGCATTGATTTCGTTTACCTCAAGATAATCAATCACCTTATGTGGTGCTTTCTTGAGCGGCAACGCGATAATGCGCTGATACTCCCCGGCTCGCAAAATGTCTTTTGTTGTCAAAAATAGTGAAAACGTTTTAAGTGCAGCCAATCGTAAATTTCTTGTGACAATGCCGTTGTTTCGTTTCTTTTCCAATTGGTTTAGGAAATGTAAGACAGCATCCGCATTCACATCATCCAGAACAAGTTTACTTACGGATTTGTTCTGGCGTGAACTTTCGAAGGAAAAAAATAATTTCAATGTGTCTCGATAAGCCATCACGGTATTTTGACTAAGCCCACGGTCTGCTACTAAGTACTCCTGGAAAAAGCATTGAACCAGCAGCATCAGTTTATTCACTTTTTTCATTACGTTCTCCTTGATTTTCCTGCACATAGGAAAACAGTTTTTCACCTGCGATACCAAGTAATTCAAGGGTTGGGTGCAGATATACTTGAGTATTTGCAATATTGGCGTGTCCAAGATAAGTCGCTAACACGGGAAGATGAATCGCGCGGTGTACGATTTTGGCATGACTTTAGTTCGGCACGTATCATCAGAGTTCGAAGGGTTTTCGGAGTTGTTGATAGTGTGCAAGGCTTGCCTCTATTGTTGATGAATACAGACGCCTTTGGCTCACTGTTGTAGCCACAGCTTGATCGTCGATCCAGGTATTCTTTTAGCTTCTGCATTACGCACGGAAATAAAGGTATTGCCCGGGATTTAGAAAACTTGGTTTGCCTGACGTATAAGATGTGTTGGTTGAAATCAATATCTTCAATTTTTAATCGAATGACTTCCCCTATCCGCATGCCTGTGACCCACAGCAGCCCAATTATTGTCTGGTAGGTGTACGGTAACAATTGGTTTTTCACATTAAGGTGCATGGCTTGCTGCATTAATTTGGCAATATCATTTTTACTAAAAATATGCGGTATTATCTGAACCTTGGCAGGAGCAACCAGACCCTTCTCCGGAATATAAGTTGTCAGGTCATACTGAAGCATAAAACGACAAAACTGACGTAAATCCGATACGTGATCGGCGCGCGTTAGTGGTAATTTGTGTTGTGTCGTATCGAGATAACCAACGACCATGTCGCGAGTAATTGCTGTACAATTTGAAAAGTTGACGTCTAAATATTGGTCAAATGCATCCAGTGTAAATTCTGCACCTTTATAGATAAAACCAAGTGACCTGCGAAGTGTTAAGTGCTGGATCATCCAAGAGCCCATAGGGCCGGTAAATCGTTGCTTTTTTCATTTTTGATCCTCCGGCCATTCACGGGCTAACGCGCGGAGCTGATCGATATCGACTTTTGTGTAGATAAACGTCGTTTCTATGTGTCGATGACCCAACAGATCGGCAATTGTTTTTATGGAAACATGTTGGCTGAGCAAGCGGGTTGCAAAGGCATGTCGAAAATGTTGTGAACCTTTGAATTTAGAGTCGATTCCGGCTTTGACATAGTACTTCTGCAAATTGGCTGCATAATGATTGTGTTCACTGAGCGGTCGTTGTTCCCCGCGCAAGGTTAAAAACACTTCCCCGTAATGCGGATTTTTTCTGTCCTTCTTTATATAGTGCATCAGCGACGTCTTCAAGCAACGGCAAACGCAAGGAATTACTCCACTTACAGCCAGTAAAACAGATGAAACCCTCCTCCCAGTGGATATCACTCAGTTTTAAAGCTGTGACTTGACCAATTCTGACACCATAGTGAATGCACAGCATCATCACAGCAAGATCACGCCGACCTGCTGGGGTTTGAATATCGGGCATGGTTAGTAGCTTTTGAATATTCTCCCATGAAATACTCTCAGGCAGTCGCTCAAGCTTCCAGGTCGTAATCACCGGCACTACTTCGACTAAGTTGCATGAGATATAGTTTTTTATATATGCGAAACGAAGAAAGCTGCGAATCGAAGAGGTTAAGTGTTTTTTACTGGCACGATGCAATGATGGGGCTGTTTCAATGATGTGATCGTGAATTGATTTTGCTGTGAGTAAACGCAGGTGTGTGGAATGACTAATACCTCGCCTCAATAGGAAGGGCATAACATAATTTCTTCTGATGACAATCGTCGCTTCGAACAAGTTTTGATATGTCCTCAGAAAATCAAGGTATTCAATGAGTAGTACATTATCTGGATAGATCTTTTTGGAAAACATGCTTTTCTCCTGTGTTTAATTGAAAAAACACAAGAAGAAGTAGCACGAATGGATATTATTATGTGAAGCTGTGTTTTGATTAAGTGTTTGTAAATGCAGGAACAGCAATGCGAGAAGCATTCTGCTTCACATAACTAATCACTCAACATAAAATCTATTATGTGGAGCTCCACATAACAGGTTATCGGGTACAATCAACTGTGGTACTCCGCCGAAGAAGGTCAAGGCTCTGGCATGGCTTTCCAGCCAGTCGGGCAACTGCTGTGACCAGGTGGCTTCACAGAACGTGTAATTAGACGCGCCCAGCACGGCGACGAAGATCTGGGTAGTGCGGATTTCGCCGGTATCAGCCCGTACGATGGATACGGTTTGCCCAGCATAGTCGACAAACAACTTATCGCCGGCTTTATGGATCTGGCGCATGGAGCGCCGTTGCTTGGCCACCCACTGTTGGTACAGAAAACAGAACTGAGGATAGCTATAGCAGCGGTTAGGGAACTGCTCGGTGTATTCCTCCCACAAGAGTTATTTGGTTACCCTTGCGTTTGAGTTCCTGATGAACCGTGACCCAGTCGGGCAGTTCGTGACAGGGTGCGGCTCGGGTATCGGCCTGGGGATAGAACAGAGAGGCGAGCTGTCGATCATTAAGCTGGTTGACCGAATCCCAATCCAGGCTTTGTTCCTGAGCCTTCTTGATGACCTTTTGCACACCGCCCACACTGACACGGAGGCTGGAATGAATCTGCCGTACGGAAAGACCGCCGTGAAGTCGCAGACGAAGAATCTCGCGTAGATGTCGCATTGATAATCTCTTGGTTGGCATAGTTGCTCCGTTGGAAAACGGGGCAGACTAGCAGTTCAAGTTCAATGCGTTGACACCATTCTGGCATCATGAACACCTATTCTGGTAGAAACACCAAAGTGTTCACCATCAGATCAGGATCACCGTTCACGATCGACCAGAATGACTGTTCACGTTGCGTCAGAATCGGTGTTCAGGTTCGTCCAGAATATGCAGCCCTCAAGCTTTACCGATCCGGCACGCAGCTACTGGCGGAAATACTTGCGCGCATCAGAGCATCGCCTCTAACGGCCTAATCTATTGAACGCAAGCGTGAGCCTCAAAATCAACGTAATGGAGGATATCTTGCTAAAAGTTTCTAACGGCTTTCTCTATGAAATTGCTGACCTGCACGCTCTATATCGGGATTTTGGGATATGGTATTACACTTTATTCGCAATCAACTGTTCGATTTATTTGAATAACACTCATTTGTTAATTTGGAAACTTTATACTACATTTTAGTATCACCAAAACTTATTTTTCCGGTCTGAACAAGTTTATTAAGACCCGTTTAAACGAAATAGTCAGCATTTGAGTGGTACACGCCAACCGGGTGCTGAGGCCAGGTCGTATGTTGCCCCCTTGACTAAGATTTATGTCGGTTCTGCCCAAGATTTCATCCGGCTCGAGTAATCGATCGATAACCTTCGCGTTATCCGCTTTCGTCATGTAACGTAAGCCGCGCGACGAAAGCGTCAAACCAAGCAGACGATGCGCCGTAAGACCGTGCTGTGGGTGATTGAATACGACAACATCACCCGGGGAAAAATGAGCCACGGGTAAAACACGAACCTTATCCCCAGACTTGAGCATCGGGTGCATACATTGACCCCTAATATTGATCACAAAGGGGGTGGTTGCCTCTTTTAGCAACGAGGCCGCAATCGTTTGGTAGATAATTGACATATTGGTGAAAGAATAGCGGGGATGCCCAATCTAACGTGTTAGCGAGCTCAATGACTTAATCCGCCCGTTGTCCACAGCCCGTGCCACAGCTTTTGTTGATATTTTCTTCCACGGCCAAACAAAATATGGGGGCGCCTAATTGCTTAATTGGCTTATTCTTAAATTGTTGCATCGCCGCCTTAGCACGACTTCTTGCGCGTGCAAACAGGGGTGAATTATCCCATATTTCTGAGATTGAATGATCGTGCACATTCCCTGCGCTTTCCTGTAAATGCATACAGGCCAATACGTTGCCATAAGGATCAATATCCACGCCTGCGATGCCAACACCACAGCTTGCAACTGCCTTTTTGGTTTCAACTTCCACCTCTACACCCTGAACTAGCTCGCCTTGATCGGCTTGTAATTGTTGTTGTAGTTTGCGCTCTGTGACCAATCGTGTGACTCTATCCCAAGTGCTTTCTGCGGGTTGAATAATCAGCGGTTCGGTATCGCCGTTATCACGCGGTGCTACCGGCCCCTGAAAACGCAACGGAACATCCAACTTATCGCATAAAGCAAACATCTCTTCGATCTGATGCTCATTCCAGGACGTTGGCGTTGACACTACACTGATACGCAGTCCCTCCTCGGTTGCACTCGCTATATTTTTTACCAAACGATCAAAACTGCCAGCAATACGAGTTTGTTGATCGTGCACTTCGGCGGTTGCACCATGCAGGCTGACTTCAACTACATAGGGCATTATCTCATCACGTACTCGCTTGGCCATTGCTCGAGTCAGACTATGCCCATTAGTGCGCACACGTACAACAAAGCCCAGCTCTTTAGTCAGACGCCCAATCTCAAAAAAGTGCGGATGAATCATCGGCTCGCCACCAGTCAGCATCAAAAACATCGTTTGCATACTCGCTAAATCGCGTAGCAGGGTTTCATAGTTGGCAAGTGATAGTGGTTTGCCAGGCTTGTCTCGGTCGTTATAACAAAAAAAACAATCGAGATTGCAGGCATAAGTCAGCTCTAAAGTGACGTCTATTAAGACACCCTGCTTACGTACCTTATTGGCGATATTATTGATGCTCATCGGTAATCAGCCGGTGTTGCTCGTTCAATAATATTTTCATGATCGAGCTCAGCTAAAAACTTGATCATGTCGGATTCGGCCTGTTGCAGCGTTACATCAAATTCGGCGCTAATTGATTCGCTTATCGCAACAGTGCTTATGGGCTTTTGCAACAAGTGAACAATATACAAGCCAATCTCATTGACGACAATAACGCGGCCATTTTGTAAATGTACCAACACGCCATCTTCGCCCACCGCGCGATGGCGCACCTGAGCAGACAGCCAAAGTTTGTTGTTGGCAATTGAGCTGTCACTATTCACGCTTACTTTAGACATCAGACATCCCACTTTTCACTGCATTCATTATGTTCTCTACGGGTTCATGGCGCGCACTTTGCAAGCGCAGTACCGGAACCTTCTCTGCCAAGGCAGTCACCGCGTCAAATAACAACGGGGCTTGCGTAGTATCCATATTCACAAACGGGCAGCCTACCAATAGCTTTGCTACCGCATCCGATGGCTCTGTTGCAGTTACCCGTAATAACTCACCTTGCTCTAATAAAACTAGGGCCGCAAGTGGATAACATTCCCGGCTATCGGCATGCTCTAGGGTACGACCAAACTCACCGGTAAAAGGAACTGCATGCGCATTGTAACCAGGCTTATCGGTACGCGGCAGTACCATGTTGATATCATCACTCAATACTATAGCACCGTGTTGGTGAGCCTTTCTGGTGAGGGTAGTTTTGCCTGCATTAGAACGGCCGACAAAAATATAAGCCTGTTCTTCAAAGACCAGCCCGGCACTATGTAAAATAACGCCGCCTGACTCCACTGCCTTATAGGCAGTAAATACTCGCAGCACATTTTCTACCACACTGGGATAAGTTAGCTGATCTTCCTTAACAACACCTAAAGACCCAGCGGTATACGTTTTTTCTAGCGGAATACTGGCTCTAAAATCAAAACCAGTTAAATCAATCGCGTCCGATCTACGTCGCTGCAACGGGGCATATTGCCCATCCCGAGTTAAATCCTTAAATGGAACATTCGGTACTTGGCTCATTTTGTACGCTTGACAGCTAAATTGAGGCTTATCATTTTCCTGATCTTGCTGACGGACAAACCCAGCGTAGCGGTGCTGAATAGACTGCTGCTGAGAAAGACTTAAACCAGTAAAACTGATGCTAACGCCCGGTAACTGGAAGGACAAGCTGTGTGGCCCCCAGGCTGACATTAGGGCAGCGGAGGAGTTAGCGAAAGACATGTTATTAATTTATAAGCAGCAATGATCACGAACCGGGCGTTCCGCAACCATCAAATGGCCCTATTACTTTACCTGGACCACCAGCCCCCTTATCTGCACACACCGCCGCGACCGCTTCTAATGGCTCGGCACTGCGCACAAACGGTGCGCTATAGGCACGTTTTTCTTTTTTATTAACCGGCTCAGCGTGAGCACCCTGATTGGTTGCGCTTACAGTCTTAGGTTTATTCATTATCTTTTTCCTATAGGTGCTAGTACAACTAATTGAACAGTGATCTTATTAGTTTTGGCTCGTTACATTAACGGTAAACGAAGGAATTGCATTTAAAAACTCAGCATAATTTTCAGGATTTGCCCATTGCAGATAGGTTTCTGGCTTAATGAATGCTGCATAATTAGCGGGTTTTAACCACTGAATGTAGGCGCT
>JBLHGU010000160.1:0-11339 GCA_047615875.1 Parasphingorhabdus sp.
GGTGGGACCATCCACTACTCTCAACACCTATGTATTAGCCAATGCACTGCGATCTTCAATTAAGCCCGGTGATGAAATTATTGTTACTAATCAGGATCACGAAGCCAATATTGGTTGCTGGCGTCGGTTGGAGAAGGAAGGAGCCATCATTCGTGAGTGGCAAATCGACCAGCAAACCGGGCTTCTAGATCCAGATGATCTGGACGTGTTGCTGTCTGAGAAAACCAGATTGGTATGCTTCACTCTATGCTCCAATATTGTGGCTGCGATGCAGAATTTGCCGGAGATTACCGCTCGAATTAGGCCAACCGGCGCATTAATAGTCGGTGACGGGGTTTCCTACGCACCCCACAAGGTGCTGGATGTGGCTAATTCCGGGCTGGATATATTTCTGTTCAGTACCTATAAAACCTATGCTCCACACACTGGTGTGATGTGGATAAATGCTGCTAGACAGGGTGAACTGGAATCCCAGGGACATTTCTTTAATAAAGATTTACCTCACTACCGTTTGAATCCGACCGGGCCGTTGCACGCTGAAATCGGTGCATTGGCAGGTTTGCGAGACTATTACGAGACGTTGTTTCATCATCATAAGCTGAGTTCGGAATCAGCCGGACTAAATGCTCATGCCCAGGCTGTATGTGGTTTGTTTGAGCAACATGAGGCGGTGCTGGGCAATCGTTTACTGGATTTTCTGAATAGTCGCAGCGATATACGGGTAATAGGTTCGCCGAGAATTGAAAATGGTAATCGTGCGTCAACTATCAGTTTTGTGAGCAATCGAAGGCCGTCCGAACAGATCGCCAATCGTTTGGCGGATTTTAAAGTGGGTTGCAGCAGCGGCAATTTTTATGCAATGCGCTGTGTCAGAGCATTGGGAATTGAAAGTGAAGATGGCGTCGCACGAATTAGCATGGTGCACTACAACACGATGGAAGAAGTTGATCGCGCAATTTCCGGGCTCGAGCAAATATTAGGTTAGCAGAACTCATGGTCCACTAGATAACCTCGAACCAGGTCATCATGCCGGCGCTGCTGTGTTCCAGCATATGGCAATGCAAAAGCCATTTACCCGGGTTATCGGCGACGAATGCGATGCGAACCTGATCCATTGGATACATCAAAGTGGTGTCGCGCCAGGGCGCATCAACAGTGGCTTCGCCATTGGCCTCAATGACGCGAAAATGGTGTCCGTGCAGGTGCATGGCATGCGGCCAACTATTGTCGTTAACTAAATTAAGCGTAACGGTTCGGCCGTGTTGAACTCGAAATAGAGGCGTGTCTGTCATTCCCGCAACACCATTCAATGACCACGCCATTCCCTGGCCGACCAGATCTCTTATGCGCAGATGAGAACCTGCATAGAGAGCACTACGCATATTACCCATTGCGCCACCGCTCATTTCAACCTTGATATTTATTCCATGTTTTAAATCAAGAGTGGTTGGTAGTGGGTTGTTGGGTAATAACGGAGGCGTGTCCTTTTTCCTTACTAAAGGCACAGTAGTGTTTGTTATTAATTGGGCTATACGTAACACGCCTCGGGAGTGGATATAGGTGATAGCCGCAGATTCTGTTGCGACCATAGGTATATCAACTACAAGATCTGCCCTTTGACCGGGTGCCAGCGTAATTTTGCTATCGGTCAATTGAGATGGAGCTACCGGCTGTCCATCCAGAGCGATGATCCAGGGTGCAAAATCAGCGATTTTTAACGTGAAAATTCTGGCGTTAGCGGCATTCAGCAAGCGTAAACGGATACGTTCCCCAGCTGTAACGCTTAAATCTGGCTGACTCTGGCTATTGACTGTTACCCAGTTGCCAAGCCTGCCACCGTGACTGACATCGTGTAAATTTCCGAAATCGTTTTGAATTTCACCGATCTGATCCAGCCGCCAATCGTCTATTACCAGAGATAACTCACGGTCTACTGGGTAAGCATCCGCTTCTTCAACGATTAGCAGCCCATACAAACCTCTGCCAACCTGTTCTGCGGAATTGGCATGGGAGTGATACCAGTAGGTGCCGGCATCTGGTATTTGAAACCTGTAATTGAAAACCTCACCGTTGGCCACTGCAGGCTGAGTAAAGCCGGACACACCATCCATTGAGTTGACTATTCTAATTCCATGCCAATGTATGGAAGTCGGTTGGTCGAGGCGGTTCTCCAGTTTTAGATCAAGAAAATCACCTTGCTTGACACGCAATTCTGGTCCTGGAGAAGACTGATTGTAGGCCCAGACATCAAGCTCTCCGGCTTCGCCCATGGTTACACGGGATAAATCTGCGGTGAGAGTCTTAGGTGCCTGGTTAGCCCAACTTAAAGGTGGCAATGCCGTTGCCATGGATAAGCTGGCCATCTGAGTCAGAAAGTGCCGGCGGGGTACTCTAAAACCGGATTGGTAAATCTTCTGCTGTTTCGCTTTCATAGTAAATCTCTTGTTCCCAACTTAATTATTTTGTTACCGGAACATATGGACCTGGCCGCCGACAATTTCATCATAACCCGTATCAAGGAAGGCCAGTACTGTATCGGCTACGGGTTTCAGTTGGCGTTCGGCATAATGGTCATAATCAGGTTGCAAATTAGGCTTCTCGATAGGTTCCGGGCCGCTTTTGCAAATCAAATACTCAATCCATCGACCCGGTGCGCGCATTTTTTTGGCAGCCTGGGCGTGGGGGGGAATATTTCGTACGTACTTTTCCAAAGGCTGACGTAACTGTTTTCTGAAAATTAGCTGCTGATCGAGTTTGCCGTCATAGAGCCCAGTATGAATCTGCATTACGTAGTCAAGGTACGGTAATCCTTCAAAAACCCGACGAAATAGTTCCTGCTGAAACTCTCGAGCTAATGGTGTCCAGTCGGTTCGGACTGTTTCAAGCCCCTTAAAAATCAACTCATGGCTTTGATCCGGTTTCCTTATCATACCGGCATAGCGTTTTTTGCTGCCTGCCCCGGAGCCGCGTATTGTGGGCATTAGAAACTTCAGGTAATGGGTTTCGAATTCCACTTCCAGTCTGGACTCGACTTTATATTCTGCAATAAGGGTTTCCTGCCACCATTGATTCAACAGGTTGGCCAGTCGCTCACCGATGATCTGTGCGTCTGCTTCGTTGGGTTTATTTGCGAGCCAGACGAAAAGTGAGTCAGTATCTCCATAAATTACTTCAAGGCCTTCAGCTTCGATAAGCTCCTTGCTACGCTGAATAATTTCATGGCCGCGCCGGGTGATGCTGGATGTTAAACGGGTGTCATAGAATCGGCAGGCACTGGTGCCAAGAACTCCGTAGAACGAGTTCATGATGATTTTTACGGCCTGACTTAACGCGCTATTTTTCTCTACTTTAGCGATATCCCGTTTGGCCCAGAGGTGTTCCAGTATCTTTGGTAATATGGGTTGTAACCGGCTAAAGCTAGCGCCCTGAAAGCCTTCTACTCGATCTTCGCCGGGTTGCCATAGCGCCATAGGGTCAATTAAGAAAGTCCGAATTATGCTTGGATATAGACTTTTGAAATCCAGTACCAAAACATCGTCGTATAGCCCCGGCCTGGAATCCAGCACATAACCACCGGGACTGGATAGCCCGCCGGCGTCATCCAATGGAGGATCACCCGCAACATAGCCATTGCGATGTAATTGTGGCAGATAAAGAAAATCGAATGCCGCCACTGAGCCACCGACACGGCCCAGGGTTAGCCCGGTAGCGGCAGCGCGTTCGATAGTGAAATCGATTAGGCGGGTGTGTTCGAATATTTCACTGACCAGGCGGCAATCTTCAAGGTTATAGCGCGCCAGCGCCACGGGGTCAGCATGAAATAAGTCGAGTATCTCCTCGCCGCGATGTTTATCGCCCTTGATTAATTTGCCTCGTCCAAGCAGTTCGTGGGCGACAGATTCCAGAGAGAAATTCTCAAAGTTGTAAAATGCGGCCCGCAATGATTCGATACCATCCATCACCACTCTACCAGCCAGTCTGGTAATCGTTATTGAACTTGCATTGCCTGAAGGTAAGATGGTCATAGGGCTGTTTTCGCGACCAATGCTGAGTTTTATTCCCCAGACCTTACAGCGTCGTTCCAGAACAGAGAAATCAAAGTTGATCACATTCCAACCAATCAGAATGTCGGGGTCAACTTGTTCAACCCACGTTATAAATGCCAGTAATAAAGCTTTTTCATCCTTACAACAGGTGATCCAGTCTTCCTCAATTGATTCTGGGTGAAGTAGAAATGCCCGTTCCACACCGGCTCCCTGACCCGCAATAGATAATAATTGCTCAGTTTCGTAGTTTGTTTCAATGTCGATTGAAACTACTTTTAGGTCGGGCTTGTATTGAGCAGGTTTCAGGCGTGGATTATGAAAGTGCAGAAACTTCCCGGTATTGTTTGACTTACCTTCAATTTGAACTGGACCGGTGATGAATCGCTCCATCAAAAACCGGTCAGTGGGTTTTATGTCTGTTTCGAAAAGATTCTTTCGCGGTACCGCAGCGGGTGATACCAGGCGCTGAAGTTGCCGTTGCTGAGTAAAATACAGTGCGTCAACCGGTTGGTTGTCTGGTCCGAGCAGGTCGACCTTGCGTCTATGGCCGGGTGACGGTGAATAGTCCTGCTCTCGACTGATAAAACATACCGCCCTGGCACCACTGAAGGTAAGTTTGACCGGTCCCTGTGTTGAGCTGACCCAGTAAGTTAGATCGATGCCTTGATTACCGTCTCGCCAATCCCGAGTCAGTAGAAAACCTTCCAGAGGCTCATTCAATGTTCAACTATTAACTCAATTAAGCATGTCATGTGGGTGGCAGCGCTTCATAGACTGTGTGATCAAATCGAGGGGTGCAAAGTGCCAGAAATATCAGATCGTCAGGTCCCGGATTGGATATTCGCTGCCGACACATAGCCGGAATCAATACGGTATCTCCGCTGCAGACCCGTTGTGCGGACTGATCGTCAATTTCCACCATGCCCTTACCGCTTAAAATAAAATAGCGTTCCTCGGTATTTTGCAGTCGATGCCACTGGGTAGTCACACCTGGCTCAACGCGCGCTCTGGCGATGGATAAATTGGGGTCATCTGGGGAATTGGACAACTCGAGAATGTGACATCCTTCGGGAATCCAGTATTCTGAATTGTCGTCAACCTGCTTAATGATGGCCCGCATTAATTATCATCTCAGTCGGTCGATTCTACGCCGAAGCGTTGATGCCAGGCCGCCAGAGACTCGCTTGGGTATTTTTCGAACTGCTGATCATTGGCTTGAAAATTGGGTTCCACCCAGGAGGCTTTAGAGTCCAGCAACAGGTGGGTATGTTCCGGTGCGACGGGCAGCGGGGTGTCAATGGCTGAAGCAAAGGGGTGAATAAGTTCCGGCCAGCGTGAGTCCCAGGCCCACAATGCGCTGCCACAACAGGAGCAAAAGTGTCGCTTGGCAGGGCTAACAGAAGTTTCGCCAGTTTCAGTATCGGTGATGGTTGCCTGATAGATCGACAAAAATTCTTCACCGCTGGTTTTCAAGCTTGTCGCATCTGCTCCTAGATTAATTGCATAACCTCCACCGCCGGCGGTTTTTCGGCAAATTGAGCAGTAGCAGTAGTTATAAGGGTAGGGGTGTGGGCTATTAAGTGAAAATTGCACTTTCTTGCAATGGCAGGAGCCTTCGAGTTTCATCGTGCTGAATCCTCTGGTGAATCTTTTTTAGTGGCATCTTCTAGTCCTTTCAGGAAATCTGCGACTACTTTGCCGATTTCTTCAGGTGTCTTATGGTTAACGTCAATTTTTCTACTGGCAGAATTGTCAGATTGGATGGCCTGTGGCCGCCCAAAATCTGAAAATTCGTGAAACCGTCGTGCCGTATATTCACTCATCACACTGGACATACAAAGTAAGAATCCAAGTACGCCCAACACCAGCTTTGCTGTGGCAGGTCTGATCGAGTGCACTTCGATGCTGGCAAGATAAATCAGTGATATTGCCCAGGTTACGTAGCCTAACGTGCCAAGGTACGGAATGATGCTTAAAACTGCCGCTACCGGTGCGATAGCGGCGCTATAGGCTATACAGCGAAACGAGGTCTCAAAACTTTCTGACGAGCCTATTAATCTCCAGATTGAAAAAGCTATGATCGAAGCAATAGTGCAACCCACAATCATTACCAAAGGGAGTTCCAGAAAAGCTGTCCAGCCATTCGCGGTGGCGGCAATCCGGCCGAATTGTCCTAATCCAAAAAACTGGCTAATAATTTGAATAAGCCCCGCACTTACCCCCATTACGAATATAAACAGTATAGGAGACCCATAGCCGCCAATACGGGCCATGCCTTGATAGAATTCTGTAGGAGAAGTAAGTAACAGCCTGGCCTGATCTACAGCACCGGTGATTTTGGCGGCTGATTCTTTGCTCATCATGACACTACTCTTATATTGATAGGTTGTGATTCAATTGTTTTATCTAGTCCGGTTACCCTTTAGCTAAAGACATACTAGCTTCCTTTGAATTCGGGTTTACGCTTTTGTAGAAATGCCTGTACACCTTCACGATAATCGTCACTGCTAGACGCCGCTTGCTGGAAATCACGTTCCAGCTGTAATTGTTCAGAGAGACTGTTGTTTTGACTATCCATCATGGCCTTTTTTGCCAGGCCTAGAGCAAGGCCAGGACCAGTGGCTAGTTTTCGGCATAGGTCCAGAACGGTCTGGGTAAATTGATCGTCATCCACGCACTGCCAGATTAATCCCCATTGTTCAGCCTGTTGGGCCGAAACTGGTTCTCCCAACATGGCCATGCCTGTCGCTCTTGCCTGTCCTGCCAGTCTGGGTAGTAACCAGGTTCCTCCGGCGTCTGGTAGTAAACCGACATGTCTGAAAGCCTGCAGAAATTTGGCGGCACGGGTGGCCACTACCATGTCGCAGGCCAGAGCGAGATTAGCCCCCGCGCCAGCGGCTACGCCATTGACCGCAGCGACTACTGGAGTCGCACATTCTCTTATTTTTAGAATGATCGGATTGATGTTGTTCTCAAGAATTTCACATAAATCTTTTGGATTGTCACTTTCCAGGCCAATTTCTGCCAGATCCTGGCCTGCGGAGAAGGCCTTGCCAGCACCAGTCAGACAAATGCACCGGATACTGGAATCAGAATCCGCGTGGGTTAGTGCATCTTGAACTTCTGAACAAAGAACTTCGGTAAAGCTGTTTAGTTGGGCCGGGCGATTCAGGCGGATGGTAGTAATATTATCCTGACTGCTCACTTCAATTTGACTGTAAGACATGGAGTTGATCTAGGTGTTACTTGTTAAGGAGTATTTTGGGTGGCCGTGACTTTATTGTTTCAGCCAGGTTTAAGTCTGACAGATGTCTCGGGCAATTTGCAGTCGCTCAGGTGAACCAATATCAAACCATATACCGGAAAAATGTTCTGCTGAGAGACCATTTTCAGATAGGTGTTGATCAAGAATCGGCCGTAATGGTCTTCGTCCAGCCTGTAGCGATGAAAAAACACTACGTCGAAAACAGGCTACCCCGGAGTAGGTCAGTTGACGTTGACCACCCGCAAACAATTGAAAGTTCTCATCTATACTGAAATCACCATCGGGATGATGGGGGGGATTATCTACCATTACCAAATGACCTTGCGAAGAATCCGGGATGTTTAGTCTACCGAAATTGTAGTCGGTAAAAATATCGCCGTTGATTACAACAAATTCACTGGATTGTATCAGGGCCAGGCCATGCACTATGCCGCCGGCAGTTTCGAGGGGGGTTGAAGATTCGTCTGAAAAAATAATTTCCAGGCCAAATTGACTGCCGTCGCCCAGTCGATAGCGAATTTTTTCGCCCAGCCAGGATAAATTTACTATCACCCGGTTGAACCCGGTAGCAGCAAGATTCACCAGATGATGTTCGATCAAACAGTGATTTCCCAGCTCAATCAAAGGTTTCGGGGTGTGGTCGGTAAGTGGACGCAGTCGTTCTCCGCGACCGGCCGCCAAAATAAATGCATCCATTAATCTATAACTAATCTGCTCATGTTAGCCTTTTGGGCTGCTAATAAACGAGCTTAGCACGGCTTTATTGACATAGATTGGTGAATCGGGATTTTCAGCCACCCTTTTTATCTCTATAATCGAGGAATAATTTTAACCAAAAGGATACCTGTCACTGGGTGTCCGTGAATGGCTTCGTATTAGCATTGATTCTGGGATAGAATCAATGTCTTATTCAAAAGCAATCTCACGTACCGGCACTAAGGCTTTTAAAGGCATGCAATATTCGGGCAAACAGCGTTCCGTCACCACCCTGATGATAAGGTCTGCAGGTATCAGCGCCTTGACCATGGGACTTGTGGTGTTCTCTTCTCCAGCACTCGCTAATCAAGACTCTCTGTTCTTCGCTAGTGAAGAATTCTGCCCTGCTGATGTCATTGACATTCCGCAGGTGATGTTAGATGCGATGGGGATGGATTCTTCCAGTCAGGAAATCGTCCTCGAATCAGATTCCATTGATGCACCGGATGCAAATACTATAGAACTAACCGGTAATGCACAGATTGTGCAGGGTTCTCAGGGGGTTTTTGCCAACAAAATTGTCTATAGCAAAGATAGCTACAGCCTGAATGCACTAGATAATATAACTCTATATACGCCGGGCGGTGATCGACTCAATATGGAGTCGCTTAGTCTGGTAATGGACACCATGATTGGTGAGGCTGATAAAGTCAGTTTTCAGATGGCCAAACGGGATCACGGTTTTATTGGTAAGCGCGACACACTGGATTTTGGTGGAACCCGCCACGGCAGCGATCTTGGAGAAACTAAAGATAGCACCTGGGGTACCAACTGGAATAGTTTTGATTCAGTAACTAAGGTTAAGAAGGCCCAGATTGAAGGGCAGGCCATAACCGGTACTGAAGGGGAGCAAATGGCGCAGAAATCCGCGGTCACCGAAGTGCATACGAATATGCGCGGCGAAGCAGACAAGATATTTTTTGAAGGCGTTGATCGCCAGCGATTAACCCGCGCTTCAATAACTAGCTGTCGTGCGGGTCAGGACAGTGTTTATATCAAGGCCAGTGAGCTGGTTCTGGACCACGCCACAGGCGTCGGTGTTGGCACGAATATGAGCGTGCGTTTTTTTGGCGTGCCGATTTTCTATTTTCCCAAGGCCAGTTTTCCTATTAACGGCGAACGTAAAACCGGTTTCCTGTTCCCGTCCGTTGGATCTATCGAGGATTCAGGCACCGTAGTTGAAGTTCCCTACTATATAAATATCGCCGAAAACAAGGACGCCACTGTAACCATGCGTTACTTATCCGATCGCGGTGTACAGATTCGTGGTGAATATCGTTATATGGGCGAGAACTACGACGGCATCTTCCGTGGTGAGGTTTTACCTGGTGATGATGTTTTTGGTGATGATCGGGATGCCTTTAGCTTTGATCATCGTCAACGCTTCGGTGTTGATAATAACTGGGAGGCTACTGTAGATGTGCAGGATGTTTCCGATACCGAATACCTTGATGACTTTGCCAATTCAGTAGGATTGAGCAGTACCAGCTTCCTTGATCAACGTGCGCGAGTACGTTACGCAGGAGAGATCTTTAATTTTGATGCTGATGTGAAGGACTATGTAACAGTAGATTCTACTCTTAATGAAGAACGTCAGCCTTATGCCCGCCTGCCACGGGTGCGATTTAGTGCCGAAAACCCGCTGGGTATGTTAGACCCTGTAAAGTTTGGTATTGAAACTGAACTGGTGAATTTTGATCACCCGACAAATACCCGTGTTAGTGGTACTCGGCTCGACGCTACGCCTTATGTCAGCTTACCTCTGGAAGCTGTATATGGTTACGTAACACCTAAGGTATCCCTGCGTCATACTCAATATAGTCTGGATAATGTTGATCCTGGTGATCCGGATAATCCAAGTCGATCTATTCCGGTTTTCAGTGTGGATTCAGGTATTGCCTTCGAACGTCCCACCACCTGGGGTGGGACTGAGCACTATCAAACTCTCGAACCACGTTTGTACTATGTTTATGCCTCTGAAGAAAATCAGGATGACATGCCAGTGTTTGATACTGGTGGTGGAAACCTGGATAACATTGGCAACTTTTTTCGTGACAACCGTTTTTTCGGAGCTGACCGGGTTGAAGATGCCAATCGTGTTTCACTGGGTGTTACCACGCGAATTATTGACGCTAATACCGGTCAGGAACGGTTGAAGGCTGAAATAGCACAGCTTTTTTATCTGGATGATCGATTCGTTAGTCTAAGTGATAACGATGAACCCGAAATCGAAGACAAATCAGACCTTCTGGCTAATGTTCGAGCCTATGTAAATGATCAATGGGAGGTTGGTTCTTCGGTTCGCTATAGTGCTGAAGATAGTGAGACCGATAGTTTTCGACTGGATACTCAGTATCGGCGAGATGATCGAAGAAAAATTGGTTTCGACTATCGTTACGATAGTGATTCCAGCGAACAGGTGAGTATGGATGCGTACTGGCCACTGGCGAATAAGTGGCAGCTAAGCCTTACTGATATCTATGACCTGGAAGAGGGCGAAAATCTCTCAATGACCTGGGGCCTGACTTATGATGCATGTTGCTGGGCGTTTCGCCTTAGTGGCGAGCAACGGCGAAACCGAGATGGTCAGGATGAGAGTTCTGTATTTTTCACGCTTGAACTGAAGGACCTCGGTAAATTTTCTTCAGTGCTGTCGACACCCCCACAAAACTAACGCTGACCGGGTAATTTCACTATCGATGTCTGGTGCTGGCATCGATAGTAGTTCGCGTCTTTCTACGTAAAATAAATGCCTATTAAATTCATTGCTATTGCTTTGACCCTATTTTTGGGTTTTCCGCAGATTGCCTCGCCCGCAGTTATCGACCGGGTATTGGTTGTTGTTAATGATGACGTGATTACCGAACGTGAGTTTGTTAATTCTATGCGCCAGTTTATTAAAGAGATGCGTTCCCAGGGTAATCAGATTCCGGATCAGGAAGAGCTGGAACAAACTGTAATGGAACGATTGATTCTGGAAAGAATTCAATTGCAATTCGCAGATGGCCTGGGCATTAAAATAACCGACTCCCAGGTAAAACGGGCGGTAGAAGGTATAGCCGCGCAGCAGAATTTGTCTGTACCCGATTTCTTTCGTCGGGTTCAACAGGCCGGACTTGATATTGATCAATATCAAGGGGACGTTAGGAATCAGCTACGTATTCAGCGGGTAGTCGATCGTGAGGTCAGGCAGCAGATTGTAGTATCTCCTCGAGAAGTTGAGCTGGAGGTGCAGCGGCTATCAACCGATCAGAAAGAAACTGAGATTGAGT
>JBLHGU010000161.1:0-11332 GCA_047615875.1 Parasphingorhabdus sp.
TTTGCTTGCGCTTATTTTGATGCGCTCGAATCTCAAACAAATAATCATTAGTCGACGACCTGGGTTGCAAATTTGGCGCTCGATTTTAATGCTGCTGACCAATGGTCTATTTTTTACGGCGGTTAGAACAGTTGAGCTAACCACCGCCACCACTATAATGTTTTTAACCCCTATCGTAGTAACAATATTGGCAATTCCGATATTGGGTGAACGTGTCGGCAAGCGTAGATGGGCTGGCGGTATTATCGGTATTATCGGTGCTATTATAATCGTTCGACCCGGTATAATTGATATAGATCCGGCCATTCTGATTTTGGTCGTAACAACAATTACCCATGCTTTCTATCAGCTGCTGACCCGTCAGGTTCGAAACTACGACGATCCAATAACCTCACTGATGTATACCGGATTGCTGGACACTGTTGTTATGTCTATGCTCATTCCCTGGTATTGGGTGGTACCTGTAATAGAGCACTGGCCATTTTTCGTTCTAATGGGATTGCTTGGCAGTGTTGCCTATTTTTGTCTTATTCAAGCCCTACGCGCCGCACCAGTTTCAGTGGTTTCACCCTTTTCGTATACCACTCTGGTTTGGGCCACCGCCTATAGTTATTTTCTGTTTAACGAGTTGCCCGACTACTGAGTATATGTTGGCGGTACATTGATCATCAGTAGTGGACTGTATATTTTGCACCGCGAAAGACAGTCAAAGTCAGTATAAGTTGGCTTGCGGTGAAATTCCTTTATGTTAAAGGATTGGTGTAGTTCATAGATTCTGTGTTTGTTACTACGAAGTGTAAATTTGTATTCCCAGATTGTTTGGTAATGACGTATTTGTAGTAAGATTGTGATGCAAGTATTCTGATGAAATGCGGGGTATATAAGTCAGTGTGATCCATAACTCTTCTCTATTCGTAACTTACTTTTACGCGAATTCAAATAATTAGAAATTATCCATGCCAAGCTACAGACAACGACTAACAGCGTTATGCTCTAGACGTCATCCTTTTTATAGCGGGTGCGCGCAACTTGCAAATTCAAGACTTATCAAACTACTTAGTGGCACAAAACCTTGCAATGTGTGGTGCCGTGTTCCTGGAGGACAGGTTCTAGCAGATCTTGATGATTATGTTGGACGTGCAGCCTTTTTCGTTGGCGATTTGGATAGAAAAATCACCTGGATCTGCAAGAAAATAGTTCGTGAAGGGGATACTGTGCTTGATATAGGTGCCAATATAGGCGTAGTAACCGTACCACTAGCCAAGTTCGTAGGTAAAAGCAGAAATGTGCATAGTTTCGAGCCTAACCCATCGCTAGCTCAGCAATTGAACAATACCATTGCTCATAACAAGCTAACAAATGTCCATTTACATCCAGTAGCGCTCGGCTCCCGTCGGGACACTTTGGAATTAGTAATTCCAGAAGGTAACAGAGGTGCCGCATCTTTGGTTCGGCAAACAATAGTAAAGACGGCAGAAACTGTTAGAGTGCAGGTGGAAATGCTTGATGGCCTTTGTGAAAAGGAACAAATAAAATCAGTGCGACTTATAAAAATAGATGTTGAGGGATTTGAAACTGAAGTTTTTAAGGGCGCTCATGAATTGTTGTCAAAAATAAAGCCAGACGCAATATTATTTGAACTAAATGAGCGTAGTAGCCAGGAACTTAGTGAAGAACCCCTAATGAAATTACTCCATAGTTATGGGTACGATTTCTTTTCTATTCCTAAAAATCTGTTGCGTATGCAACTACTTCCGCTAAATAGTCGTTCTAAGAGGGAAGTAACAGGCCATGATTTTCTAGCCGTTCCCAAAGGCGAAAAATTTAATGAGATCGCACGATTAGTTAATGCTAAGAAATAAAACTGCCGGATAACTATATGGGATACAGCTATTAGTTAAACTGCCAGTTCAGTGCGTAGTTGCTTGAAATGCTTGCGCATGGCAGATGCACCAGGCGTAGCTTTAAGTGGATGTAGCACAATGTATTTACTGTCAAGCACCTGCTGTAACGGTATTGTAAGCTCACCGCCACCCCATTCCAGTCAGGCTTTTTGACTGCCACGACTCTGCGAATTGACGGTTTCTAACTCTATTAGACTATGACCTAGTGCAACAGCACCTACTGAGAAAAGCACGTCATCTTCAAACACCAAAACAGGGTTCATATTCTTAATAGCTGAAAGTAATTCACTTGAGCAGAAGCCTTTCACTGTTTCAAAATGAAATGCGTAGCAAGCCCCTTGAATATTCGCCCCCGGAATGTAGCCATTCGCCTGGGCTAATCGATGAAACTTTCGATAGAAAACATTTCGCAACCGAAGTTTTTAAATTTCCACGGATAGCCAATAGGCAGGCTATCCAGGTACAGCTTATATTTCATTCTCCGAAAATCCCTGGGTTCTCCATAGGAGTTAAATTGATAATTGCCAACAACTCCGGGACCCTGGCTGTTAAACCGATCAAGTATGATTTTATCAATTCCTGAATCGATAAATAGAGTGTCGGTGTCAATCTTTAAAACAAAGGAATAATCTTTTCCTGATTCGAAAGTTTTTTCAAAAAGAGCTGATAATGATCGAACCAAATATAAAAAACCATTAGCTTTTTCATTTCTAAACAAGTGGGTATTTTCGTTGCGTTCTGTCTAGCCTTGCAAGAGTTCGAAAGTACCGTCTTGCGTGCAATCGTCCATGATCCAGATATCTGCATTGGGATAGTAGCAACGCACACTGTCGAGAATATCTATAACAATAGTCTGTTCATTGGGGCCAACAGCAATTATTACGGCAAATTTTGCTGTACTAGAACTCGGCATGAATTTGAAGCTCTCAGGTTAGGATAAAAATGGTTGGTTTGCGGACGAGGCTTTCTGATATTTAAAACACCCGCTAAAAGACATGCTAGCGCAGGCGAGCAATACGCGCAAACTACGAAACCACAATTTTACAAATCCACACGTTATATCCTGCTGCTTAACGTCCAGTCTGCGAAGATCATATTAAAAAGTAGCCGCAAGGGTGTGAATCTATAGCAAGTATTGTCCAGGATATGATCGATATTCTAGTTCTAGGATATTTGTTAGAGTGCATAAGGATTACAAACATAGCATTCCATCATCAAGGACCTAATTTGGATATTGCATTATGTGCATGGACCAGCACTTCAGGTTAAGATGTCTGTTTTTGCCAAAAGGATAAGGAAGCTGGCAAGTTATGGACCAAATTCAAGAATGTTAGTCAACTCCGCAGCACTGGTTATCACTGTCACCACATTGGGAATAATTTTCAGTCTGGTAATCATTCCGTCTGATAAGCCAGGCTACGTGGTCGATGGAATGGCCGGTGCCAATAAATCAATGTCAGTTCCTCCTGCAAAATTTGGTGATGAGACACTTGTTCGCGGCATAATAGCTCAACATAGTCAGAGAGGGGAAAATGGACTGCGACATATTGCCGATTCACTAGGCGCAGGTGCCTGCGTATTTGACTATGATAACGATGGCTGGGTAGATCTTTTAATAGTAGGAGGTAGTGGACAAACACATTTTGGTGGAGATAAACTTTGGTGGCAAAATAATCCTGGGTCGCGACTTTACCGTAATGTAGCAGGCAAAAGATTTATTGATGTCACCCTTGAAAGCGGGCTTATACATCAGGGCTGGGGAATGGGGTGTCTCACTTCTGATTTAGATAACGATGGTGATAAAGATGTGTTATTTAGCGATAAAGGTCCCAATCACTTGTTCCGAAACAACGCGAACGGCACGTTTACTGAGGTAACTGGCAATTCAGGCATTTCCGGCAATTCTTGGAGTACCTCGTCGATTAGTTTGGATATGGACCAGGATGGCTTACTCGATTTATTGGTAAGTAATTACATCAAATTTGATACAGGGTTCAAAACCCTTGAGCAGGCATCTGGACCCAATCAGGATGAACAGCGGTTTTTCCAGCCAGGACTATTTTCGCCAGAAAGTAATCAGGTTTATCGAAACCTGGGTGGTCTGAAGTTTGCACCAGTAGTCGGCACAACTTTGTCTGGGGGAAATGCCGCTCGAAGTCTTTCAGCCCAGCTAGCCAACCTTAATGGTGATGAGCTTCCAGACCTATTGTTAGTTAACGATGCCGGTGCCCCGAACAGGGCAATGACAAACTTGGGTGGTTTTGAGTTTTCTGAATCAGCACAGTTTCGGAGTTTTTTCGATAACAGCGATACAAGATCTGTTAAGTCCGTAGAAGAAGGGTTGCATAAGGCATCATCCTATTACGTTGCAAAGGGCCCAGGCCTGCAGCCTGCATTTTATGCAATGGACGTCGTTAACAAAAACAACCCTGATACGAGCCTGGATAGCTCTCCGGCAGTCTCGTTTAAAAAATTGGTGCCAGAATCTAGAAATTCATACTCGGACCTCTCCCTGCAACAAGGATTACATAGCCCACGATCTAGAAGTAGCAGTGGTTTTGGGGTGACAACTGCCGACTTCAATCTTGATGGTTTTGAGGATGTTTATCAGGCCAATGGCTTACTCTTAGCAAACACCTATTCCCATCATTTTAGTCAATCACAACCAGATAGTCTGTGGCTAAATCAACCCGACGCGGGGTTTAGTGAGTGTGTGGATTGTGATAATTCAGGCACAGCCGGCTCATCACGAGCAGTAGTTTCGGTAGACTTTGACAACGACGGCGACAAGGATCTGTTTGTCACTCGGAATAATGATCTTGGAAACTTGCTAATAAATAGAGGGCAACCAAAAAGCTGGTTGGGTATCGAGCTTGACGATAACGAGATAGCGCGAAAACAGGCGGGAGTTCGAGCCATTATAAACGGTGATGGATGGCAAAAATCAGCAAGTTGGGTAAGTGGGGATGGGTTCTTGTCCACCTCAGACAACCGGTTACTGTTCTATTTGCCAAAGTCAGCCGGTAAGTCAATACAGCTACAGATAACCCAACAGGATCAACTTCTATTCAGTGGCAAAATAACAGAGTTAAATCACTATTACCGGGTCAGTTTAGAAACAAGATCGATTCGATTATCTCAAGCATCGATTTTAAGTGAGCAGCAACCCAGGCCGTTTGCAGGTTTTACCGAATCTCGTTACAACTTGCAATTAGCTAACTGGTTATTAACACTGGGTCGCGATGAAGAAGCTTTGTTGTTGCTAGAAGATCAGTGTCAAAGTGACTTATCAGCTGAGCGAATTCAATGTGTAAAATTACTTTCCAATGTTACCCATGTTGGTGCGATTCGAATTCTAGTCGGTCTTCTACACGATGTTAACCCCCAGGTAAGAATGATGGCCATCGAATCACTGGGTAAGCAGGAGGCAGAAGTCGCTGCGCGTGCTGTAATCGAAGGACTTTCTGATAGTAGTGCGTTAGTTCAATGCAAAGCGGCGCAATCTATATCTGAATGGTTTATCAAAGAGGAAGCAATGGTTCGCTCAAAGTACCTGGCGATTCCCCATCTCCAGAGAAACCTCGAAGAAGCGCAAGAGCCTGGTCTGCAGAGTTGTTTTATAAAAGCACTTGGGTATTCCGAACATCATCGAGCTGAAAGTTCGCTACGAAAATATGTTGATAGCTCCCACGCTGTTGTTCAGCTAGATGCGATTGCCGCGCTAGGAAAACTACGCGAACAGAAATCCGTAACCTTGTTGCTGGAAGTTTTTAGAGATCGTCAGCAACCAGTAATAAGTCGAGCTATGGCGCTAGTTTCCTTAAAGCGGCTCGAATTTGGCAATAATCTTTTGCGAGCACTGTTAGATGAGTTGCAGCTTATACAGGGGTCCACAGAAAATACATTGCAAATATTGGAATGGCTGATGACTAATCCTGAGTCGGTCTTTGATCCTGGTTGGGTAGGTGAATGGATTTTGGATCGATGGTCATTGTTGCTTAATCAACAAGCGAGTACAGATACCATAGTAGGGTTATTGTGGTTGTTATCTCGGTCAGGGTTAGAAGTGCCAGAAGTTGAAGGCAGGGTAAATATCCATGACTATATTGAACATATTAATCCCTCGATACGAGCTCATGTGTTTCGGTTGATACTGAAGAATGACAGCAACAATGACAAATGGCTTAGACGTGCTCTGGGTGACTCTAATAATCAGGTTCAATTTGTTGCTGCAGCACATTTTCTGGGCCCATTTTCCAGTAAGATCCAACTTGACCAGGAAGCAGATAATATAGGACGACCGGTAGTAGAAGTCGTTCAGCAATTACTTAACCAAGTGGTTCACCCTGAGTCTATTTTGAGATTGCTAAACTGGCTGAAAAGTGAGTCTAATTCCTTAGATAAAAAACGTTGGCAAAGTCTCGGGCTGGTCTTGTTGGAAAGGATCAGCTCCAATGACTTTTCTGCACGCCAGTGTGTGCAATTATATAAGTCCATCAAAATTAGCTTGCAATCAGAGGCTGCACAGAAACTGGGGTTTTGTCGAGGCAGGGCATTATCCAGCTCTGATCGTGTCGAACTGCTGTCTTATATTTCGCAATCTGAAAATGCCACGTTAGAAAATATTGCCAGGGACTACCTGATTAACAACCGCTCCAGTGTGTGGGTTAGGCGATATCTATTTTCAAACTACAATGTTGTTCCTGCCGTAACGATATCAGCGTTTATCGAAAGCCTCGCTGATGACAAATTGCCGGCATATCGATTTCTATTATCACGAGCAAGTTCGTCGAGCAATGACAATCTATCTGAACTTGCGGCAGCTCGGCTTTTCGATCTTCTGCGCAAATCAGATCCAGAGCAATTGAAAATTCGGTTTTTGGAGAGACGAGAATTAAACCGAGAAAAGTTTCTCATGGCCCAGGCATTATTCGTTGACTATCCTGAGTTGGTTGTCGATTTTTTGATGACAAACTAGCGTTCAGTATATCTAAACTACTCATTATGTTGCTTAACCAGTCAAAACTTGATCATGAAAAACGCAGACAACGTTCACTAACGATCTGGTTGGTAATTCTTTCTGTTTCCGGGTTGGCCAGCTTTTTCATTGAATTCGGCGCAGCTCGTTGGCTGCAAAGCTGGAGCTACATTAATGTATTGCTACATAGTGCTATCGGAGTGGGATTTATAGTTCCATTGTTAGTTTATCTGAGTATTCACGCTCGACGCACGCCAGCCCTTGGTAAACATATTGCTTCGCTATTAGGTCTTGCGCTCAGCTGTGCATTTATTTTCCTATGGGGTAGTGGTCTATGGATAAGTATTGCAGGTGTGGTGGAAACGACTCGTTGGTTGTTGAATGTTCATTCTTTGTTGGCTTTTCTCGTTATCGGACTATTCGTTCTGCATGTGGTTCAGTCATTATGGAAAAAGGATAAACGTAAGGGTCGGTATCGAAGAGAATCCGTTAAAACACTGGAAGTGCAACAAGTTCGTCATGTATCTCTCGCTGTGCTGTTCTATTTTTCTGTCACCTGTGTCTTATTGCTGGCTTATCTTTTTAGCGATTCCTACATGGGTTTAAGCGATGAGGCAGCAGTGCAAAATTATAGTAAGGAATACGGTGAACATCGGTTTAGACCGAGTCAGACAGAAACACCGGACAACAAGTTCATCAATATCGATGCTATTGCAAACTCCAGGGAGTGTGGCACATGCCATCAGGAAATTTACCAGCAATGGGCGGCATCAGCTCATAGAAGGGCGGCTTCAGATCCCGCATATGTCCGCAACATAAATCTGTTAGAAGAAAAACGCGGTATAACAGCTACTCGATACTGTGAAGGTTGTCATGCACCAGTCGCGTTGTTAACTGGCCAACTCTCGCCAGGTGGACAACATGGCGGTGTGCCAGACACCCAGGCGTTTCACGAGGGTGTGGGATGCATGGGTTGTCATGGAATACAGAAAGCAGTTCATGCTGAAGGTTCTGCAAGTTATGCATTCAGCCCACAACAAACCTACCTTTATCAGGATTCCCAAACCTATCTTGCACAGATTATCAGGCGCTATTTAATTCGGGTTAAACCTTCCCAGCATCGACAAACCCTGGGCCATCAAACCTTGAAGACAGCCGAAATGTGTGCCACTTGTCATGAACAATTTATGGATCAGTCGATGAATGACTGGGGTTGGGTAAAGATGCAGAGTGTTTATTCTGATTGGTTGGGCAGTCCTTACTCGCATCAGTCTGACCAATCTTTCAGTACCACGGCGCGTCAAAGGTGTCAGGACTGTCATTTTCCGTTGATTAAAGCTGATGATCCTGCAGCGGATCACAATGGAATGGTAAGTTCCCATCTGTCTTTAGGTGCCAATACCGTGTTGCCACTTATAGCCAATGATATGGAGCACTTACGCCAAACTGAGAAGTTCCTGCGACAAGGTAAGGTTCTACTTTCTATCGATCCTCCGGATAGTTTGACTCAATCCGCCAGTCTGCAATCGGGTCAGTTTCTTGATAGTAGTGTCAGGCCAGCCGGCAGCGACAATAAATACTATTATCTGGTGCCTGGTAACGCGGCTCATTTGCGATTAAGCGTTACCAACCGTGGTGTAGGACACGGCTTTCCAGCTGGAACAAATGATATTAATCAGGTCTGGATCCAGATAACCGTTCTCGATGCTAGTCTGCGAACAGTATTCGAAAGTGGAAGTATGGATAGTCAGGATTTCGTGGACAAGTCGGCGCATTTTTATCGATCAATTCCCATTGACCGAAATGGTCAGGAGGTATGGCGGCACGATTTATTTAGAATGACAGGCGTTAGTTATAGTAATCAGATTCAGCCCAATCAAACTGATGTGGTTGATTATCAGTTTACAGTTCCAGCCTGGGCTGTTGGACCCCTTACCATATCCGCATCACTAAACTACCGTAAGTTTAATCAACGTTATGCTAACTGGGTGTTTGGATCAGAAGTACCTAAAATACCTGTGGTAGAAGTGGCACAGGACACGCTTTCGATAACACTGAGGGAAAAACCCATTGTGTCCCAAATCACAAATTAGGCCTTGGGTATATTTACTAGGTAGGAATGTTGTGAATCTCTATAAGCCAGGGTATATGCCTGACTTATAGATTGTTGCCATTCAAGAAGACTTCTTAAGCCGAAGGTATAAAACTGGCGCTGGCCTGCATTTTTCCAAGGCCCGCAGGTACCACAACAGTAACAGTTGCACTGCCGTCTGAACCAGTAGGTGTGCTTTGAACATTTATAGCAGAACCTTCACTAATAATGCGTACGTTAATCAGGGTTCCCTCGGGTATACCACTACTGGTTAAGCCGATAGTTACCTCAGCATCGTTGGCAAACACCACATCTACTGAATTAAGATTGCCTGCGGCGGGGTTACTAACGGCAACACCATCAATGGTGGCGATTAGAATATTCGTATTACTTGAATCAATGACTCCACCGCTTGCCAATGGTTGCACGGTGCCGCTCGCTAAACCATTTCCTGTATTTCTTACCAGACTAGCTGATTGATAGTAGGCCTCGGTGCGAATACGTCCACGGTATCTTGCTGTCAAAGTGCCACTGCCTTCAATTCGGCTGGCTACCAGACGGATTGCGCCTCCTGATCCGGAACCTGAATAAGTATAGCTTCCGTTTAAAACGTAGGAAGATCGTGCGGCGTTACCGCCGGAAGCGTTTATATTTCCACCAACTTCGATGGTTCCATTGGTGGCGATCAGAATAGCGCCACCGCCACCGCCGGCATTTGGCCCGTCATTATTGATTGTGGAACCGCCGCCACCACCGCCGGATCCACCGATTAAAGGTTGTATCAACTGATTACCGTAGGTTGCCCCAGAATAATCAAGATTCTGATTGCAATTATCAGGACTACCAACCGAATGGGATGCATGCCCACCACATTGACCAGATTCCAACCCGGGTAGCCCACCGCCAGGCCCTTCACCAGGGAAACCCGCATACGAGCTGCTAAGGTCATATCGACGCCCGCCTACACCACCATTGCCACCACCAGGACCTCCTTTAGCCTGATTTTCGATAATTGCAGCACCACTACCGGGTGCTCCATTTAGGTCGAGAGTGCCCTGAATATCTACATCTCCTGAGGCTAGCCAGACAACCGGTGTATTAGCGGCGTTGGATGTAAACTCGACAGTCACACCGGGCTCAATAGTGATATCTGTATAGTGATAAATGCCATCGGCACGACTAGACATATCAATATTAGTTATTGGCCCAGATAAGGCAGGGGTCGACCAATTGATACCGTCCCATAATCGGGTAACATTGCCATCGATCCCTACCACAGTATTTCGAGCGACATCGAACTCTACTGGATTCTTATCGAAATTAAACTCAAGTGGGCCAAGGTTGATCCACTGCAAGCCATCCCAGCCGAGAACTTTGTTATGAGCAAGCATTACTACCTGTTGAAAATTGGGGTGATAAAAAGTGGACTGGTGAGCAACAAAGATACTTTCACCTGGCCTGCCACGCGCATCCCAGACGGTACCATCCCAGATGTAGGTGTAGTAAGCGTTAACAAAAACGATCTCGCCGCGTATTTCATCGTAAGTCGCTTTGTTATTGCTCTTTGAGGTGATTGGTTGAACTCCCGATTTTAATGTCCAACTTATGCCATCGTAAGTCCAGGTGTCAGTATGATCGACCCCGCCATGGTGACCACCGATTAATACGACTTCATTCCTGGCAACATCGAAAACCATCGCAGAATTATGTCTTGGTGTAGGGGAGGTTGCAGTATTTACTTCTACCCAATCAGTGCCGTTATATTCCCACGTATCATCAAAGCTCGAGCTATCAAATAAGTCTTTTCCACCAAACGCAACCACAACCTGTCTATTTCGATCATATGCAAGACTAGGAAATTGGCGACCACTGGCACCAAGCGATGGGTGATTTGTAGTTTGCTTCGGTAACCACTTTTCACCATCAAACTCCCAGGTTAAGCCAGTGTAGCCGTCGTAACGCACGATAACAGCTCTCGCATGGTCGTAGACCATGTTTTGCACTTCCTGTCTGTTAGCAGTAGGCGGTGGTTGATAAAACCTAAGGGCGCCATCGGACCCATTCGACCCTACGTCGATCAATGGGTCCAGTTGGGCATGTCCATTGCTGGATATTAAAATGCCGGCGGCAGATATTGCCATTAGTAGTATACGTAAAGGCCTCATGGCGAGAATCTCCTGGTTGGTCGTTTGTATCAGGTGGTTGAAATCAAGGTATTACAGGCGTTGAGCCATCCTGCAATTTATTTCCGGCCAGATCATTGAGACCATAGCCATAATGGAGTTCATATATTTGCCCGGGGGCAAGTAAATTATTTGCATAGAATACAAGATTGGCAGCAGAGCTAGCAGTCCAGGT
>JBLHGU010000162.1:0-11320 GCA_047615875.1 Parasphingorhabdus sp.
GTGTCACCAACAAATGCTATTGATTGTCCAGGCACATAATAAACAATATGTCCCAGCGTGTGGCCAGGTGTTTCAAGCACTTCAACGGAATGTGAACCAAAATCGAAACTGTCACCATCGCGCACATGCTGATCTATGCCAGGAATTCGATGGGCATCATGTCCAGCGCCGATAATGGTGCAGCCACTACTTTCTTTCAAAGCCAGATTTCCACCGGCGTGATCAGCGTGATGGTGGGTGTTAAAAATATGTGTGAGCTGCCAGCCTTTTTCATCCAGTGCACTCTGTATAGCACGAGCATCCGGCGTGTCGATTGTGGCAGTTAGATTGTATTCAGAGTCATGAATCAAATAACCGTAGTTATCGCTCAGGCAAGGAAACATGTGTACATCAAGGGGTGCAGTCATAGTGAGTCTCAAACCTGTGTATTTTCCAGCAGTTTACACCATCAAGTGTCCTAATGTTGACTCAACAAATCCTATCTGCAAGACCACCAGCATTTAATATCAGTCGCAATTGATTAGCGTTACAAATCAACCACGAGGTTAAGAAAATTTGTTACCAAACGACTTCCTGCGGTGGTCTCAACGTAGTTCTCAACCAACTCTGGTCGCGAGTTTTGCCAGCTTGTCGACAACGACTCCCGACTACCTTCGGGATGAAATTGGGTGGAATAGCAGTGATTGCCGAAGTCCAGTGCTGCTACAGGCACTTTGTTACTACTGGCCAAAAGTGTGGCGCCTTCAGGAACACTGACTACATGTTCTGAATTGGCATAATGAAAACTATCTCCATCCTGTAATCCCTCAAACAGAGGTGAGACCACTCCAGATTCGGTCAATTTAACCGGAAATGTTCCGGCGCAAGGACCATCGGTAACATATTGAACATCAGAACCAAGAATGTTGGCAAGCAGTTGGTGAGAACCACAAATTCCCAGCATCGGCGTCTTGAGTGCACTCATTTTAGGCAACCATTTACGCATAGTCAGCTGCCAGGGTCGGTCATCATGTACCGAGTTATAGCTACCAGCTAGTACCAGTCCGTCAAAACTTCCGACCTCTGGCAATGGCTCGTCGATGCAAATATTACAGGTCTTAATGGTGATACCTGGTACGTGTCCGAAACTTTTAACGAACCAGACACCCTCCTGATCTTTATCCTCAAAGTCATCGTATACACTGGCATCATAACTACCAGGTTCTCCCATCATTCCGATGAAATAAATGGTCTTTTTAATAGGCATGTTCATTATGAAGAATTCTAGTTTGTTCTAAGCACATTGCCAACAGAATTATTCAGGGCCTTTCGCAACCTACTCTGTATTTATCTGGGTCACTGAGCTTGCTGCGCCATCTACGCAACAAGCAATGGACAAAACGAGACTACCTGCCCGTGGCTTTTATAAGGTTACTTCCAATGCTTTTCGTCAGCGTGATACTCCTCACCAGGCAAAGGACCTGGTTTGGCGAATGCATCAAGCACATTGCCCATAACTCTGGACACATTGTTATCACCATAATTCCATGGCAACGCTTGTCCCCAGGCGATTGAGCTTGGTGACCATACAGCACCATTGTTATGCGTGGTGAAGTAAGTCATATCTGCGCGAATATGATAATGCTGTGTACCGCCCTGGCCTGGAAAGTTAAATGCAATTTCCTCGGCAACTCTTGGGTAACTATCGGAATGCCCCTCTGAAGATGCAAGAATACGGGTATGTGGCGGGGTGCCTAATGTTAGGTCGTAACGATCAATCTCGATACCTGCGGCGCCGCCTGCGGCCAAACCAAAATCACCAATGAGCTCTTCTTCAACACCTTCAAAAATCCAGGCCACACCCTTGTGGTAGCTATCAGGCATACGTCGGAAGGGTTTGCTCTCGTCCATACCTTCTGAGGTAAATCCCGTGCCGACGACCTTCTGTGGCGGACGTCCTCGATTTCGCCAGATACCAGAACGTTCACCACTGCTGGCCATATAGTGTTCGCCAGGCAAAGCTTGCCAGGCACGTGAGCCAGAGTCGAGTTTGCGCACTTCCATACAGGTCATATCGTCCTCGCGGAACGACACAGCCCAGTAATAACCGTTACCAGATAAATACATGACACGACCACCGTCTGCCAGATAATCTTCAGTAGCATTGAGCATTTGCTCCGAATAATACTCAGCATGGGTGCCGTTGATTACTACTTGATAAGGGCTCAGACAGTCAACACCTTCCTTGTGCAGGTCTTCGTCGGTAATAACATCGTAATCGTAACCTTTGGTCTCGAGCCAGTAAATAACCGAAAGATCCGCGGGAAATTGCCAGGCCACCGCCGTGCCAGCCATACGGTGCTTTGGCCGCATGTTGAAGATAGGGCGCAGCCTGCTGGTATAGCAAACCCCGCCGCCATCGCTGAAATTGTCGTAGGTAGATGAACCATATTCAGGGTGTTTAGAAAGCTCTACATCCCATTCATGGAAAACAGGGACGTGGGCTGAGATGAGCTGTGAGGCCGGAAATTCTAACCCCAGGCGGTCATTGGCATAAGCCAGATAGCTACAGGTCGGCATCAACATGGCAATTCTGCCTGTGGGCTGCTTCGGGCGTAAAAAGAACGGCAGGTGTTCAATAACATCTCCACTGCTAAGTCTCGCCGCATACACGCCGCTCTTTAGCTCAGGCACGGTCATAGAAAAGCTACTTTGCCATTTACAATCAATCATAGCATCGTCATGGAACCATACGCCGCCGAACTGATCTGGCGCCAGACGAAAGCAATCGTCCTTGCCATTCCAGTTGTACCCGGTGGCACCACGCACTGGCCGATTCACCCCAATACCGTGCAGTTGATGGGGGCCAATATCTACGAGTTCATCACCAATTCCGTTGTCGGTATAGCCGACAGAGGTATCCCAATGGGCTATCGTGTTTGCTTGCTCGTCTGCAGCTACTGCCAGCTTGTCGAGTTGATCGCGACTTAGTACCTCACCGATTACACCACAGCGGTCGATCTTGCCATTGTAGAGCTGACTGGCAAAGTCGCCGCGCTCGACATTATTGTCGCGGCTAGCGGCCCATTGAAAATCACAGCTTGCAGTGGCCGGTGCTATTCGCAGGCCTTGCGTCACATGGGAACTCATGTCCAGAGGCACTACTTTTGATAGCAGATTGCCATAGCGATTCTCAATTCGCTCTTGATAAATCGTCGCCTGCTTAGTATTGGCATCGTAGCTTGCTGCAACCAGATACCATTGGCGTGCCAGCAACGGCACTTCGCCATGTACTGCGTCGGTTTTATTGCCATCACCGAGCCAAAACTCAAGCTCACCATTACCATTGATGCCGAGTGCGTAACCACGATCATCCGGTATCGACCAACGACTGAGAACGCTTTGTCGACCCTTGGCAGGTGTAGTTGGCCAGACAATGGCCCACAGGGTAAACGACTGAGTCAGATCCAGGCGATTGTCGGGGTCGATAACCTTGGCATAGTTACCCGCCTCGGTGTGCTGTTTGCGTACGGCATGTTGGCCATTTATCGGGCCGTCAACTTCTTCTTCAATGAAACCTGGTCCTTCAGGGTTCTCATCGCCATGTATGAGCTTAACCAGTTGCACATCGGTAGTGGTGGTGCCTTCGGCGCTCACCATAAATTCAATCTGCTCGCCTGGTTTCACGCTAAAGCGATCGCAATAGCCGGTTAATACAATTTTAGCCATGGTTTAAGAATCCATCAAATCCTGCACCCGATTTAGAAAAACCGCGTGCAGTGCTGTGTACTTATCGGTATAGATAGTGCCGTCCAAATCTCGAGGTGGAATACCTTTTTGACCTGTAGTCACAATTATCTTGTATTGGGTATTCGCTTTTAGCTCAAACAAAACGTACTTGTTTTCACCGCCCGCACTGCGAAAGTAATGGAGGACACGCTCGAGTGCGTCGCTGTGTTGCCCGAGTGGCTTGATGCGATGCTCCTCAATGATCTCTGGCGACACCAGTGTCTTTAGATGATCGCGCAAACGCTTATCAAATCTACGGTAATAAATCTGATCTTTATCGTGGATTTCTGTAGCTTCTTCAGACAAGGGTTCGCCTCCTTTTTGAGTACGTTCAGAGCGTCTTTCACTTTTCATTTTATTACGAAATTCAACAAATTGAGTGTGAATCCCGAACAGACCATTTCGTGCATATAACGTGGTGCCCAGCATAATAAGACCAATCACAATAAATCGAATAGGACCATACTCGGCAAACATTTTGTCGATTAACACCACCAGCCCAGTACCCACCACTGCACCTTCAGCACGACCCAAACCGCCAATTACGATCATGGCAAATAGCAACATAACCTGATCGATAGAAAACAACGATGGCGAAGCACCTTTGAAATAAGCTGCGTAAAAACCGCCGATGAAACCCAAGGCAGCTGACGAAATAAGAAAGACAATAAAACGTGCTTGCTGGTATTTAATTCCAAGTGCTTCAGCAGTCGCCTCAGATTCACGTGCGGTGGCTAATAACAAACCAAGCCGTTGCCCATTAACCAGCCGATAAATACCCAGCATAGCCAACATCAGGACGAAGGTCGCCACATAGCCGAGAATTAAACCCGGCGTTTTTAATTGCCAGGCTGCCGGGATAAAGGTGTCGGCGCCATACAGCCCGCCAGTAGCTGAACCAAAGGTGCGAGACTGCACCACATATACACGACACAGTTCCACCACACCCATCGTCAGCAAGGCAAAATAGAGTCCATCAATACGTAACGCCGGCAAACCAATGACAATACCGAATATAAAGCCAACTCCGGTGCCAAATAGAAGCATGAGAGGCCATGTCAAACCGAACTCGATTGACATCCAGGCGCTGAGGTAAGCAGCTGCACCGACCACTGCCAAAGTCGCCAATGAAAAAATCCCCGCGGTACCAATGACCAGCATCCACATGAGATTGATTGACGCGTACATGGCGAAGGTTGTCGCCGCCGTCAGAGCCAGATTGGTGCCAACAAAGATCGGCACAACCAGTGCCGCGAGCAGGCCGATAATCCAGAACCAGGGCCGTTTATCATCGAGTTTATATTGCCGAACCAGGTCTCGTGAATTGACCTTAGCCTGACTTTGAAACCAGTTACGTCGTGTAAACGGGATACGATAACGTGTGAGATCCCGAGCCCCAGCAAGCCTAATTCGTGGTAACCAGGGCCGGCGACCGACGTGAGATGCCGGTGATGTGTTTGGCTGTTGTTCCTCCATCGGTTGCGCTTATTCCTCGCGTGCTTCGTCCAATAAACCCGCGATACCGCGTGGCCTAAAGAGCAGAATGACAATGATCAGTGAAAATTGAACAATCAGGACATATTGACCGCCAAGATAGGAAGCGGTCAGGGCTTCGGCGAAGCCAACTATTAATGCGCCGATCATGGCACCACCCACACTGCCCAGTCCACCCAGAAGCGCAACAATTAGCCCCTTAATTAAGGGTTGCAGACCAGCGTAAGGGTTAACGAAGAAGGTCTGTGATAACAATACGGCTGCCAGTCCAGCCAGGGCACCAGCCAGTATGAGCACCCATAATGCGGTACTTCGCAGGCTTATGCCTACCAGGGCTGCGCCTTCGGGGTTTTGCATCATTGCCCTAATTTCCAGGCCACGTCGGCTAACCGCTAACCAGCCTAGCAACACACTGAGCACAGCGACAGAACAAACTACGGTACCCAGTTGGGCATAGGTCAACACGACGTCACCAATTTTAACTGAACCGAACCCGAACACTTTCGGCAATGGTTTCATACGTGGACCAAATATCCACATCAATGACTGCACACCAATCAAATTAATCGCCATAGTAGCGATTAGTGCGCGTACTGGATAATTCGGCTTATCATGGATATAAAGAAACGCCACGGCATAGATGACAACACCGACCATCCCTCCCGTGATAATACCTGCGGCAAAAATTACAAATGCACTTTTACCAATAGCAATACTCGCCCACCATGCACCGTAGCCCGCTGCAGCGAAGGTAAAGCCGTGAGCCAGATTGAGCATGCCAAGGCTTGACCAGATAATCGATACGCCGATGGCTAAAATGGCATAAATACAAGTGAGCTGTAAGCCCGACATAAAGGTATACATGTCCATCGGTTAAAATTCCATACTTGTGGCGGGGGCAGGGTTTGAACCCATGTCACCTTTTAGTTCACCGGCGTGCATGCCAATCATACGATCGACAAAGCCTTCAAGGATTTGCAAATTTTGTTCCGCCACCACCATTGCACCTTCGGTTAAAGTAACTTTGGCAAGGGCATCGATGACAGAACGGGACACCTTCGGTGCAAGCCCTAGTGAGGGTTCATCGACCAAATATAATTTAGCGTCTCCCATTAGCCCGCGCGCCAGCGACACCATGCGTCTTTCACCGCCAGAGAGTTTGCCAACAGGCTGTTTGAGAAGATTCTTCAATGCGGGAAATATTTCCAGCAGCCGTTCCCGCCGAACTTTACGCTCGCGCCAGGCACGGCGTGTGAAAGCACCCGCATCTAGATGCTCTCGAACCGTCAAACCGAGAAATATGGCGTCACCCTGTGGCATAAGTGCTATGCCCTGGCGAGCGATCTTGTGTGTCGTGCGTCCAGGACCATGGGTGCGTCGACCACCAATCTCTGTACCGTTCAATAATATTGAACCATTTTGCCAGCCTACCAGACCGGTAATGGCGCGAAATAATGTCGATTTACCATGGCCATTGAGACCAACCAGGCCAACTCGTTCGCCAGGATTGATAGTAAATTCAACGTCACGTAATACTTGCAGTGGTCCGTAACCAGCAGAAAGATTGCTTACCTTAAGCACCTCATTCATGCCTCGGCCACCTCAAAATACGCTGCCCGTACATCGGGATGACTAAACACTTCTTCCGGAGCTCCACTGGCTATGCGTCGCCCTAGATCGAGCACCATAACCTCGTCTGCTACTGCAGCCAATAATTCTAGCCGATGCTCAACCACTAATAAGGCCATACGCATTTCATGCACCAGTACACGCAATATTTGATCGAGTTCTTCAAGTTCAGCACTAATTAGTCCAGATGCGGGTTCATCCAGCAAGAGCACTTTTGGCCGACGCATCAGTAAACAGGCAAGTAATAATTTACGTCGCTGCAAGGTATCTAAAGAACCAGCAAGCGTGCTACCTGGCACATCCAGACGTACCAAATCTGCAGCCCATTCGGCCTGGTGCTCAGTTAGGATGGGATGAAACGCCTTGCGGGCAGCTTTTAGAACGTCTGAGACCGGCAGGCCCTCGGGCACCACCGGACTCTGATAGGTGCGCCCAATCCCAGCTCGTACGCGGTCCTGAATACTCAGCCTGGAAATATCGCGGCCTTCTAGAAAAACCTGACCACGCTGCTGATGAATTCGACCACTCAGCACCTCGAATAGTGAGGTTTTACCCGCACCATTCGGTCCGATTATGCCGAGAATCTGTCCGGCGTGAGCCTCAAGCGCGACATCATTCAAAATAAGGCGACCGCCGAGTGTCAGTTCAATTCCCTGACACCCGAACAGTGGAACGGCCTCTGTGACAGCTGCCTGGATCACATCATCCAGGGAGCAGGGCGAAACTCGGTTTCAACTAAAGGCTCTGGAGCAATAATTTTATGCTCGCCATCTTGAACCTGAAAGAACAAATGAGCCATACCATCTTCGATGTTATCCACTTCATCTGGATACGCTGGTGTGCACTGACAATCATTGTCGAGTTTGTACCAACCATCTACACCGCGGTAATTATTCGCACGAATATGATCGTTAACCGCCTTGAAGTCATTCGGATCTCCGACCGCTTCCCAGGCATTTTTCAACATATGTACTACGTCATAGCCCATACCTGTGTAAACCAGACCCATGGTGCCAGGGAAACGCTTTTTGTACTTGGTACGAAATGCAGCACCCATTTCGTCATTGTAAACTCCTAGCACGGTACTCCAAATGTAGCCTTCTGCACCTTCACCAGCGATGTCTAGAAACTCTGGTTGTGAAGGACCGTACTGCATATAAATAAGTGCTCCAGGCAGCGGATTGGCAGGAAACTGTGATGTGAAAGCCGCATAGGCTGCCGCTACCCAATGGTTAAGCATGACAACGCCTGCACCATACTTATGTATATCCCGGATAGTGGGCCCCCAGTCTTGCACCGGCGATTGAATATCCGATATACCAGCAAGTTCCCAAGTACCATTACTATTTTCGATGGCCGCCAGTGTTGCCTCGGAGATTCGTTGGTTGTAACCAATCTGTCCTTGCACAACGTGGATCTTGTTATTAATAGGTTTCCACTTACCAGATGCCTTCAGATTATCCAGAAACGGAATAAAACCCACACCATAGTTAGTTTCTGGCGGATCGAGATGGAAGAAGTTAGAGAACTTCGCCGGATCGCTCTTAAAATAGTTAATCGCATCAATTTTAGTATCACCACTCATATGCGGTGCGCCATAGGCGGCGGACGCGTCCATAGCCGGAGTTGGAATCAGCACAAATGGTGAGGAGAATGCATGTACTTTCTCATCAACCAATTTTTGAAATGCCGCTTGCGTTCCCTCTGGGGACAACAGATCCGTGTCGACCACTTTGTATTCGATTTGTCGGCCCAATACACCGCCAGCCGCATTAATTTCTTCGATGGCTAAAATAGTGCCATTCAGATGGTCTTGATGATCCGCAACGCCAACTGGTCCAGTTTGATTCAGTGGCAATCCGATAATAATGGGATCGGCGGACAGTGCTAAGGCTGACACCACGCAAAGCTGCAGGCTTGCAAACGCGGTGATAGTCGATTTTAAAAAGCTAGATCGTTTCAATGGTTTCTCCTCTGGTTTATTCAAACACATGCGCCATCTAAAGTTATCCAGTATCATTTAACAACAACGACACTAAACAAATTTATTATGACATGTGTGACGAATGCCGGATTAGTATAAAGCACATCCATTTAATTTTTCAACACTAACTATTTCTCGATGTAGAATTCCATCATGATATTATTGATTTGCGCACTTAACGTAGCGAACATCAGATTATAATTTCCAAGCAACAAACACTTACTGGATCTCGTCAGTATTTAGAAATTTCATATCGTCATCTAAATGCATTCTTTCGATCAGGACACACTAAATAATTTGTGCTATTTATAGTAATTGTTTTTAGTTCTATATAAGAGTGATAGTTTCGCCATACCTGTTGAAAACCTATCCGTCCATGTATTTGTTAGAACTCAGGTGATCACCCATATTTAATGCTTGTATCTTTAATTAGCAGGTGCATTTGAAAAGTTAATTTCGGTCTTGAACCAAATCGGCAGTAGTGGCTAATACTTCTATTGGCACTACCTGGCCATTGAAGCAACATTTCACAACACTACTCCATATGTAAAGTTGTATATTACACAAAATATACAACTCGTAATTTATAGTCATGACCTGCCTCCTCTTCAGGGCCAAGACTTGAATATTCCTGAGCTTCCCACTTACTACAATTGGCAAAAAGAAATGGAAGTAATCATCACCTGGCAGGATATCGACTCGGAAACCCTGAGTGAACTTTTAAAGGAGATCGTCAGTCGCGACGGTACAGATTATGGTGCTGATGAGATGTCTACAGGTGAAAAGATCGAGCAAGCACTGCATTCTCTGCGAAGCAAGACCGCCGTATTGTGTTGGGATACTGAGTTGGAAAGCGCTAACCTACGGCCACGAGATGATATCGATGCTGTCCAGCATGAACGCTGGCATAAAGAATAAAATAATAAGATAGTTAAGTGTCTGCAATTAGCCTCTTTCAATTTTTTATGCAATTGCCACCTTCTTTGCCCATTGCATATCATCATTGTTGAGTACAGGATAATCAAACCATCATTTCTGTATTTCCTGATTTCTACATCTAACTTTCTTTAGGTGTAAGTTTTCAGCATGCTACCTATCAGTTATCCCCTCCATACACTACTACACGTTAAACAATGGCATGGTTATTGCTGCTGGCTATCGATATTTAGATACTTTAATCTGTAGAAAGAATTATTCTTCACACTATAAACAGGACAGAATAGAGAGACTGACAATGCCCAGCTATAAAGAAGCCAATTTTCTGGGGAGCGTTCTCCAGGCACTGATTGTTCCTACGGGAACTGATGCAAAAGTCACTATCGTGAGTGAGCCCTTACTCGAACGTATCGAGGTTACATTCGAAGGCTTGTCGGGAGAATCTCACTCTGGTTTGACACGGGAAGCATGTGTCCGAACGCGGGAAATTTATGACAAGGGCACACAAATTCGTAATGTTCGTCAGATCACAATTATCTCTGAGGAGGAAATGGCATTGATTGCCAAGGGAATGGATATCGATTTCATTAAACCGGAGTGGCTTGGTGCAAATTTACTTGTTTCAGGGATTCCCAACTTAACCCTACTGCCACCTTCAACCCGTCTGCTATTTTCCGGTGGCGTTTGCCTGGTTATCGATATGGAAAATCTTCCCTGCGGTTATCCAGCAAAAGAAATTCAGAAGGCGCACGAAGGAAAGGGCAAACTTTTCATGCGCAATGCGCATCAGAGACGTGGCGTAACCGCCTGGGTAGAAAAAGAAGGTTCAGTTGCCACTGGAGATAGTATCCGCGTTTTCATGCCAGCACAAAGCACCTGGCCAGGGGAGGCAACGGATTTCGCCTAGAATATGTACCTAGAACAGCTTAAACACTAATATCTTTGTTAACCATTATTGCTCTGCTACTCTGAATTTCCTAAGGTATTGATGTCTGGGTATCGGTATCTGAGTATTAATGTTCTCTTTATCTTTTTGCTCCAAAATTTCTCTGAGATTGAATAAGGGAACTGCCCTGACGTGCTCTCTCAATCTGAGCACATTTCTCTGCGATCTGAAGTCGAGCGCCTACTCTAATTTCCAACCACGAACAATAAATTCAGCTACTCCTACACAGATCACGATAGTGGTGGGGAACAGAATACCTATCTTGCTGATCCATTAGATGGCGATTAGTTATTGGGTAAGAACACAAGCGTGTCGCACGGCCTCAATTTATCAGCTATGCCCGTAGCTTGCCTTGTACAGCCATCTGCACATGAGTCAGAACCCATTCACACGATTACCTTCGCAAACCAACCGAGAACTTTATCGCTCCCGATTGGTCTCGCTTTTTTAAATTAAATTACGCCCAATAAATATATAATGAGCATCCCGACTTTTAGATAATATTATTCAAAACGAATCCATTCAGTATCGGACTGCTTCCCTCTGTTTTTATGAATTCTTTG
>JBLHGU010000163.1:0-11282 GCA_047615875.1 Parasphingorhabdus sp.
TCCCATTGTATTTACTTTGTTTGAAGGTGTGGCCAACACGCTTTGAGCGAACCGAAGGCCATAGCTTGTGAAAATAGGAATTGATGTTGGTGGCACCCATACCGATGCTGTGGTGCTTTCTGGCTCGGAAATATTAGCAACCCACAAAGCACTAACCTCAGCTGATGTAAAAGAGGGAATTGTGAATGCTTTGGATGCGGTTATGTCCGGCGCTTCCTTAAAGCCTAGTGATGTGTCTGCGGTAATGATAGGTACCACTCATTTTACTAACGCTGTTATTGAACGAAAGCATTTGAGTCCCACAGCGATCATCCGTGCCTGTTTACCTACCGGAACAGGGATACCACCTCAGTGTGACTGGCCTGAAGATATAGCTAATTCACTTGGCAATCATGTCTATTCAATTAAAGGAGGCCATACCTTCAGTGGCGATGAGATTAATGCCTTGGATGATGTGGAAATTCGGGCTGTCATCAAAGATATCGCGCGCAAGGGAATAGAATCTATTGCCGTTGCGGCGGCGTTCTCACCCATGAATCCCGCACATGAGGTGTATTTAGCGAACAAAATAATTGAGCAGATACCGAATGCTAAGATTACTCTAAGTCATGAAATAGGCAGGTTAGGACTATTGGAGAGAGAGAATGCAGCGCTGCTTAATGCAGCGTTAGGTTCTCTTGCTGACGCTGTGGTTAGCAGCATGAAGCAAGCTCTAATCCAGAGGCAAATAGATTGTCCTTTCTACGTGAGTCAAAATGATGGCACGTTGATGTCAGCGGATTACATTGCCAAGTATCCGGCTTTGACCTTCGCCAGCGGGCCAACTAATTCACTGCGGGGAGCCGCTATGCTCTCGAAAATTAGCGATGCGATTGTTGTGGATATCGGCGGCACGACATCAGATGTTGGTGTATTGGCGAATGGTTTTCCCAGGGAGAGCAATAGTTTCATTGATGTTGGTGGCATACGTACAAATTTTCGAATGCCAGATATTATGTCTATTGGAGTAGGTGGGGGTAGTTTAGTTTCGGCTGATGGTACTTCTGTGGGGCCAGAATCGGTTGGTCATCGATTGGTAACTCAGGGATTGGTCTTTGGTGGAGATCAAGTAACGGCGACAGATATCGTTGTGGCTGCAGGGCTTCACTGCATAGGCGACACACAAAGAGTTGCTCACCTAAAGCCTGAGATGATTAAGGCGGCTCTCGATGAAATGCATCGACTAATTGACGATGCGATCGACAGAATGCGCCCTAGCGACGATCCAGTACCTGTTATTTTGGTAGGTGGTGGTTCAATTCTAGTGTCACAGAAGTTGAACTCGGCCTCCAAAATAGTCTGTCCCGAACATGCAGATGTGGCCAATGCGATTGGCGCTGCTATTGCGCAAGTGGGCGGAGAAGTTGAGTCCATTATTAGTTACAGCAAAACAAAGCGCGAAGACGCGATTGCTAAGAGCACCGAGGAAGCGAAAGCCAAAGCTGTGCTCGCCGGAGCTGATGGCGACTCGCTTCGAGTACTTGATGTAGAAGAAACGCCAATGAGTTATATGGATGACAATGCAGTGCGGCTGCGAATCAAAGTCGTGGGAGAATTAAAACAGTTGGTGAAGTCATGAAACAAATTTCAGCGAAAGATATAAAGGATTTGTGTTGCGGAGCGGCATTTCTTGCAACAGGTGGAGGAGGCGATCCATACGTTTCTCAGTTGGCAGCAGAAAGACTCCTTGAAAAACACGGCCCAGCAAATTTGATGGCACCTGATGAGATTCCCGATGATTTTAATGTGGTGAGCATTGGCATGGTGGGAGCACCCACTGTGACCTTGGAACAACTACCTACTGAAGATGAAGCGGTTAAGGCCTTCGATGCCTATGAGCAGCAAACCGGACGAAAAGTAGACGCCGTTATTCCCTTTGAAGTGGGTGGTGGTAATAGCACGATCCCGCTTACAGTGGCAGCAATGCGCGGGGTGCCTTGTATTGATGGAGATGGCATGGGAAGGGCGCTGCCGGAAGCTCAAATGATGACATTTCCACTCTATGGAGTGAAGCCAACTCCTGCTGTATTAATGGATGCTTGGGGTAACAGCGCGGTTCTTCACAGCAATGATGCGCTTACGTTCGAGAAGCATATTCGCGCTATGGCAGTCGCTATGGGCGGCATGATCAGCTCTGCCGAACATGGGATGACGGGCAAGCAAGCTTCAGAAGCAGCCGTTCCCAAAACAATTAGCTTTGCCACAAAACTTGGCCAATTGTTAAGAAATCACAATGGCACGATTGATGCGATTGAGTCAGAACTCATTAGTCTGTTTGCTAACACGCAGTATGGTGTCGTTAAAAGGCTATACACTGGCAAGGTAGTAGACAGTGAGCGGAAAATTAGTGGTGGTTATGATGTTGGCTCAGCCACCTTGCAAAGTTTTGATGCGAATTTGGAACCGATGACCTTATTGATAAAAAATGAGTACCTTGTCGCTAAGGTAGGTGATCAAGTAGTTGCATCGGTACCCGATCTTATTTGCATCGTTGAACAAGAGACAAGTCGTCCACTGAATGCCGAACGTATGCGCTATGGACAGCGAGTTGCCGTGTTTGGAATAGGCTGTACTCATCACTATCGAAGCGAAGCAGCTCTTAAGGTGACCTCACCTCGAGCGTTTGGTTTTGATATGGATTATGTTGCGCTGGGGGATATTCGCTAAAGTTTGCTGCGCCGAAAAAAGCATAATGAGCGCGCTAATATTCTCTCGTTACAACTGTATTTTTACTCTGACCCTATTTATTTCCCTATTTATTATTCGAACAAAATTGATTCAGCTAATTGGCGGGCTATGGGTAGCAAGCTGTTCTGTTTTCCCTCGATATTGTCCGTGCCATACCAAGCAACTACCACGTCTCGATGCGGATCTACGAAAACCCCCTGGCCTGAATAGCCACCTTTGAACATGGCGCCGTCAGGCCAGATCATGTCCCATTGCCAAGCCGCGTGACTCGGTGTATCACTGGGAAAGATTTGTTCCAAAGCTTCGCGCTGGGCGGTGTCAAAGGCTACGCCTTTGTCTAAACCAAGTTCCGGCAAATAATTCCTGCCAATAACTCCAAGTCCACTATCTGAGGTAAAAATTTGTCCGAAACGTGCGATATCCCTCAGGCGAGCTGATATTCCTCCGTGGGTGGCAGGAGTTCCATCGGGGCTAATCATCATCAGACCATCGGCCTCGGCACCAATCTTGTTCCAAACCAAGTCCTGCAATGCCAGCCAAAGTGGCTGACCGGTTACGTTCGCCACTACCAGACCGATTACGAATGTATTTGCTGAGACATATTCATACTTTTCACCGGCCGGTAGATGGCGTCTCATGTTGGTTAAATTTTCGAGTGTTGCTGTTGGAGGATTAACCGGCGCGGTGAGCCCAAGAGATTCTTCATAGCGATAAATACACGATTCTGTGTTTTGATAACCATCACTATCCAAACAGGATATCCCTGAAGCCATGTTCGCTATGTTTCTTAGGCTAATGCCTTGCCATTGGCTGCCATTAAGTTCAGGCACATAAATCTCGACGGGCATGTTCATATCCACCTTGCCCTGATTCTCCAGTGCTGCCAGCGCAGTCGAGACAATGACTTTGGTGATAGACCAGCTTAGATGCCTTTCAAAGGGCTCCATGGCTGGATACGATTCGTACACCACGTTGCCGCCAGCTAATACAATCAAGCCATCGACTAAGGGGCTGCTATTTACATAGTCATGAAGCGACGAAACACCCGATTCGGTTGTGACTTGAAAGCTCGCCACGGCATTCTTAGTCGCAACCTTTAAGGGTCGTGGGGCAGATGTGCGAGCGATGGTTGCGTGTGGGTAGAAAGAAGCAAAGTTCTTCCACACGTAGCGACTGATCAATCCACCATCATCGAAATTTTCTGGTGTGTGCGTCTGATAGAGCTCGCGCATTTGTGCTAGCGAGCTTTGGTTTTGTGCCAGTACAGAATTAGAGACTAGCAGTAAGATCACTGTGCTGAGAGAAAAATAAATCGCAGCGGGAAAACGGTTGGGTTTCTTCATTAGAATTTCCTAAGCGTTAGTTATCTAATTCACTAACCAAGGCCGCAGGCTTTAAATACCGATCGTACCAACTAATCCAGCGTTCAAACCTGTCTTTTTGAAAGCTTGGACGACGAATGCCGTGGTGTTCATCCGGATAAACAACTAACTGAGTTTCTTGGCCTAGGCGTTTCATTGCGATATACATTTGTTCGGAATTATTAATCGGTACATTCCAATCCACCTCGCCACCCATCCATAAAGTTGGGGTAGTGATGTTCTGCACTTTATTAAAAGGTGATAATTCGGCCCATAACTGAGGGTTCTCCCAAGGTAGACCAAACTCAAGTTCATACATGAGTTGGTATTGATCATGGCCATAGTTGGATGTCACTAGGCCTAGGCTAGCGCCCGACATCGCGGCTTTGAATCGTTGAGTTTGAGTTATAACGTAGTTAGTTAGAATACCTCCATAGGACCACCCGCCAACCCCTGTGCTCTGAGAGTCAACAACTCCAATTTCGATACCATAGTCGATTGCAGCCATAACATCGTCGAAATCATTTTTACCCCATGCCGCCACTGTACCGTGAGCAAACTCACTGCCATAGCCGGTTGAACCGCGCGGGTTGGGCATGATTACAGCATAGCCATTAGCAGCAAAAAGCTGGGCAGTATCGTTATAGCCAAAGCTAAACTGTGATGCTGGGCCGCCGTGTAACCAGAGTATTGTCGGGTACCGTGTACCTGCTTGGTATCCAACAGGCTTAACTAAAAATGCTTCTATCGGTGTGCCATCAGCACTGTTAAAACGCAGTTTTTCAACCTCGGCACGAGCTACACTAGAAAGTGAATCATCGCTAAGAAAAGTAAGCCGTGTTAACTCATCGTCCTTATAACTATACAGTTCTGTCGGAGTGTCTGCGTTGGTCATTGCAAGTACTGTGCTACCGCCACCGCGCGTAAAATCTCGAACGCTAACCTCATCACTCACCTCACGTACAATGTCACCGCCGCGCGCTCTTACTCTGGCAAAGTGATTCATGCCGCTGTCTTCCAGACGAAAATAAATGTCTCTACCGTTACTGGAGTATTCTGGGCTGGAAACACTTCTATCAAGATTGGCCGTTAAAATAGAGCGTTGATCGGCGCCAATTTCAGTCACGGCAAGATACTTTGTTGGTGTCAATGCAGAGCCGCCAACGTCGGGTCCAGTTGAAGAGACATAAGCAATACTTTTACTGTCAGGACTAAAAGCTGGGGAGAAATCACGTCCCGGATTTGAGGTTATCTGAGTTAGAACGGGATCCTCGTCATCTACATTCACAACAAATATATCTGTGCCATAGTTTAGGTCGGGGTTGTCAGAGCGATCGCTTACCAGCGCAATAGATTTGCCGTCGGGGCTCCATACAGGATTGGAGTCATCATAGTCGCCAAATGTAAGTTGAACAGTTATGTCGATATCTGGCGTGTACACATAAACATGTGTGCGTCTGCGATCTAGGTAACCGCGATAGTCTTGTTTGAATTGCATGCGATCAATAACGTAGGGAACAGCTTTGTCATCGTCATCTTTGTCTTCGGTCAAGTCGGCGGGCTTGGGATCAGTTAGCGTTAGCAGTAGCCGGCTACCATCGGGTGACCAGGCATAACCTCCAACACCCTGTATGACATCAGTCAATTGAACGGCTTCACCGCCTAAACGGTTTAAAGTCCAAATTTGAGTTTTAGCATCCTCTCCTTTGCTGGCTGTAAATGAGAGAAACTTTCCATCGGGACTCCACTGCGGATCACTTGCCGATGTTTCCTTGCCGGTCATGGGAATAGGGTCACCACCGCTGGTGGCAACCATGAAAATTTGTGTGTTCGATTTGTCCTCCTCCATGTCTAGAGAGCTAACGACATAGGCTACCCATTCACCGTCTGGGCTAATCTGTGGGCTAGATAGGGATTGCAATGACATGAGATCGTCAATTGTCACTGGCTGTGATTCATCCTGAGCTTGGGCAAGTAGAGGCAGGAGAATGCATAGAAGGGTAAAACCGTTGATTTGTAGGTTTTTTTTCATTGCCGAGTATTCCTATACAGTTGTTCCATATGGCTGCTGCTTGGATATTGCTTCAGTCAGAGTAAGTTGAGTACGCTTAAAAATACAGTACTTTTAATTCAGCAAATGAAGTATGAGCGCTCTAAGGCTTTATTGATTGTAAAGAAGTTAAAGCTGTCATGATCTGAATTGCCTCGTTACTTCTAAAAGGCGGTGCCGAGCTCAGTGAGTGCTTCGGTGCTGTATTTTTTGTGAAACCAAATACGGCCGTCCTTAATCGTGACAGCCACGTATTTGAGCGCGTTGATATCAAACAGAGGATCACCGTCGATGATGATAATGTCGGCGAGCTTGCCTGCTTCAATGGTGCCTAGTTCCTCGCCTTTGCCCAGTATTTCAGCACCGGATTTGGTAGCAGCAGTTATCACGCGGGCGGGTGTCATGCCGCTGTCAACCAAAGCAGACATTTCTCGCCACATGGCTTCTGTATGAAAATTCAGGGGGCTAGCGGCATCAGTACCAACTCCCATATAAGCGTTTGCGTCGATGAACTGGCGTGCATTGATTGCGGAGTGGCGGATTTCGTCCGGTGTGTCTTTGAAGTAGGAGAGGGCGCGGATATTTTTAAAGCTGCGCTGCATATCGGCATAGATGTCAGCAGGAATGTCGGCCTCTAGTTCGGGGTTATCAAGCCTGCTTGGGTTTTCGAGGCTTGCGGGGTAGACCCAGATTCGGTGCGCGACAGTTTGGACTACCGGAATGCGGTCTTCGGCAATTTTGTGCAAAAGAGCGGCGGGATACGGCGGCATTTTGGCACTGCCCACGTGTTGTAAAACGTCAACGCCAGCTTCAATCGCCATCTCCATCGCGGGCACTTTATAAAGGTGTGCATGGACTTTCACACCTTTGCTGTGCGCGGCATTGACCACGGCTTTCATATCTTCAAGTGTGAGGCCTAGCCATATTTTGATAATGTCCGAGCCCTGTTCTATCAATTCTAGCGTTTTCTCGGCCGCCTCCGTAGGGCTGTTGATGACTATTTGATAGCTATCCGGTACGCCGTCGAGTTTGATACGGGTAATCCAGGGACCAGAGATTGTAAGACGCGGCCCGGGAATTTCCCCTGCGCGGATTTGCTCGCGGACAGCCAGAATATCGAACGGACTGCCCAGATCAACGCCAGTGGTGACACCTGCGCGCATCATATGTTTGGCAGCAATAGGCATGACTTCCGCGAGGCGCCTGGTGCCGCCCAGGAGCGTGTAATATTCGTCGTAGTCCCCGTGACCGATTAGGTCCAGGTGCATATGCATGTCAATCAGGCCGGGCATAATGGTTTTGCCGCGCGTGTCTATGATTGGTGTGCCATCAGGGATTGTGACTTCGTGGGCGGGTCCAGCCGCTATGATGCGGTTGCCACTTACGAGCACCACAGCATTGTGTACTGCTGGTGCTTCGTAGCCATCGATCAGCATTCCACCGACCAGCGCATAGGATTTGAGTTGAGAGTCTTGCGATACAGCGTGGGTGCTTATGAAACCAATGAAACTAAAAAGAATGAAAAAATTACGCATGACAAATTTCCTGTGCTTGTGATTTTATTGGTGTAACGCTAGTCAGCAAGAGTGGTATTTTATAAACAGGAATTGACTAGCCGTCAGTTTCTCATGTTATTTTTAAACTGTGTTCCTTTTGATTCGCAATTAGTCAACGGCGATAATAAAGTTGCGTAACTCGTACCCTTTTACAGTTTGATTGTAAGTCACAGTTGGGGACTGTTCGATTCTTATTCCTTCCAATTTGAGAATGCGGCGTAGGAAAATATCACTTTCTTGGATGGCAATATAAGCCCCAGGACAGCGATGCGCGCCATCACCAAAGCTCATCACATATTCTGCGACTTTGGGTCGGCGCTCTACCATTTCCCGATTGGGACACAGCTGTAACGGCTTTTTCCCGACTACCGACTCCTGGCCATTGATGGCATAAATATGCAGCTCAATTAGGGAGCCTGCAGCAATGGTGACCTTTGAGGTTCCATGATCCAGAATCAAATCTTCCGTTGTTCGTCTGTACAAACTCCCAACAACGGGCTCTAGTCGCAGTAGTTCATGCAAAAAAGCGTAGCGCGTTTCCTGATCGGCATTTAGCATCAGCTGATGTAGCTCTGGATTTTTCAGGCAGTGCCACATTGCCACGCCAATAAATTCACGCGTTGTTACCATGCCGGCTGCACCATAGGTAATGCACTCGGTCATGATTTCGACATTTGTGTAGTCGCTTGCTAAGAGGTGGGAGATAACATCTTCTTTTGGAGCAGCTTGTCGCGCTTTGATAGCGGGCTGCACATCCAATAAGTAAAAACCAAGTAAATCGAACTGAGTTCGTAGAAACGATTTAATTTGGCGAAAAGTCCAACCAAAATCAGCTGGGTTCTGTTGCAAAAAACGATCTATGCGACCACTCATCCCTTTGCGTCGACTATCAGTCAGTCCTACCACTTGAGCCGCCACGCCCACCGCCATATCCATACTCATCTGACTTAAATCTGCTCGTCCTGCACGTTTAAAATCAGCCACAATCTCCTCAGAGAAATCTTGCATTAGTTGCCGATACTGGCTATTTGTGGTTCGCGGCGTGAAGAATTTAGCTGTTTGGCGCCGTTGTTTTTGATGCGGCTTCCCTTCCAAAAACAAGATGGGCGGATTCATATAGTTTGGTAACTTGTCCAACATTTCAGCCTGAAAGCCAGCTTGACGTACACAATCTGAACGCAGCACAGCTTGTGCTTGTTCATAACCGCGTATGTGCCAAACACCAAATGAGTCTTTTTCGATGGGGCAATCGACTGGCTCAACAGCCGGGGCTGTAAACTGTTCAGATAAATGCTGACGATAAATTGGGCAGGCGGGCGATGAAACATCTTTATTCGTATAATTACTCATTGGGATTTCGCAATTTTCTTGTTACAAATATCGATGATTTTGGTCTTCTGCGCAGCTCTGATCTTTTGCTAACTCCATTAGCGCAGAAGGCTTTATATGTCTGGCCTATCATTCTCTCTATGTATCCGGAAACTGATAGTCCTCAAAGGTTTTACGTAGCTCAATCTTGCTGATTTTTCCGGTTGCCGTGTGTGGCAATTCATCGACAAACACGACGTCATCTGGTCTGGCCATTTTATGCAGCTTGTCCTGTAGAAATTCCAGCACTTCTTCCCGGCTCATAGATTTTCCTGGCTTCAACACAACAATCAGCAGGGGCCTCTCGGTCCACCTGGGGTGATAGCGGCCAATTACTGCGGCTTCAGCAATATCATCGTGGTTGATCGCGGCATTTTCAATATCGATAGAGCTAATCCATTCGCCACCGGATTTAATTACATCCTTTGTCCGGTCTGTAATTTTCAGGAATCCTTCTGGCGTTATAGACGCTACGTCACCGGTTTGAAACCAGCCTTTTTTATCGACAGGGCAATCTTCATCGCCAGGAACATCAGATAATCCGTAGTAGCCGCTGGCTACCCAGGGGCCTTTTACTTTCAATGCGCCGAAGGCGACGCCATCCCAAGGAAGTGGTTCGTCGTCTTCGCTCACAATTTTCATTTCTATGCCAAAAACCCCGCGCCCTTGTAGGCACTGCAAGTCGGTAACCTGTTCCGTGGTTAGGTCTTCCATGCCTTTTTTCAAGCTGAATACTGTACCGAGCGGGCTGGTTTCTGTCATGCCCCATCCTTGTACAACGATGCAGTTGTGTTGTTCTCTGAAGCGATCGACGATGATTCTTGGGCAGGCAGCGCCACCAACACTTACCCGTGCCAGACTGGGAACAGACTTCTTGTTGGTTTCGAGGTAATCGAGCAACGCTAGCCATATGGTAGGTACGCCAGAGCTAAAGGTTACTTCTTCGGTGTTCATCAGGTCGCATAGGGTTTCTCCATCGGCCATTTTAGGCCCGGGCAATACCAGTTTCATGCCCACCATGAGAGCCGCATAAGGTGCGCCCCAAGCGTTGACATGGAACATTGGCACCACGGGTAGACTAGTCTCCATATTCGATGCACGGGTAACGTCAGGGAGGGCCCCGCCAAATGCATGAAGCACCGTAGAGCGATGGCTATAAACGACACCCTTAGGGTTTCCAGTGGTGCCTGAGGTGTAGCACATGCCACTGGCGGTGTTCTCATCAAACTGCGGCCAGTCAAAAACATCAGACTGTGCTGCAAGCAATTCTTCATAACATACAACGTTTGGGAGGCTAGATTCAGGCATGTTCTCCACAGTGGTGAGTACTACAATTGTCTCTACCTTCGATAGATGTTCTTTTAGTGCTTCCAGCAATGGCATAACTAGGACATCAACAAAAAGAACTTTGTCTTCTGCATGGTTGATTATGTAGGCCACTTGCTCTGGGAATAGTTTGGGGTTGATGGTGTGGCAGACCATCCCGCTTCCGGAAATCGCATAATACAGCTCCATATGGCGATAATCATTCCAAGCTAGTGTGCCGATCCTGTCACCGAACTCAGCCCCGATTGATTCCAGCACGTTTGCCAGTTGTCTACAGCGTTTGGCGAACGCCTTGTTGTTTTGTCTGTGCCGGGGGTTGTCGACGGTTACTGAGACCATCTCCACATCTGGGAAATTATACTCAGCGTGATTCAGTATCGACGAAATCATGAGTTGGGTATTCATCATCAAAGCTTGCATTACAATTCCTTTCTATTTTTAGTTTAGGAGAGGTATATGTTGACCCCCTATTTATTGATCCAACTCATCCGCTATGACTTCTAAGTAAGCGGTTTCCAATCTCTCGATGGCCTTGATGAAGCCCATCGGGTCGACGAATGTATCTGGGCTGTAGGGCTGCCCTAGGGTGTATTTTTCATGCATGTTGTATTGACTGGCATGAGCGGCCACCCAGACGTCCACATCCATTTGCTTCTGCCTGTTGTAGGTAGTGGCGAAATCCACTGCCACCCCGCCGTAGGTGGGCTCGACAACGAGTTGCTTGCCGGGATTGACGGTGCCCATATTGGCAATAGCGACATCATAGGTTCTGCCGTTTTCGGTCACCTGAAAGCTATAGCTGGAACTGCCTTCGGTGTGGCCTGGGTGCTCATGCACGGTGATACGTAGATCGCCCAAAGTGATGATTTCATCCTGCTCGAGGATACGATCAAC
>JBLHGU010000164.1:0-11011 GCA_047615875.1 Parasphingorhabdus sp.
CTTCTGGGCCTTGAGTCGATCCACAACCAACTGACTCATCAACGCTTGAATCTGTTGCACGCTCTGGTCATCCATCCCTGATAAGGTACGACTAATGGTGGCTACATCGGGCACCTTCTTGAGTCCTATGAGACGACCTACCAATGGATCGTCTGCGTAGTAACGTACCTGACGAAGTTCCCGATAGCCCAAGAGCATATGAATGATCGGGAATTGTCGGTTTAATAGAACGTGGATCAGAGATCTTTATGGAGAAGAGATGATGAATGAACTCAAGGATAAAAATATACTTTGTTCGGGAACGATTCTGGGTTCTCGGGAAAGGGTTATTTCATTGCTTGAATTTATAAATAATGAAATTAAAGAGCATGGACCAAGGTTAGATCACCATAAAAATAAAACTATCATCGATCAAGGGGTATATAATTTTTTTTGTCACGTAAATGCAGAAATCATAAAGATTGTGGATAACCAAACAGGCCCTATACTGACAGCAGGCTATAAACAGAATTTTAGAGTGACTAAGGATGGAGAGTTGATCAATGGGGATGGCGATTCTTTTTCAATTGTGCATCAACACGATAGATTCGACTGGCTGTTGTCCATGTTAAATAAAAGTTATAGTAAGCCACAGAAATTATTGACAAGGATTAGTCAGTTTCTTATTAAAAGAGTTAGAATTGGCATGTAATTAAAGTCCTATTCATCACATCAGATTTTGAAGATCATCTTCCAATTCAATGAATAATTGGTCTGATGAATAGACTCGGTAAAGAACTGGTTGATTATCCCCGATAAAGATGTCATTTATGGAAATAGTGAACTGCAAAATACTGATTTGTATTGTAGCGGTTTTACGATATGAAAATTCTTGCCAGATATTGAACTTCGGGCCCAGTAATGTATCGGCACAATCGTTCCAGCTTTTTTTCGCTGGTAGGCTTTAACCGCACGCTTGCATGTAAACTGAAGCCCTCCATCTTGCCGAACGTATTGCCACATGGATAGTCCGGGTCACAAACCGGCAGGGCTTGTACTGCGAATAACTTTCGCACATTTGAGTCAGCGGTGGGCTCTGTGTGTTAAATAGGCCAATACCAAGCGTTCCATTTCTGGATGCAAACTAGGGCAGCCAATAGAGCATGCTAAATCTCGCCTAGTGGTTACGAAACAGAGCCTTTACCGACCTTATTAATATGGGCGGAGTGATATCTTTGATTATAGATCTAGCAATGGTTCGAATTTTATCTGGAAAACTTTCTACTCCTTCATGCCAAGAATTATCGTCGTTGATTACCGCTAATTTCCAACCAGCCGTCATCTATAGAGTGTCAGTTATAGGCTGCGCCCGACCTAAAACGAGTTCTCAACGTTTGTCGCTAGAGATCAATAATCATAGCCTTTAATATAACTCCCGGTAGAGTCGAGATTAAGAATTTTCAACCTTCATTCCATAGTTCTAAGCTCAATCGTCGCTTGGAGGAGCGAGCCTCACGCACGCGACAATAAGCTTCGATACATAGTCGGAGGGATCGCGCGGCCCTAACTTATCCCCAGCCATTACAACGGCTTCGATTCTGGCCCGCAAATTCACCTGATGTGAATCTACCGGATACGTCTCTAGCCCCATGAGCTCACGAATGTCGGGAGAGACAGTCTCGTCGGGGGCGAAGTCCAATTCGCTTTCATCCACCTGAGCCAAGAGATAAGAAGCTCTTTCTAGATCGGCCAATAGTAGTGTATTTGTCACGTTCCTCTCCTGTTAAGTTGGCATTAGGATAATTGTACTTACAAAGTATACCCAGTCTTCTATATTAATGCCCGTTGATGGTCGCCTGGTGCTAATTGAACAATTTTATTGAATGGTTCTTCAGGGCAACTCACCACCTGTTGGCTATTACTTTAGATTGGTGCTAACGTCTTTTAATCGAATCACAGAATGTAGAAATTCGTTGCAGGGCGGTTTGCAAAGATTGTTCCGAGGCTGCATAGGAAACTCTAAGATACGGGCTTAGGCCAAAGGCAGCGCCGTGCACAGTGGTAACACCCTGTTCTCTCAGCAGTGCCATGCAGAAATCCTTGTCATTAGTAATCTGCTGGCCGGCAGGCGTTACGCCACCGATAAATGCTTCGCAACCTGGATACGCATAAAACGCGCCATCTGGCCATAGGCAAGACAAACCCGGTATTGTATTCAAACCTTCCACAACCAATTGGCGACGCTTTCGGTACTCAGCAAGATTGGAAACCAGGGAATCCTGTGGACCTGTTAGGGCAGCAACTGCGGCCCACTGACAGACCTTGCTGGTGCCAATAGCAGTTTGACTCTGCACCAGTTCCATTGCGGATATCAGTTCCCGAGGCCCCCCAGCATAGCCTACTCGCCAGCCGGTCATGGCATAGGCCTTGGATACACCATTAAGTGTTAATGTGCGGTCCTTAAGATGTGGAGCTACCTGTGCCATGGTGAAAAAACTATTATCGCAATAGGTCAGGTGTTCGTACATATCGTCAGACAGGATCCAGACGTGTGAGTGTTGCGCCAGCACTTCAGCGAGTCCCGCTAGTTCCTCGCGGCTATAGACTGCACCGGAGGGATTGCCCGGACTATTTATGACCAGCCACTTAGTTTTATCGGTAATAGCCTGTTCAAGCATTGCGGGCGTTAACTTAAAACCAGTAGCCTGGGAAGTCTGAACCTCAACAGGTACGCCTCCATAAAGTGTTACTGACTGGTGGTAAGCAATCCAGTAGGGCGTTGGAATAATGACTTCGTCACCATCATTGAGAGTCGCATACAGCGCATTAGCCAATACCAGTTTTCCGCCCGCGCTGACCATGACTTCATCAATCTGATACTCGATCTGGTTCTCCTTGCGGAATTTCTCTCTTATAGCGTCTTTCAATTCCGGTATTCCTGATACCGGTGAATAGGAGATTCCACCCTTTAACATTGACTGATAGGCACTATCTTTCACATGCTGTGGCGTATCAAAATCCGGCTCACCTATGCTCAATGAGATAATGTCGTGCCCCTGAGCTTTGAGATCCCTGCCAAGCTGAGTCATGACGATAGCCGCAGGTTGTGTTACCCGCTCGAGGATTTTTGATTTAACTAATTTTGCGGGGCTCATGTGCTTGTTTCTATCTGAAAGTGAATGGGGTGCAGATGGATTAAACTATGTTTAAATAATCTGCGTCTTCAATATAAAAAACTTAATATCTCAATGGGCATTCTTTTAAGACATGCTAAATTTACTGACATAGTTACTTTAAAAGCGTTTGAAAGTATTAGCAATATTAATAGGTCGTGTCTTTAAATGATGCGCTTTGAGAAAATGAAGACTCGGCAGTATCTAAGGACTCAATAGAATGGTACTAGGCTAAGCATTATTAGCAGGGTACTGTCTTCGGTGAGGAGTTTGCTGCAGACTGATGTAGGATGGGTGACTGAACAGGTTTAACTTAGTGCCAGTCTATTGTGCCACCGGATTTCCATCGTTGCGGGCAAACCACCTCTGTTGCACTTTACTTTCCAATCAGGCAGAACCATACTCAGACTGAGTGGAAGAATGTTTTAGTGGAATGTGACGGGCATATCGGCATTCGTTTAGCGATTAATGCATTGTGGCGATCTTGCCCGACGACTCTACTAAATACTGGGCTTTCACACAGCCAACAACGATCTTATTCTCTCAGCGCTTTTTCAAACTGAGAAAAATACATAAACACGGGGTCTATCTAATAATGAAACTCTCATTCTTTATCCTGGCATTCCTTTTAATAGCACCCAATTATACGACCGCAAATACCTCCACTGGCATTGTTACCGGTGGTGTGATTTACGAATTACCGCGATGGTTTAAATCTAGTTTCTTAGATTTTTCGGATGAGATCGACGAGGCAAAGATTCAAGGAAAACACGTGATGGCTTTCATGCATCTAGACGAATGTCCTTATTGCCATCGGATGCTCCAAGAAAATTTTATTGAAGGTGAGTCCAGAAACTTTATGCAGGAAAATTTTGAAGTGATCGGCGTAAACGTGCGTGGTGATCTGGATGTCACATGGATTGACGGTAATTCTTACACTGAAAGGGAGCTTACTGAACATCTGAACGCAATCGCCACGCCTACAATCGTTTTCCTGGACCTGGATGGTAATAAAGTCCTACAGCTTAATGGTTACCGTGATCCCAGGTCATTTCACTATGCACTAAACTATGTCGAGGCAAAACACTATTACAATGAGTCGTTTTCAGATTACCTCGCCAAACTAGAAAAACCTGATGTCTACGAGCTTCGATCTCATCGACTACTGAAACGGGTAACATATTTTAAAGGATATAGTAAGCCATTGATGATTCTATTTGAGGATGGGCAGTGTGCAGAATGCGATCGTTATCATGAAAATACGCTGAATCATCGGGATGTATTGTCTGCAATGGAGGGATACTTATTTGTCCGATTAGATGCAGATTCGTCGCAAAATATTGTTGATTTACATGGACGAGTGACTACACCTAAACAATGGTCTAAAGATTTAAACCTAACTTTCAGACCTGCGCTTGTTCTATTTAACTCTGGAAAAGAACTATTCCGCGCAGAAGGTATTCAATACCACCATCATCTGTCCGAAGGTTTAGAGTTTTCGAAATCAGGCTATTTGGAGTACGGAACGCTTAGAGAATTTAAGACGTCGTACAGAGAGGATCTCATTAAAAGTGGAGGAAATGTGGATTTTTCTGAATAACCATTTCTGCGCAACTTATCTCCGTATTTCTAAATGATCGTGATGGACGGCGAACTCAACCGGTCAGTTGAAATCCCAAAATGTACAGCAGGTTTGTCAGGTCAATTCGCGATATTAACTTTTGAAGTGGAATACAAAACCTACTCTGATTACCTAAATACTTGTACAGGCTCAAACCCATGATGAATCGCAAACCACTTGTACAGCCTGACTTCGAGTTGCCCGTGGAATTGGAAACGCCAAGATTTGTTTTACGCATGCTGACCATCCACGATGTAATCAGAGACTATGACGCTGTTATGTCGAGCGCCGATCATTTGAAGTCGACTTATAGCAATGTCAATAATCGCAGCTGGCCTGACGGTCTAACATTGGAAAATAATTTGATCGACTTGGGTTGGCATCAACGTGAATTCACCATTCGCCGGTCATTTGCCTATAAAGTTGTTTCGCCGGATGAGTCGGCGTATCTAGGCTGTATTTATATCAATCCAACGTTAAAGCTGGACTACGACGCTATGGTAATGTTGTGGGTTCGCGCCTCAGAACTGGACAGTGGGCTCGATGACGAAGTCTTTATTGCGGTAAAAACCTGGGTCACCGAGTGCTGGTCCTTCGAACGTGTTGCCTACCCCGGCCGCGACATTAGTGTTAGCGACTGGCAGTCACTATCAGAAGCAAACTAGCTGTCGGCGGAATTGCGATATTTGCGTGTAAACTGACACTGCAGACGCTTAACTATCTTACCAATCTATTCTTTTAACCAACGTTCACGCTGGCTAGTTTCGATATCATCTCGTGGCCGTAGGCTGGCGCTTTCCAACTCTGTATCCCAACACAGCACGGCGGTCTTGCATCGCAAAGAATGTAGAGCTTGCTCGATCTTCTCGTCTGTCGACATTTCAACAGCACCGTAATCCGTACCGTCACGGCTGACAACTTCCTTTAAAAGTTCACTTAGGGTTTCCGAGCCGATGTCCTGCCAGGTGATAACTATTTCCATTTTTTTATGCCAATTGTAGTAATTGGGATAACCCAGAAATGGTCAAGGCGTATCCCTGAGGGGTGATAGACCATGACTAAATATTACGAGCGGCATATCTGGCCTAATATACAACTTTACATGTGAAATAGTTATGTAATGTTGATTCATTAGGCGGAGTGGAAAATTGACGATATGTTGACATTTTTGATTTGGCTCCACATTTCTCAAAACCATCCTAGAAGGCCTAGCGTAGGATGGGTGAAACCCATCAAGAGCAATTGAAAGATATATTATAAACTGCAGGCGTTACCTTTCTTCGGAAAGGCAGTTACAGAAAATTGGCGTTTATAAAAAACAAACTAATAAAGTGCAAGTTATGTCTGAAGATAATGGATTTCACCCATCCTACCCAAATCATCAACGCAACATACACCTTAAAGTACGATCTTCTCCGTTCTATCCAGTGAGCGATTTGCCAAACTAATCAGCAAGTTAAAGAAGTCTAGATTTATTAATAAATAAAATATATTTTATTTATTAATAATAATTCGTATAATCCTCCAGCAATGAAGCATAGCCCATCAAAACAGACCTCGAGCCCGCTCAATCTGGTTCGAGAAACTCTAACCCAGCAGACTTGTAAGCTACTAAAAGCGAAGATCCTTAATGGTGAGTTAACTGCTGGTATACGTATCTGGGCTGATGACCTGGCACAAGACCTGGGTGTCAGTATTGCCCCAGTGAAAGAAGCGCTACTCATTCTGTCTGGCGAGGGTTTAATTAACAACATACCTCGCCGAGGTTCTGTGGTCAGGGCTTTTTCAGTTGAAGAAATGCATGAGTTGTACCAGGTTCGGCGGCTACTGGAAATTGAGGCAGTGGACATCATGTTTAAATCCAAACTCATTACCGATGTGTTCGTTGCAGATCTGAAGCAAATCAATCGACAGATTAAAAAGCTGTCTAAAAATGGCGAGTTTAAGGACCGGCAAGTGGCATTTGAACTGGACTGGGAATTTCATCAACAGTTCATGAAAAACTGTGGGCAAAGTTTGCTAATTGAGTTGTACTCCAGACTAAACACTCAGGCACAAATCATTCGCTACGCCAGCTGGAATATTGGGCCTCGGGGAGACAAAACCTATCGGGAGCACGATGAACTGGTAGGCGCTTTGGAATTGCGCGACCAGGTAAAATCGAGGCGTGCAATCAGAGCTCATTTAGGCTCGATATTAAACGACTTTGATCAAACTATTAGTGAAGAGCAGCATGAAAATACCCTGCAGTTAAATACTGCGGGCGAGCTGCCAGACAGTCGCAGAAAATCTCGGTAAGTCCCATCAGTTTATCCACTCTGTTTACATTATGAATACAATACTAATAGCAGATATCGAAGTCCAACTTTTTAAAGTTCCACTGGCGGAAGTTCTAACCGACGCCAAACACGGCAACCACAGTCACTTTGAACTCATCACGGTTACGATTACGTTAACTAACGGCGTATCGGGCACTGGATATACCTATACGGGCGGACGCGGTGCCAGGGCAATCCTCGCCATGATTGAATACGACATAAAACCATTCCTGCTGGGTAAAGATGGTTCCGATATCACCGGGCTCTACGGTGATATGTATTGGCATATGCATTATGTCGGCAGGGGCGGAATCGCAAGCTTTGCTATATCTGCGATTGACATCGCCTTGTGGGATATTAAAGGAAAGAACGAAAACCTGCCACTCTGGAAAATGGCCGGATCTGCGGACAATACCTGCAAGGCCTACTGTGGCGGCATAGACCTGAATTTTTCACTGGACAAGTTGCGGACTAATTGTCAGAGCTATCTTGATCGAGGTTTTAACGGCATTAAGATTAAGGTTGGTAAGGATAATTTGCAAGATGACATCGACAGGGTTGCTTCAATTCGGGAGCTAGTAGGGGATGATGTAACTTTCATGGTTGATGCTAATTATTCTATGTCAGTTGAAAAGGCAATTAATGCCGCTAATGCGTTTTCTGAACACAATATCTACTGGTTTGAAGAACCCATTAATCCGGATAATTACCAGGGTTACGCTGAGATCGCACAGAAAACTGGCGTACCCCTCGCCATGGGAGAGAATCTTCATACCATGTATGAATTCGAATTCGCATTCGAGCAATCCAGGCTATCCCACATACAACCCGATGCTTCTAATTGTGGTGGCATAACTGGTTGGCTTAATGTTGCTGACATGTCACGCAAGTATGGTTTGCCCGCCAGCAGTCACGGCATGCAGGAATTGCATGTAAGCCTGGTATCCGGCCAACCCAATGCGGGCTGGATTGAAGTACATAGTTTCCCTATTGATGAATATACAACCCGACCATTACAGGTTGAAAACTTTCGCGCTATAGCGCCAGATACATCTGGCACCGGCGTTGAATTCGACTGGCATAAACTGGCTCCATATAAACAATAAAAACCTTTGCTTCGCCTAATCTGCTCAACAGGGTTTATTAATAACTAATCCCGTTTAAAGAATCTATCCCAAGGAGATATTCTAATGAAAGCCTCTTATTACAATTGTGATAAGGCATTTACTATCGGTGCTTGCGCCCCGATTGAGCCATCCGCAAATGAAGTGAGGGTACGCGTAGCCTATTGTGGTTTATGCGGTACTGATCTGCACGTTTATCATGGCAATATGGATGGTCGTGTTGGCTGCGAACGAATTATTGGGCATGAAATGTCTGGCACTGTCGAAGCTGTCGGTTCTGCCGTCACTAATACCCAACCTGGCGACAACATTGTAGTTCGTCCATTAGATCATTGTAACGATTGCCCAGCCTGCAATAATGGTAACAAGCACATTTGCCATAATCTGAAATTTCTTGGGCTTGATACAGATGGCGCTCTACAACAAAACTGGACAGTACCTTCTCATACTGTACATAAGCTACCCGCTGACCTGTCGTTAAAACATGCGGCTTTAGTGGAACCCACTGCAGTTGCCTGTCACGACGTTAACCGGAGTCGGCTGATTGCTGGCGAAGACGTTCTCATCATCGGTGGCGGCCCGATTGGAATTCTCATCGCTATGGTCGCAAAGGCCCGTGGTGGAAACGTCTACATTTCTGAGATTAATACCAGCCGTATAGAAATTGCCCAATCATTAGGCTTTGTTACTATTAACCCTGCTGAAGTAAATATCGGTGAGTTCATCTACGAAAAAACTAGTGGTAAGGGTGCCGAAGTAATATTTGAAGTCTCTGGTAGCCAGGCCGGCGTTGACTGCATGACCGAAGCCGCTGCCGCTCGCGGTCGTATTGTCATGGTGGCCATTCATGCGCAACCTCCGCGTATCGATTTGTTCAAATTTTTCTGGCGAGAAATAGAATTATTAGGTGCAAGAGTTTATACACCCGACGACTTCGATATGGCCATTCAGATGATTGCAGAGGGATCCATTGACTGCGACACGATTATTACCAATGTTCAGCAATTAGATAAAGTAGGTGAGACCCTGGCTGATCTGAGTGGTAACCCCAGTGCGTTGAAGAGTTTAATCCAGGTTAGCAGCGAGGCCGCCTAATGAGCATTCTGAATCAATTTTCCTTACTGGGAAAAACTGCCCTGGTAACGGGCAGTAGACGTGGCATTGGCAAGGCCATGGCTATAGCGCTAGCTGAAGCTGGTGCCGATATTATCGGTGTAAGTGCAAGCATGGAGCCCGAAAATAGTGCCATTGCAAAAGCCGTCAATAGTCTGGGTCGACGTTTTACCGGCTACGCCTGCGACTTCTCCGATCGGGATGCTTTAAGGGGATTTATCGCCACTTTAAATAAACAACATCAGGACATAAATATACTAGTGAACAATGCAGGAACGATTATGCGCTCCCCTGCTGCTGAACACCCCGATGAATTTTGGGATACCGTAATTGAGGTCAACCTGAATGCGCAGTTTCTTTTATCCAGAGCCGTAGGTGCAAATATGCTTGCAAGAGGCTCGGGGAAGATAATTTTTACTGCTTCGCTGCTGACCTTCCAAGGTGGCATCACAGTCCCCGGCTATGCTGCGAGCAAAGGCGCTATTGGACAATTAACCAAAGCCCTGGCAAATGAATGGGGCAGTAAAGGTGTCAATGTGAATGCCCTTGCTCCAGGTTATATTCGTACTGACAATACTCAGGCATTGCAAGACGACCCGGCCCGCAGCAAATCAATACTGGAACGTATTCCGGCAGGCCGCTGGGGAGCACCAGAAGACTTTGCTGGTCCGGTAGTATTCCTGGCTTCTCCTGCTTCTGATTATCTGCATGGCACCATCATTACCGTTGATGGCGGCTGGATGGGACGTTAACCTAATTATGTTTGAGAATATTCAAAACCATAAAATCATTCCCGTAGTCGAGATTGAGAATGCCGATAGGGCCCAGGCACTGGCTGAGGCTGTTCTCAAGGGCGGTATAAACATATTAGAGATAACACTGAGAACTTCAGCAGGTCTAGAATCCATAAAGGCCATACGTCAGAATTATCCAGAGATGATCGTCGGGGCGGGCACCGTGTTAACCGCAGAGCAGGCAGATCAGGTTTGCGATGCCGAGGTGCATTTCGCTGTGGCCCCTGGGCTTAACTCGGATATCGTAAAACAGTTTCAGGAACGCAATATTCCTTTTATGCCTGGGGTGATGACGCCTACGGAACTTGAGTTTGCGGTAAAACTTGAGTGTACATACCTAAAGTTTTTCCCTGCGGGACCGGCCGGTGGACCAAAGTTTCTTCGCGCCCTTGCTGGGCCCTACGGTGGCTATGGCATACATTTTTGTGCCACAGGTGGTGTCTCATTAGACAATATGCACGAGTATCTCGAGCTCCCTCTAGTGTCCGCAATTGGCGGGTCCTGGATAGCTACACGACAACAAGTTTCTGAATCCAATTGGTCGCTTATCACCCAGCAATGTGTTGAAGCCACGCAAAGGCTGCAAACTATTGGTCATCCTTAACACCGAGCAACTATTCAAATGCCCGATATAATTTGTCTTGGCGAAGCCATGGTGGAATTCAACCAAAGGCCCGACGGTTTGCTCGTGCAGGGATTCGGTGGTGACACGTCCAACTGCGCCATCTCGGCCGCTCGCCAGGACGCAACAGTTGCTTATATAACGAGAGTTGGCGATGATCACTTCGGCAAATGCCTTATTGATTTATGGTCTACTGAAAATATTGACACCAGTCAGGTGGTCCGCAACAACGAAGCTTCCAGTGGAATCTATTTTGTCACCCATGAT
>JBLHGU010000165.1:0-10976 GCA_047615875.1 Parasphingorhabdus sp.
TCTATCGCAGAATTCTCAGGGAGCTGCAACAACAGTTTATCCGCCAGATCAGGCGCTAGCTGTCGCCACACCGGAATCAGAATATAGGTCGATTGGTCGCCCAATTATTCAGCCGATTCCTGCGTCAACATAGTTTCGAGCTTGCGCGCGGCTTCTTTCGGGAAATTGAGTAGAAAGGTCCGATTTAACGCTGCTATGGGCTTGCTTCTATCGTTTATTGCCTCAACCATCCAAATACCTCTAACGTGTTTTTGAACGGGTTATATCGGCGACGGTATCGAACAGGATGAGCAGGATTTTCCAATAGCATTCATAAACACTCGCTATAGGATCATCACCATCGGGTCGATCCATTGTTGCAGAAATTTGGTGAAGGCCTTTGCGGAGGTCGGCGTAGCGCAAAACACCGATTAATTGCCGGTTCCTGTTAGTCACAGGAAGGTTATCCTTAAGACTCCATGCGGGATTCCTTATCACCGTTATAAGTGCGGTTCGCGCCGATATAGATTCCTGATTCTTATCCATCACCGCTGTTACTGCAGTATTCGCTGTTGAGCGTATTAACGAAGTCAGGCTCAATACGCCTTTTATAATTCTTTTCCTATCGATCACATAAATCGAACCAATATCGGAGGCTTGGGTTTCCAAACTGATTCGATTGAGTGCATCTTCAACATTACAGTCATCGAGTATGCTCGGCACGGTGGCCAACATCCATGCACCCACAGCTTCCTCAGAATAATTGAGAAGGAGCCTGCACGCGATACTGGTTTTGTCGGGTAACAACTCAAGTAGATGTTTACCCTTTTGCTTACCGACAAGTCTTACAATCGAAGCAATATGACTTGTTTCCATATCAGAAAGCATCGCGGATGAAGTGCTGGGACCAAGGATTTTGAATAGCCGGGCACTATATTGAGGTAGCATCTTTCCTAACAGGATCTCCCCGAGCATATAGGGTATCCCGCTAACAAATTCAGCAACCTATTCAATTGGCTGTAGTTCTAAAATACCTGCAGCCGCAGCTGGCTGCGATTGTAGAAAAGCAAGAGCCAGATCTATTTTATGATCAGACATTTTGGGGGCTGGTTCTGCTATCAGGTCAGTGACTTCTTTCGAAGGCTCATTACTCGCTCTGAAGCTGCTGATCTGTTCCTGGAATTGGCTAGCAGGTATAACGTAACGTCCATAATCGGTATCAAGCCCAATCGAGGTCTGAGTTGCTTCGACAATGTTGCCTTCAACATTACCAATTTGCATAACCTCGCCAATGCGACAGTGTTTGCGCAGGTATTGTACGCCAATAATGATTGTTAAAATGTTACTAAGAAAACTAACGTTAATACCAATCTGTTCGACACCTATTATTAACGCAGTAAACATAATAACCAGTTGAACGATACGACCCAGTCCTTCCGCATGATCGAGACCACCTGAAAGAGCGGTGTTCATCACAGCTTTGATTATAACGCTACCCAGCAGAAAACCACCCAGGATAATCAGCAAGCCTGTGATCAAATTAGGGATGTAAATTCCAAAACCAGCAATCCAGGTAGAAACCAGATGCCAGCCAAGCAGGTTGGCGGTAAAGGATATGAAAAATATGATAACCATCCATAACACCAGATTGCTGACAATGACTGCATAGGATCGTCGTATTTTTTTCTGGCCGGTATCATCAGCAATAGCCGAATCCTGGAATAGCGAGTCCAGATTTCGATCTAGTTTTCTACTGATTACCCGTAAAGCATGGGCTAAACTACAGCCAAATATTAAGGCTCCAATTGCAGCGGCCAGTTTTGGAGCAAAATCAACGAACTGGTTAGAATATTCGTTGTACGTAAGGGTCAAAGACTCTTCCCATTCACTTGAGTCATATTCATCCATGAATTATCTCTCCAAAGATGCTGTCATTGTAGGCACTGGACTTGAAGTCTGAAACCGACTCCATGGCCTTTAACCAATGCCTGGATGAATAGATGGTCAGTCTCACAGAGGGATTTAATTCAACCTTATGATCGGAGAATTCACAACGCCAAACTATCCCACAGGCTTCGGGAAAGCTTTTTGCTAGCAATTGTTCATCAAATAGACCTTCGAGAATACTATTCTCACTCATAGCGTCAGCCAGCATACGGGTGACAAAGGCCGGTTCAGGTTTTTTCGAAAATAATGCCGCGGCTTCGGTTGTTACTGCAGTAACTTCAAGTTCAAGACGCATCATATCGGGGTTATCGAAGAGGCCAGGAAATGTCTTTCTCAATAAGACTGCTGCTGAATAAATCGCTGAATGTAGTCTAATATCCGAAACTTCCTGCCAGGCTCTCTGCTGCGCGAGTAAATCCTCTACGATGTTACGTCGCGAACCTGCAGAAACACGCCCGCACAGTTTGTAACTCAAGACGGCTTCAGCGGCGGTAGCGGCAACCATATCCTGTAATGCCATGACGGTCATATCTGTTAAATCGCTGGCACTCGCGTCGTCTAGCCCGTCGACTTCCAGCTCGGTCAATAGATGTCGGTAATCGTCATCCGACCAACTGCCAGGCATGTCAGCTATTTTTTTAAGCCTAACCACCGAAACATCATAGAAGTTTTTTTTCATCGATACCCATAAATTTAAAATTAATGATGGAAAACCTTTCCAACATCACGGTGATCGTGCGGTTACTAGTCGCCAATGGTTTTTACTGGCGGCTGAATTTGCACTGGTTAAGGCACGAGGTTTTCGTATCGAAGCTCTATCAAATGAAGGGAGTTCGGCAGCGAAATTAACGGTTAAAATTCAAGCCAATCTTGAAGCTTACCTGGCCACCTGCCAGTTAGGGATAACTATGGCATCGTTAGGTCTGGGTTGGGTCGGTGAGCCTGCTGTGGCTGTCGTTCTCGAACCTTTATTTTCAAAAATGGGCATGTCGAAATCAGTGATTCACAACATGGCCTTTATTATCGGCTTCCTGATTTTTTCAGCGCTGCACATTGTGATCGGGGAGCAGGTGCCTAAAACTCTGGCGATTCGAAAAGCAGAACCCGTGTCAATCTGGGTGGCCTATCCGCTACACCTTTCGTATGTGTTATTACTACCACTGACCTGGCTTTTCAATCGTGCCGCCAATGCGATTTTGTCGATGCTTAATATTGCTGAAGTTAGTCACGTAGAAGTATTTACCGGTGATGAAATCAGAGGGCTCGTGACCACTTCCAAAGAGCATGGAGAAATCCACGAGTCGCAAGCGAAAATGTTACACAACCTGTTCGAGTTTGATCACCGGCATGTGGGGCGAATCATGATACCGATCAGTTCGGCGCAGGTACTCGATGTTTCAGGTACCGCAAAAGAGAACCTAAGTGTGATGCGAAAAACCATTCATTCACGTTTTCCACTGACTAACAGTAAAAATGACGATGAGTTGATCGGTATTATTCTAGACAAGGATATTCAACGCGCGATTTTTAATGGTTAAGATGAGCCCTGGGGCGAACTCAAAAAGTTCAAACGCGAAGCCATGGTTGTGCCCGAATCTCAACGAATAGCTCGGTTATTCGATTTAATGCGAATCAAACGCGCCCATATGGCCTGTATTGTCGATGAATACGGGCGGTTTATCGGTATTGTCACGCTGGAAGATTTACTGGAAGAGATCGTTGGTGAAATCGAAGATGAAATTGATGATCAAAACCTGGGAAGTCGACGGACTGGTGTCACTCGCTGATCTGGAACGAGCCACCAGCCTGGAAGTGAGTGATGAACTGGAAGCTTATACACTCAGTGGTTTATTTATACGCCGATTATCAATGATGGCTGAAACCGGTGATGAAATTTTAGAAAATGGATTCCAGTTGCAAATAATAAATCATAACGGTCGACGCGTGGGCAAAGTCAGAATCGTGCGAATTGAGGACGCGCCCGATCCTCATGAAGAAGCATCAGGCTGATTGCAATTGAGAAATAAAAGTAATGATAGGCGCCAGATGTTTCGCCTATCTGCGAAACTGCGAGGATGCTGAAGATGCTGCACAAGAAGCCGAACTGCGTGTGTTTCGTGCGATTCGAAGCTTTCGCCAGGATGCGAGTTTTCGAACCTGGTTGTTTGCCATTGGTGATCGCCAATGCCATGACATTGCACGGAAACGTTCACGTCATATTCTAAGTGATAATTTATGATCATTGATTGAAATTCACGAAGACAATATGACGGTTACTAAACATTCAAATGGAACAGAAGAAATGGTTAGCAAGGTTCTGTCTGGATTACCGCAACGGGATCGTGAAGTACTCGTGTTACGCTATTTCCTCGAGCTTACACTTCGAGAAATCAACAACTATCTGGATATTGGCCTGAGTGCGACCAAAATGCGCCTCTACCGTTCGCTTGAGTTGTTCGAAAGTGTCATGCAAAAGCAAGAACGATTGCTTTTAAGCGCTACAGGGTAAGGTAGGACATTCAGATACAGGAAGCAAAAAACAGAGTAACAAGTCTGTAACAATGCCTGGCGAAGACTAATATTGTCTTTACCAGGCCAATCGATTAGTGCCACTACTTCTTAACAATACCTGCCTTAGCAATACCAACCCGGCTCGCAACTAATTCCGCATTCGGTATTGTGAGCTTTGAACCATTTTCGTGAATGACGGTAGCTTTTGCTGTACCAATACATACAAGTGTACCGTCACAGTTTTTCATCGCTATTTAAGCACCGTTCTCAAATAGATCTCTCGCATAAAAGCCCGCCACAAGATTGGAAGAAATATCTCGGGTACCAAACCCCAAAGATATAGTCAGGGCAAAATTACCCAAACAAAATCATCGCTCTTCGCTATTAGAGACCGCTCTTCAGTCGGATAGGTCACAAATTGATAGTTAAGAAGATTCCCTAACTAATCTCATTTATTACCTGAGGCTGTAATAAGAAGAAATATGAAGGACTACTACCAGTTTATTAAATTCTGGATTAGGGATTCTATTCATCAAAACGGATAGCCCGTCGATTCGAACTAATTGCTGGCGTGATCAAAATCGCAACCATCACCAACATCCCCGAAAATATCAGGATCCAACCAATCGATTCGCCATAGACCAGAAACCTGATCACGAACATCGTTGTTAATTCGATGCGGCCGGCCATGGCAGAACGCGTAGGTCCGAGAATCGATGCTAATGTAGAACAAAGGTATTGCGGTATTAGTCCAGTCAGAAAGGCAAGTAAAATCAGGTAGGTCCAAAACTCTGCTCGATCAGGCAGAACAGATTCAATCGGCAGACTTAATACAATGGGTAATAGCCCGATTGATGCACCACCGGTAAAACCGGCAAGGCACTGAAGCGGGGAAAGATTGATGAGCATGTCAGTCAAAACTGCTATTGATAAACCAAATGCGATTGGCGCTACAAAAACGACTGTCAGCGAATGGATTGCATCATTACGGAGCCCTGATGATGCATAGGCAAGAAAAGTGGCCACTAATCTGAGCCCGCAACACATGACTTTCTGCTGGGAACATTTCTAATCAGTAACCAGGAACCAATTAAGGTAAATAACGGATAAGTCATATAGATAACGCTGGCCGAAGCAATTGGTACAACCCTCAATGCCTCAACAAAGCCGGTCCACCCAAGACCCACAAAACCCTCAGCAAGCTCGGCCCACGCTGTCTCGCGGAACAACGGCCCTTTTAATGGTAAAACATAAAAAAATAAAAGCGCTGAAATACCATACCGATATAATGCGATTGCGGGCGAGGCGATACCGCTATCCAGCAACTCCCTGGCAAACCAGAGTACCGTACCGAAACAAATCGCAGTCAGGCAAATAATAATTGTCGTCTGAGTTGTCGATATTGTATCCACGAAGCGAAACCAGTGCTGTGTCATTGAGTTGAGACTCTGCCTAAGAACGTTAGAATGCCGACTGTGAACGTAGAGTGACTTCACCAACGGGTCAAATCCAATTATTGATTACCGTCAATCAATTTTTTTGATTAAGAAATGAACCGGTTTGGGATATGATAAATCACTAGACATTTACACGTTCGGGTAAGAAATATGCAGACCGGCTATGCCACCAATGGGGAAACCAACATTACCTATGAAGTTCTGGGGGAAACCACTGATCCTACTCTTATTGTAATTTCCGGCCTGGGTAGCCAATTGGTCTACTGGACTGATGATCTTTGTGCAGAATTCATGCACCGGGGTTTCCGAGTCATTCGATTCGATAACCGCGATGTTGGACTTTCCAGTAAAACGCCGGGGAATCCCCCTGATATGAAAAATGTCATGGCCGGAAAATTGGCCAATCCGCCTTATACGCTATCAGATATGGCTGCGGATACGGTTGCTGTGCTAGATACTCTTAATATAGGTTCTGCCCATGTTGCAGGTGTTTCTCTAGGTGGAATGATCGCTCAAACCATGGCGATTGAATACCCTCACCGAATTTCTAGCTTAACGTCAATCATGTCAACATCATGGCGAAAGGCTAATATGAAAGAATTAACAGGGAACGACGATGCTGTCTCCGCTTCTCTGACCCTTGATTTAAATAACCCTGATGCCTGGGTCGACTTACAGGTCGAAGGGTATAGAGAAATTAGCGGACCTCATTTTGATGAAGGTTATACGCATGACATTATCGAACGGTCGTTCCAGCGCTGCTATCACCCTGCTGGCTGGCCATATCAAATGGCGGCGGCTATAGCCAGCGGTGACAGGCGCCCGGCATTAAAAAAACTAAATTTACCCACCCTGGTCATTCACGGTGGTGCTGATAATTTGATACCACCTTCGGCAGGAAAAGAAACTGCCGATTCAATTCCCGGAAGTCGATACCTGTATATAGATGATATGGGACACAATCTCTTACCGGCACATTGGCAACCAGTAGCAAATGCTATCGCACAAATTGCCGGCCGGGGAATCTAAGGTCTGATATCTCAATGATAAACTTTCGGTGATCTCCTGTTGGTCAATACTCCGGGTTCTGTTCAGACGTTGATTGATGAGTTCGCTGGATGCGTACGAGAGCGTGTATCGCCTGAAACAATTTGTTCAGAGGTAGACGTCGAGACACAGTCTAGATTAGATTTTTTGAGTTAAAACTAGATTGAAAATTTCCACTTCCAGATTTGCCCGCCTCTTAGTGGCAGTGGTCATTCAGTGCTCATTTGAAATTAGCTCTAGATGCCCTCTGATAGCGGTATTTTAACTCCACCAGGGCCACTCAACGACTAGCCTAATGCGATTGCCCTGCCCATTCATCAAGCTTATTACACAGTACATTGGTGACGGCTCTTAATAGCAGTGTAAAAATACACGAAGTAACGAGCGCTTCGAACATCAAATCAATCTTGACCCGTCCATTAGCGAGCAGCATTAGATAACCCAGCCCTTGTGATGCACCAACCCACTCACCAATAATTGCACCGATGGGTGCATAGACAGTCGCAAGACGGATACCCGACGAGAGTGATGGTAGAGCAGCGGGTAATCTAACCTGAATTAAGGTATTGAACTTAGTCGCCCGCATACTCTGGGCCAGATCGAGAAAACCTTTTGGCGTAGCGCGCAAACCATCCAGAAAACTGGATACAACTGGAAAATAAATAATCAGTACAGCCATAGCAATTTTGGAACCTATCCCGTAGCCAAACCAAAGCGTCAATATTGGGGCCAGTGCAAACACTGGAACGGTTTGACTGATAACAAGAATGGGCATTATATAACGCGTTGCCGTAGCCGACATAATTAGGTACATGGCCGTGACCATGCCCAGTAAAATTCCTAGTATTAGCCCAGCTACAACTTCAATGGCGGTCACCCAGGCGTGCATAGCAAGCAAATCGACATATTTAACGAGCGCTTCGGCCACCGCTAGTGGCCCGGGTAATATGTAACGTGGTACCTCTGTAATCCAGACCACCAACTGCCAGCCGATCAGAATAATCAATACCGATACAGCCAAATCTCTGTTGTTGATTTTTTGCCTGCTAACCGGTGGGTCTGCCTTCATTGCATCCACCAAAAACATCGAATGAGGGCTATCACGATTTCAAGACATTCAGTAATTCTGCATGAGCGGCTAATGTCATGGGGTTTTCTACTTCGCGTGGTGGTAAATTTGGGGGTGTTTGATGGCTATCAATACTGTCATCTGACATTACATAAAGTTGATGTGCGAGACGCACTGCCTCAGCCGGGTCGTGAGTCACTAGTAGTACGGTTTTGCTTTCTAGCATATCGAATGCAAGGCTTTGCATATCGTCTCTGGTACGCGCATCTAATGCTGAAAAAGGTTCATCCAGCCGGACAATCGGTTGATCCTCCATCAGGGTACGTGCCAGTGCGACACGTTGGCGCATACCACCCGATAATTGGTGCGGTCGTTTATGTTCATGAGCACTGAGACCTACCTGGTCAATGAGATGATCAACATTTTTCTGATCACGACTATCTGTATTTTTTTCATGGCGAAGGCGCTGGCCGAGCATGATATTTTGACGAACATTTAACCACGGAAAAAGCAGGTCGGATTGCGCCATATAGGAAACCAAATTGGCAATATTATTGGTTACTATGGAATCGTGACTGGCACGTATTTGTCCGTTAAATTGACCACCAGTTGATAACCCTGCTAGTAATCTTAGCAAGGTCGATTTCCCAACACCCGAAGGGCCTAGAAGGCAAGTCCAACAGCCTTGTTTAAGTTCGAATGAAATGTCTGAAAAAAATACAACGGTGTCGCGATGAAAGCTACCAGTAATACTTAACCCTGAAGATACTGACCCCATACTATTCATCGACACTCTGGCATCAATCCGAGTTGCCCAGCCGAAGACCCATTGACCAAAAACTTACTTCCAGTCGAGTTGCTGTTTTAAAGCGATGGCACAGTACTGACCAACGTGAATTTTGCTCTGGTTGGGCGCCGAGCTTAGCATAAGCTACTTGTTCAATGAGTGATGCGACTGAAACACATATCGGTTTGTAGTCATCTGAATGATAGGTATCGATCCACTCGCGATAGAGTGCTGTAGTGTCGTGGCATTGCGATAGTCGATAACCAATGTCAGCATAACCAAAAACACAAGGCGCTAGTGTTGCTAGTAGATCGAGTAGATCTCCAGACAAGCCGGCATCCATGACGTATCGAGTATAGGCCAGGTTTTCCTGTTCTTCTTTGGCCTGTAACAATTGCACTTCAGTGATACCTTCTCGCGCGCAAATTCTGACATGAAGCTGAATCTCTCCGTTTATCAATGCGTTAACAGTCGCAGCCGCACCGCGCATTTGTTCGGGAGTTTCGGACTTAACAATGGCAAGCGCCCAGGCGCGTGAGAAATGGATCAGAAAAATATAATCCTGAATCAGATAATCAATGAACGCAGACCTCGGTAAGCTGCCATTACCCAGGCCTCGTACGAATTCATGATCGACATAATCTGGCCACGCCGTGCCAGCAGCGTGACGCCAGCCGGCAAATATTTTTGACCTGAAGTCGTCGATGCTTTTATCGATGACTGTCATTTTGTGACATCAATCGCTAGACGACTAACAGGTAATGCCTTACCTTGCAGTAAACCGGCTTCTGCGAAAAATCTTTTCATCGTACGATATCGACCCACGTCAAAAGCAGCAGGACGCAGTGCAAATCGTGGCAACGTATCGACCCAGGCGCGCTTGTTTAATTCGTCCTGAAGTTCTATGGCAGTGCTGGAGAAAACCTCCCAGCTTCGTTTTGGGTGATTGACAATATATTGCGTAGCTTTTTCTGTTGCTGCCAGAAAACGGGCAATTTTTTCCTTATTCATATTGTCTTTATGGGCAACGTAGATGAGTTCATCGTAAGCCGGCAAGCCTTCTTCTTCGACATAAAAACAACGACCTGGGACACCTTCGATATCCATTTGGTTGAGCTCAAAATTGCGATATGCTCCAATCACAGCATCGACTTGTTTCGACATCAGCGATGGTGAAAGCGACCAGTTAACATTGACGAGTTCGATGTCGCTGAAAAGTAGACCATGCTTTTTAAGGATCGCCGTTAAAAGAGCCTCCTCTACACCCGCAACAGAAAAGCCAAATTTCTTGCCCCTTAAATCAGCGATTGATTTAATCGGACCATCTTCTAGTACCAATAACCAGTTTAAAGGGGTCGCAATTAAGGTTCCTACACGGATTAATGGCAGTCCCTGGTGAACTTGAAGATGTAGTTTAGGTTGATATGAAACCGCCAGGTCTGCCTTTCCAGCAGCCACTAGTTTCGGCGGATCTGAAGGGTTGGCCGGTGGAATGATTTCTATCTCTAAGCCTTGTTCGGAAAAGTAACCTTTTTCCTGCGCAATAATAATAGGACCATGGTCAGGGTCGACAAACCAGTCGAGCATGAGGGTCATTTTATCAACTGCAAATGACTGTGAAGAAAATGCAAGGAGAAGCTCAAGGGCTGCGGAAAAAAAGAATTATCCCAAACAAGAATTTCAAAAATCATTAAACTTCGGGCTATGAAGATTACAGTAAAAAATCTAGTGTAACCCCAGAGGTATTTTTTTGTGGAAGTCTACGGCCGAGACTCTTGAAAGATCTGACCGACGTTGTTTCATGGCTAAGGTTGTTAATATTATAGGTCGAGGCGGTCAACGTTTTGCAGAATCTGTATTAGGGTGGAACCGGTGCACCATCAGAAAAGGCCAACGAGAAAGTTCAAATGGCAGCGCTCAGCCGGCGTGCCACGTATCCTGTGGTAGGCCTGGAGCAGAATTTTATTTACCTGAATTGCTTAGCAATATTCAATCCATCGTCGAGCCGACAGGAAAAACTGACCCCACCTTTCGCACCACCCGTATTTACACGCCATTGAGCGCACAACAGGTGCACAGCGGTTAATCGCGCAGTATGGTTATAACGATACTGATCTTCCCAGTATTCGCACCTTGCGCACCAAACTGAACAATCTTGACTACCGCCTAAGAAAAGTTA
>JBLHGU010000166.1:0-10910 GCA_047615875.1 Parasphingorhabdus sp.
GCTCCGGTCTGAATTAAACCAGTAACACTTGAATTTGCACCGGTGGTTACATAATTATTGGCTTTAATATCGCCGATGACCTCCGCACCAGCGCCGGTGCTTACGTAATCATTGGCAAAGACCAACGGTGTGATGTCAGGTGATGCTGCGTAAGCTGACGACATGGCAAATGCAAGCAAGCCACTATAAAGCAGCACTCTTTTTTTTGAAAAACGACTATTCATAAATTCATCTCTATCAAGGGTGTAACGATTAATTGTGATTTAATACGGCTCGAAGAAGAACCGACTCAACATACACGTGTCTAGAAAAGTAAACGGTAAATCTTGCAACGGGAAACTAAATGCAAGGCCAACTCTAAATAAACAATATGTAAAAAAAATACCTAACGTTTCTCAAATCACGTTATGGTGCCTTAAGACTAGATCATTAAAATATTTATTCAGTTCGATTAATGTAAAACCAGTTTGTTGCTTCTTCATGTGTATTACCTCTTGGATTAATAGATTAAATCTGTATCTGAAATCAACATAAGTCGTTTCATGTTGTAATATGTTGCAATGCTGAGGCCAATTTCATATGCATTCAATATATTATTAAAAATCAATAAGTTACATCGTTTTACTTTGCAGGTAGCCTGGGGGATTGACAATTTTATTTGATAACAATGTCAAATTTTGACGCATTTTGTCAGGTTTTACGCAAACCCAGTTGATGCCGAGTTTGACTTTGCAGAAAATCACCATCGGTAGCGTGCTCGATCCCGGGCTCGAGACAAAACTTGCAATTACCAGACCATCGGACAAGATAATTGTCGCCTAACAAACAAGGCTGTCTATCTCGCGCTGGGCGTCAACCTGGAAGGCCACAAGGAGTTACTGGGCCTGTGGCTTGCGGAGAACGAGGGTGCCAAGTTCTGGCTTAACGTTTTAACCGAGCTACAGAACCGGGGTGTTCAGGATATTCTGATCGCCTGCATCGATGGTTTGAAAGGTTTCCCTGATGCGATTAATACGGTATTCCCCGAGACCCAGATCCAGCTATGCATCGTTCACATGGTGCGCAATTCGCTCAAGTTTGTGACCTGGAAAGACTACAAGGCAGTCACTTCAGATTTAAAAGAAATTTACAGATCGGCAACTGAGGAAGAAGCACTAAAATCGCTCGATGAGTTTGCCGAACGCTGGGACGAAAAATACTCGCAGATCAGCAAATCCTGGCGATCGAATTGGGAGAACCTAAACACGCTATTCGACTACCCGCCAGAGATTCGAAAGGCCATCTACACGACCAATGCGATTGAGTCGCTCAACAGCGTGATTCGCAAAGCGACCAAGAAGCGAAAAGTTTTTCCGGCTGATGACTCGGCTAAGAAAGTCATCTACCTGGCCATTATGGATGCGTCAAAGAATTGGAGTATGCCAATCCAGAATTGGAAACCAGCACTGAATCGGTTTATGATTCTTTTTGAAAACCGCATCGCGGATTACATTTAACCCGTGGCAGTTACACAGAATAATTTACAGCGTCAAATCGATTTGCAGATTACTCACTTAAACCTGCTCCCCGTATCAGCCTAGTTTAAAAACCTTCTACGTATCTCCATAAACGTAATAACTCAGCTATTTATTTTGTTTGTAACCCGTGACACTCCTGATGGTGATCTCTTCTTTTCGAACTCTTATGGTCTCCCCGTTTATTGTTACAACCGTATACTCAGTTTCATCTTCCCCGTGAGAACCATACTCTTTTCCTATTTCGGCACACTTCTCAGCCAGTGTTTTCTTCAATTGTTTTTCATGCTCTTCCTTGCGTTTTTTCTCAAAATACTCTTTTAGACGATTTAACATGGGCAATTTAGTTATAGTTTAAGATTCGAATTAAATATAGTTACGGTTCTCATTGTACTGCAAATTTATTTTTATGTGTGCCTACTTCCGCTTTGGATCGAGATCTGCCTAACGACCCCATAATTTGAATGGCAGCTTACGAGAACTTACCTGGTCGGGTGGGGCAAAATTTTCAAACTTAGCATTTACCTCGAAAAGCCATCTAAACCAGTCGCTCAAAAATCCATCGCGAAGGTCTCAAAGGTGCCCACTACGATTGTTTAACCCTTTGTGGATTGCCCATTACAGCTGATGCCTTCCATCAGGAAGTGAGTCAGTTTACTGAAAATAGGCATGCTGCTCCCTAATTCCAACGCATTAGCTATTGATTTACCTAGCGGTTTTATTCCTGACCATATGGTGTAGCGAGCATGCCCGAAATACCCATTTCGTCACGGAACAGGAAAACAGCCGCCACGATGATACATACCGCCAGAAAGGCAACAAACGCGCTTATGGATTTTGGCAGATCTTCTGGCATGCTTGCCTTCTTACCTTGCCTTTCCAGGTAGTCCGAATAAAGGTCGCATATGGAAATCACGTAGATTGGCCGCAGCAGCAGCATAACAAACGATAGGCCAACAAGTATGGGTAATGCGGCCCAGAGGTAGAGGGTATAAATGTGGGAGTAGAGTTCGTCGTCGTCTGGAAGGATATCTACGTTCATAAGCAAAAATATCATACCAATATAGGAACCAATGCCAACGATCCAGCATAGGGCAGAGTAGCCGAGGCGAAGTTTGGCCACTTCCATAAAGTTGTCTTTCACAAAGAACACCGAGTTTTTGCCGGATCTGACGAGGCTGTAGCCGGTGAGAATGCTTGGAAGAACGCCAGATACACCTATCTTCCAGGCGTAGTATAGTGCCTCACTCAAGGCTTTGTCAGCCGCCGTTCTTCTGTCATCCTTTTGGGGCAGTCGGCTCAGAATTTGTCTTGTTGTTATGTAGCCATCCACCCAGTGAAATATCCACAAGGGCCAGCTGCGCGGCAAAACCAAGTGTAGACATTTAGCCACCGTAGAGGACTGCCCTTGCCGGTGCAGAAAGTGAGCGGCGCCCATGCAGCCGGTTAATATACCAATCGGATACGCTGCTAATCCAATACACAGAATACCCCAGGCGGCCAATACATAGTCGGCCACCGATCCTGACTTAGAATTCTCGGCGCTGCGCCAAACCTCCTCAGGGATCCAGTCGAGCATTTGTACCCAGAGCAGATAGGCAAGGGCAACAGCAGCCCACTGTAGCAGTCCAAAAACTAATATTTCCTTTTCCTTGAATCCTAATGACAGCGCATAGCCTATTCTGGAAGCAAAGCTGCCGATGCCACCAGAAGGCATTTCATTTATTCCGGGCATCTCGATTAGCTCGTCCCTGACAAATTCGAGTTGTTTAAACACATTGGAGGAACTTTGCGCCCTTCTGAAGTTGGCGCTATTGAATGATTTTTTAAGATTGGTGCTTGCTACGGAAACCGTATCATTTCGAGGCTCTTTTGCTACTTGTTCTGCGCCAAGATACTTGCCAACAATTATACCGCAATTGCTACAGGTGCTGGATTGCTTCTGCTGTTTAGCGCATTTCGGGCAAGTCATTTGTTTGGCTGGATTGCGTTGCTCACTAATTTGCTTCCATTCGAGATCATCTAACCATATTCCGGAACAGTTTATACAGGCGTCAACCAGTGTCAGAGTGTCGGGATAACAAAACTCGTATAGGGCTCCCGAGCATTTCGGGCATTTGGATTTTAGATTCCGAGCAGCAAATTTGGGGATTTCGAAATATTTTTCGGCACGTTTTCCCAATATCTCGGTTAACTCGTTTTTGTCAAACCAGAGTCCTTTGCAGGAAGGACAGCTGTCCAGTTCGATATTTGACTTCGATACTTTTGCGGTTTTAAGCGAGATGTTGTCACATTTTGGGCATTGCATGCGTTATATCCATTACCTATTACTTATGTCCAGAATTCTGAGGACAGTATAGCTGCTTACCGAAATCTAACTTACTTCCCGAGTGTTTTGGCACCAGTACTTTCCAGAAAATCAAAAACAGCTGGGTGTTCGTAATTTACCGAAAGCACCAATTCCGAGCTTAAAATCAAACGGCTGCCACCTGGAAGCCGTCATTTAGTTCTGAGCTTTCAATACCTGCTTTGTGCCCAGGGTGTGTGAAAACTCCAATTATTAGTACTGAAGTTAAATCAATTCCCACCTGCGGTTGATAATTGCGTTAATTTGGCAGGCAATTATCCACTTTCAAGTGAATTTTTATCATATCCTGGGGCGCATTCACCACTTATATTATTACTAATTAGTTTTCACACAGTCTGTGCCGTTTTCTGCCTCTGAAAATCTGATTCTGAGCGACTGTTTTCTCCAAAGCTGCCGCTCAAAACGAATTGGTCAGCGGCGACCTTCGGCCGAGGCTGTGCGAAAACTATTTCCGAAAACAGAAAGTGGGTTTTCATGGCTTGTTTATGGCTGTATACGATTTATGAGTGGGTAATGCAGGTCAATATAAGGCAGATCGTGGAGTTGTTGTGGGAGAAAAATTTTCGCCTGCTCAATTTCTTGGCGTTTTCGCACAGCCTCGGCCAACAGCAGACCCCTGGCAACTAAGTGATAATAGGTTATCAGGCCAGAAACCTTATAATGTTAATGTTAGGTTTATAAAGGCTCCTCGATTAGTTTTTGAAGAGTTAATCAGTATTTCCTCCAAATAAAAAAACGGATGACCCTCATGAAGGCAATTGTGTACACAAAATATGGGGCACCCGACGTTCTTCAGATTAGAGAGATAGAAAAACCAGAACCTTCGGATGATGAGGTCCTTATAAAAATCCATGCAGTTGAAGCAACCAAGGCTGACTGTGAACTACGAAGCTTTAATTTCGCGGTGAAATGGTTCTGGCTACCCTTGCGAGTTGCGATGGGGGTGACGAGGCCAAAGAAGCAAGTTCTGGGAGGATATTTTGCGGGGGAAGTTGAAACCGTGGGCAAGGATGTATTGAAGTTCAAGAAGGGAGATCAGGTTTTCGGGACAACCAATCTTCGATTTGGCGCATATGGTGAATACGTCTGCTTACCGGCCAATTACACAATTGTGCCGAAGCCTCAAAATATGAGTTTTGAAGAAGCGGCAGCAGTGCCGCTAGGCGGATTGAATGCGCTTCATTTCATGAGAAAAGCGAACATCCGAAACGGGGAAAAGATATTGGTTAACGGTGCTGGCGGTAGCATCGGCACCTTTGCGGTGCAGATTGCTAAAGCAATGGGGGCTCATGTAACAGCAGTTGACAGTACCATGAAGGAAGAAATGCTACGCCGGATCGGAGCTGAGCATTTCTTCGACTATACCAAAGAAGACTTCACAAAAAGCGGCCAGACTTACGACGTGATTTTTAACATGGTTGCCCGAAGCTCCTATTCCAAATGCGTTAATTCACTCAATCCCAAGGGGCGATATCTGATAGGAAACCCTCGCATATACGACATGCTGAGATCCGTTCTTACTTCCAGATTTACGGATAAGACTGCAATTTTTGCCTTTGCCGGCGAAAAAGAGGAGGAATTACTCGCACTTAAGGAAATGATTGAGTCGGGTAAAGTAAAATCAATCGTCGATAAAATCTATCCACCTGAACTGGCTGCCCAAGCACATCGTAGAGTTGAAACTGAACAAAGATTGGGGATTGTCATAATAAGTATGGGTAGGTGATTCCGATTTTAAAGGTGCTCCTGTTATATTCTCCAAAGCTGCCGCTCAGTTGATCATGCTGAGCTTCTCGATTCGGCCACTTTCGTACACTGGTAATAAGTTGATAGTTAATCGAATTCGAGCGATGATCCGCTCATGACAACCGAACCGTCAGGCTGACCTGGGAAGTAAACGCCGAGTACAGACCCGGTACCCGGGTTACTGTAGCCTGACGCCCTCAAGTAACCTCAATTCGTAATGAAAGGACCTGATCATGACTGACAATGTATTGGCCGACCTAAAGGCGACTCTTCGCGGAGAGTTGATTACTCGAGCAGACGACGAAGCGTTCACCGCCGCACGCTCCCGGGGATGGAACCGCGACCTGAATATTCACGCGAATCCACTGGGCTTCGTCATCGCCTCGGGAGTACGGGACGTTGCAACGACCGTGAACTACTGTTGGTCGAACAACATCCCGATCACCGTGCGCGGAAAGGGCGCCCATTCTCCCTACGGGATGGCTAACGACGCAGTCGTGATCGATCTCATGATGATGTCCGCGGTCCGGGTCGACCCCGAGAAGAAACTCGTTTTTGTCCAGGCGGGCGCCAATGGTGGTGATGTCGATCACGAGACTGCACTGCACGACCTTATTTGCATCACAGGCACTGTCTCGCATACCGGATTCGCCGGCGTCGCACTGGGAGGCGGCATTGGCCATCTGAGCCGCTGGCTGGGAGCGGTCGTCGACAGCATCGTCGGTTATGAGATGGTCACCGCAGCGGGTGAAGTCATGCGCGTGGATGCAAGCAAAGACCCGGAGCTTTTCTGGGGCATGCGGGGGAACGGCTCCAGCTTTGGAATCGTGACCGAGTTTGTCCTAAAGCTCGAAGACATGCCTAACAACGGGATTATTCGCAGCGCTCCCATCTTGTGGGCTGCCGACAAAGCAAAAGAAGTGATGACCCCCTGGATGAGCCGTATCGCAGATCCAGGGCGTAAGGAAACTGAAACGCTGCAGTTTGCGTTCCTGCACTCCCCGGACGGCGACCCTGTCTGTGGTGTGGTCCCGCTAATCGTTGGCGAGACAGAAGTGGCGGCTACGACCACCTGTGATGAGCTGGCGGCCTATGGAGGCGGGGCAATAGTGCGACAGGACACGCAGCTACCCTACACAGCCCTTCAAGCGGCACTGGATGATCTCTTACCCTACGGCGAAAACTACTGGGACAAGGGGGTGTTCATCGACTGGGACCCCAGTGACAGTAACGCGGTCAGCAGCATCGTCGACACAGTTGTTCAGCATTGGGACGAAAAACCCGACTTCGCTTCTAAACTGTCCACGTTTCTCCTTTTTATGGAAGTTAACGGAGCGGTCGGAAAGGCCGACCCCGAATCCACTTCCTTCGCCGCTCGGGGCGGCCGCCTGTGGTGCACCGCCATCATCAGCTGGTCAGATGACGATGACTCAAAGCGCACGGCGAGCAAGAAATGGTGTGACGCTTTCGTCCAAAAGCTGAGCTCATATCATGTAACCACGTATCTCAACAATGCCATGCCAGAGAGCGATTCCGAGATGCTTGGCGTGTTTCCCGAAGCCACCATGAACCGTCTGCGGGCACTCAAAGCAAAGCACGACCCCGACAACGTGTTCAAGACGGGTGCGTGGCAGTATGAGGCAAACCTATAACTGGGTCCTGCCCTGGTGCGCACCATTCGGTTTAAGGGAGTTTATACTTTTTGTGTTCGCTTTATAGGAGTCGAAATATTAACGAGAGAATCGCATGAAAGTATCAATAGGCATAGGAATCAGCAACAAGGTAGACGGGTATGAAGCGGGTTTAGAGGCGGCAAACACGGCGCACAAGCAGCTGGGTGCGGATGCCCCTGACTTTGTCTTTGTCTTCTCCACGATCGGGTACGAGCAGGAAGACATTCTCGATGCTGTCGCTGAAAAATTCGGCGATGTGCCCGTGAGTGGCGCTACTTTCGAAGGTATTATCGGGCGAGGCTTTGCGGATGAAAGCATGTACGCGGTTCAAGTCGTTGGACTTAAATCCGATGAAGTCCAGTTTCATAATTTTCAGGCAGCGAACGCGGTTGAGAATCCAATGGAAGCCGGCGAGGAACTCGGGCGACAGGTGGCTGGGATCACACAAGGCGGTAATCGTGCTCTGTTCCTGTTCCCTGATTTCAGAACGAACATCACCAGTTTATTTGAAGGTATCGAGAAGCATTGCGATCTACCATTCATCGGTGGCACATCTTGCGACAACTTAAAATTTCAGCATGCCTATCAAATTCACAATGGAGAAGTAACGGAAAATGCCTGTAACGCAGTACTAATGGTCGGTGATTTCGACCTCATGACCATAGTTACCCACGGTAGCGAACCATTAGGTGATCCACGGATCGTTACAAAATGCGATGGCAACGTAATATACGAAATTGATGGCAAGCCAGCTCTAGACATTGCCAGTGAAGGCTTCGGTGAGGTAATTACTTTAGATAACATCGCCAACGCGGTCACGTTAATGGGTGTTGGCTTCAAGACGGAAGCCTCCTCCAATTTTCTATCGCCGTATATCGTACGCGCCATCCATAAATTCGATTTCGAGGACAAGTCTTGCATGGTTCCAACCAAAGTGAGCGAAGGCTCGGAGATCCAGTTCATGCGCCGAGATCCACAAAGTATCTTGAATTCGGGCCGCGTAGCTGCGGAGAAGCTAAGCAATGCGCTCGGCTCCCTGACCCCGACGCCGACACCGGCGTTGATCTGTCAATTTGACTGTGCTGGGAGGGGAAAAATCATTGTCGGTGATGATGTTCTCACTGGAATGACTGATTTGCAGGCGGAGTTTGCAGCCACGGTACCATGGATGGGTTCATTCGGCTTTGGCGAAATTTCCCCTATCGATGGTAAAAACCATTTTCACAACTTCACCGCTACTTTGGCTGTTTTTTATTGAGATGACGAATGCGACACGTTCTAGTTGACGTCCCCGAAGCGCTGCTGTTGGTGGTATAAAATGGACTCGCACACGTTAGGTTCCCTCGATGCAGACGGGTTGCGTCAGAAGCTCGTCGACGCAGAAAGAAAGTACTATAAAAACCTTCAAGTACTACAGGAAAAACTGGCCAGACTCGAGGCATTTCAGACGCTGAGCAAGCTTCTGGTTGCCTGTACGGATCCAGCAGATGCACTCGCGAAGCTGGCTGAACTTTCGATTCAATATATGGGGGTCGAGAAAGCCGTAGTGATCCAGCCAGTAGCAAGTGGATACGAGATTGCCGCCCTCAAGGGTTACCCGCGTAGGCAGGTCGGAGAGGTTCAACGGGTTATAATTTCCGGTGAGAACAGGCACATCCGCAGGGCTGTCGAAGAGAATACCGCGATATTGCTCGATACTGTTGATGGCGAGCTAGCAAATGACCTCGACTTTAGCCAGACGATTCTTTGTCCACTACATTCTGAGGAAGGGGTTTTTTTCGGGCTCTACATCATCGGATTTTCAGAGAAGAAAAAAGGACTGTTCCGCCCATTCGATCTTTCCGATGTTGAGTTCTTTGATACGATTGGAGCGCAAGTAAGTGCTTTGCTACAGAACCTGAACTTGCGAGACTCATTTAAGCGGTTCGTCCCTTTCGAGTTCCTTGCTTTACTCGAAAAGACATCTATCCAGGATGTTAATGCGAGTGACAATGTCTCGCTCAATATGCATGTCATGTTCACCGACCTGCGCGATTTTACACTGATGTCGGAAAGCATGGGGCCTGAAGCAGTGTTCGCGCTTCTCAATGAGTACCTGGGCGTCATGGAACCACAGATAGCATCGGCGGGTGGTTTCATAAATCAGTATCAGGGGGATGCGATCATGGCCCTTTTTAGTGGAGAGTCCGATGGCGCGGTTCAAGGGGCCATTCGAATGTGGGAGGCTCTTGGTACTTTGAATAAGGAACGTGCTAAACGAGGAGAGACGTCGCTACGAATAGGTATTGGAATAAATAGCGGAGAGCTGCTCCTCGGAGCAATTGGCAGCACTAAACGCCTCGATTCGAACGTAGTCGGCGACGCACCGAATCTGGCTTCCCGCGTCGAGGGCATGACTAAGGTGTACGGGGCAAGGGTTCTCATCTCGGGTAGTACGCATGCCCACCTTTCCCGGCTCTCCGAATTCACACTTCGTGAGCTCGACCGGGTCATTGTTGCGGGGAAAACCGAGCCAGTTGAAGTCTACGAACTCCTGGATGTTGACTCGGAAGAACTGAGGGAGCAAAAGGCCCGCAGCGCAGCCCGCTTTGCGCAAGGGTTGCTCTGCTATCGAGCAGGGGAGTTCCGTGATGCGCGGCTTATTTTCGCCGACTGTCTGGTCAAAGCGCCTCTTGATGAGGCGGCGGCACTTTACATCGGTCGGTGCGTCGAGCTGATTACACGACCCCCTGCGGGTGTATGGGACGGCACGACTGTACTCTCGGGAAAATGAGCAGGAATGTATCGTGACGTGCGACTATAAACGAATGCTTGCTTAACACGCCTGTAGGATTTGGTGGTTGGGCCTGACTTTTTAGAGTACGAAGCAACTCCTGATGTTTCAAATCTCAGTGACTGCTATGGGCACTTAACGGCCCCTCATCCTTGATCCGCCAGCGTCCGCTTTTCAATCAATTATCTCGTCAAACAGTTCATCAGCTTCCTGGAAATTTGAAAAAAATATAAAAAATTAAGATGAGAGGTGTTCCCTGGCCCTGACCCGGCCTCACACAGCCCCCCCCTGCATCACATACTATGCAACGCTGTTGCAGGTGTCGAGTTATTGGTAACTTTTGTTGTGATCTTGCTATGGCGATTTAACGGCCTGGATATATCGATTCTGACGCGAATGGACTGGCAGGAAGCCCATCCAAACGCGCTAACTTTTATAAGCAATACCCGAGGCTAGGGTAAGATTATCGTCGCTTGCTCAGGCTTGCACTGATACATCGATTCTAATGCGCCGAGAGCGTGCGTAAAGCGTGAGACGGAGCTATCTCGGTTTAGTAGTAGCCGAGGCAGGGTGGGATTATCGGGGCTGAAACGTGGCAATATTCGTACTTTTCACATTACCTGATAACTCAAAAATTCTGCCGTATTGCTGCGCTTCCAGAATCCGGGTAGACCTAGAAGTAACAAAAATTTCACACTATTAGTGAGGAATAATCCATACCGATTTAGGGTAATAGGTTACAGGTAATCTCGCTAGGTAAGTTTATAATTTATTCCAAACAACGACTGAAAGTGAGGCCACCATGAACCAGTTAACTGTTACACCTACACGAATAC
>JBLHGU010000167.1:0-10861 GCA_047615875.1 Parasphingorhabdus sp.
TTATTGCTGGCTACCTGATTACCGGGCTACCTAGCTTCCGTCCCCTTGGTAGAGCCGAGTGTAGGGTAAATATCGGGTGGTCAATTGGACAGGAGTCCAATTGAACTTTCTCGCGCAGGACGCGCGTGAAAGCGACCCCCTATATTTTCCCGAAAGGAGGGAACCGCGAAGCGGCTCGGACTCAGGAGAAATGGTTTTGGTTACTTTTCCCGAAAGAAAAGTAACAACCACCCATCCAACGACATCTATAACAGCATTCGACGTAAAATAATTGATAAGAATATTATTGAGATCGTGACGCACGATCAAAGGAGGCATTATGGTGAGTTGGTCTGAGAATCCATTAACGTCGTTGGCGGATATACAACGATTTGAACAAGAGATGCCGCTTCGGCAGCGTTTGCCTGGTGACAGCATCTACGATGTTTTGGTCGAAGCGGCAAAAGCCCATGGAGATCGCACTGCACTCAGAATGCTAAAGACAGGGGCTGAGGACGAGTCTGCTCGTTGCGTCAGTTTTGTTCAGTTGCTGGGTTTAGTGCGTCAAGCTGCTAATTTATTTTCTAGTCTGGGCGGTGCTCGGCCCGGCGTTGCCTACATGCTGCCAACTCTGGTGGAAACACACGCCGTTCTGTGGGGCGCAGAGACTGCCGGCTATGCGGTACCTATCAATTTTCTGCTCCAGCCAGATCATATCCAGGGTCTTTTAGAAGCATCGGGAGCAACGGTGCTTGTCACATTGGGCCCGCATCCCCAGCTTGATATCTGGGAGAAATCCCTGGAATTGAAACGTCAGATTCCGAACCTGATTTTAGTACGAGTAGCGCCACCGGGGAGTGAGCCCGTGGATGGGGTTATCGACTTTTTCGATGCCCTTGCCAATCAGCCGAATGATCATTTGGTGTTTGATCAATACGGACGAGGCGATGACGTGGCTGCCTATTTTCATACCGGCGGTACGACAGGTGTGCCAAAGTTGGCTGCTCACACCCATAACGGCCAACTTGCTGCGGCCTTCGGCTGTGCCGCCCTGATGAACCTCAAGTCCGACGATGTTCTAACGGGCACGCTACCCATGTTTCATGTCGCCGGCACTATCCTGATGGGTATAAGCACTTTTCTAGCGGGTGCAGAACTAGTGCTTATGTCGCCGGCGGGGTTGAGAAATCCTGCTATGGTGAGCCAATTTTGGCGCCTCTGCGAACGTTATAAAGTGACCATTCCGGCCGGCGTGCCGACGTCCATCGGTGCGGTCGCTGAGGCGCCTGTTGATGGCGCCGACTTAAGTTCGATCAGGTGTGGTTTGACCGGTGCGTCTTTGCTTCCGGTTGCTGTGCGTGAAAAGTTCGTCGCTATAATCGGCAAACCTCTGAACGAAATCTATGGCATGACTGAAGCTTCCGGGCTTATTGCCTGTAATCCCTTTGCGGGCGAAGAGGGCGTTGGTTCAGTTGGGTTCCGATTTCCATACACGCAGATTACAATCCGCCGTCCGGATATGAATGGAGACCTCGGCGATATCTGCAATACGGATGAAGTTGGTGTACTTGTCGTCGAAGGGCCAACAGTTTCTCCTGGCTACCGTAATTCCGCTCAGAGCGCTGGAACATTTGTTAATGGTGGATTAGTAACTGGAGATCTTGCCTATGCGGATGCCCAAGGCAGAATCTATATAGCCGGCCGATCAAAGGATCTTATTATCAGAAGCGGTCACAACATCGATCCCTTGATGATTGAGAATGCCATGCAAAACCACCCTGCAGTGGCGGTTGCCGCAGCGGTCGGTAGGCCTGATTCCTACGCAGGTGAAATTCCGGTGTGTTACGTGCAACTGAAACCCGATACTACGGCCAGCGACGAAGAGCTTCGTACACACGCTGAAGCTACGATCGCGGAGCGCCCAGCCTGGCCCAAGTACATTCATGTTATCCCAGCCATACCGTTAACGGCGGTTGGGAAAGTATTCAAGCCGGCGTTACGTAAAGACGCCGTTGAGCGTTCCGTTGTAGCTGTATTGAGTGAGCAAAACCTGGACGGTGCCAAAGTGCTAGTTGAGGAAGGTGGTACCCGTGGCATGATCGTCAACGTTAAACTGGCACATGGTGATGTTGACGACGCACAACAGCTGCAGGAAACACTCAATGGCTATCTGTTTAAAACGAAAATAACCCGCTCATGAATCGTTGGATTTCCAAGCGTCAGTGCCGGTCGTTTGTATAGCCTGTGTTGCATAGCTAGGCTGTGCAACACAGGCTACGACGAAAATCATGGCAGATTCATAAGGCAAGTTATACTAGTTGAATCATTCAATGTAGCCCGATCTGATTCGTGTGAGGTGTGATACCCTTGCTATTGATCGCAAGATCTACTATTAAGAATCGACTTGAGCAATACGAGGAATTTTCCGTGTCGACTAAAGAATTATTTCGTGATGATGGCTATTTAAAAACCTGTTCCGCTACTGTAACTGCTACCAGTGAAGATGGTTTCTGTGTGGATCAGACAGTTTTCTATCCCTTAGGTGGTGGCCAGCCGGGTGATCAGGGCATTGCCAGATGTGCTGATGGTCGTGAAATTACTATATGCGACACCCGCAAGTCGGTTGAAGATAATGCTCACTATCACCTGGTTGAAGTAGATTGCAAATTACCCGAGCCGGGTGAGCAAATAACACTGGAAGTTAACTGGGTACGTCGCCATCGTTTTATGAGAATGCATAGTTGTATGCATATGCTATGTGCGATAGTGCCTGCTGGTGTCACTGGTGGTTCTATATCAGAGGACCGCGCTCGACTGGATTTCGATATGCAGGAAACTTTGGATAAACAGCATTTAACCACGGAGTTAAATCGGCTTATTGAAGAAAATCATCCTATGAGTATGCGCTGGATTACGGATGATGAGATGGATCAGCAACCGGACCTGGTTCGAACCATGTCGGTGCAGCCACCACGTTCTTCAGGTCGTGTGAGACTGGTGAACTTCGAGGGTATCGACCTGCAACCCTGTGGTGGTACCCATGTTGCATCCAGCGGTGAAATCGGTCGGGTGCGAGTTCAGAAAATCGAGAAAAAGGGTAAACATAACCGACGAGTCATAGTTGTATTTGACGATCAGGAATAATCGACTATCAACCTTAGTCTTCGTCTTGGGGCGTATCAAACAGCGACAGAAATTCCGGTACTGTGCCGGCTTTCTGCCACTCTTTGAGACCTGGATACCAGATAAATGTTTCTGGTAGTACAATACCGTCATCGATGGCATGTATAAACCCATCGTGGGTGAATGGTCCAGTTTGTTGTCGACCGACCGCGATATAAAAAGTAGGGTCCCCTTGATCTTCACTCGGGGTTTTATCTGACTCGGTCCGTTCCTTGAAATCGATTAGTTCAAAAGAAAAATCTTTAGCCGGAGTTTCTGGTATAGCCAATGCGTCAACGGTGTGCTCTTTCTGAATCAGTTCAAAATGACTGAAGCGTAGCTTGTCTAATAATAGACCCGCTTCAGCCAGGCTGTCAGAAAAGTGAGCAGCCAGTAGGTCTGCAATCTGACGAGGCAGTAGCATAATCCTTTCAATATGAGATGAATTGCTAGTTACAAACGGAATTAAAGTTTGCATCAGATGTTGCAGAACTATTTCACGAATAAAAACTGTGGGATCTTGAACAGAATGCTCGGATTGCAAACTTGTTAGCTTGCCGATATCAGAAATATTTACGTCAATCGCGGCTTTTACTTTGAATTCCGGGCAATCCGATTCGGCATCGGCCGTGACTTGATGTTGATACTCGAATTTTTTTATTTGAACTGGCCCAGTACCGACAAAATAAACATCTGCAGGCAACTCGCCTTCATTAGTTGGAAATTCACTTTCGGCAAGATTGTGAAGCCCTGATGAAAATTCAACCAGTCCAGTATTAGTCCGAACAAAGGCTTTCTGTCGCTCTGGCACTGTTAGAAATATATCAGACGCATCCGGGTTTTTGATTTTACTCAGGCCAAAGCTGCTCGATCCCTCCAGAGGAGACTCTATAAAGTCCGCTGTTGGAAAAATATGATCAACTATTTTTATAAGGAATTTCAATTTCAAGTAAGATTTATTGTATTTGTAATTTTGCTAATTCACTTAGTACTGACTTTAGTAGACTGGCAGCTTTCATACCCATTTTCTCCGCTAGTTCCTCATGGTCTCTTTCGCCATTTACCAATCGTCGTATAACCGATGCCACTTGAGCCATGTCGCCACCCGACGCAGACATTTGCTCTGCCATTCCTGAAAGAGCCTGTAGCGCCTGAACATCACCGTTTGCAGCAGAAGAGATCATCATGGCTAATCCTGGTGCCGCATGTGAACCATCGGTCTGCTGGCTGATTTCAGGCAAGGTAGACGGGTTCTGCAGTCCGTTTAGAATCGCTCCAATAATAGTAGCATCCTCTTCATCCATACCATTGAGTAAATTGTCCTGTCGATTGCCATTTAAAATATCTCGGGTTACCCGAACCACATCTTCCCAGCCATTTTGCTGTGCAGCATTCAACACTGTGTTCAGATCAGTTATATCTCGCCTGCCATGGACTACATCGACAACGCCATGAATAAAGCCCGCGTGCATCATCAATATCTGTGATTTTTTCTCACTCATTCTTCCACATCTCTGAATTTATTTTCCGCAAGGCAGGTGGTCAGTTCATCTATCAGGGTATAAAGATGATGAAGTTTCTCCGCGCCAAATTTCTCAGCTAGTTGCTGATAGATTTGTTCCGACTCTGGACCCGCAACCGCAACCGATAGTAATTGACGTCCCTCACTGCTGAGTGTCAATAGAATACTACGTTGGTCGTCGAGATGCGAAGAACGTATAACAAGATCACGCCGGGCTAATATTCGTATAATTCGTGAAAGGCTTGGCATGCTAATTAGTGTGCGTTCGGATAACTCACTGGCATTCAAGCAAGAATGGTCGTGTAATGCTCGCAGCACCCTTATAGCGCCTCAACATGGGGCGAAAAGAATCCATGACAGTTTCCCGTCCTCGTAGCAGGACCATGGGCAGTGAGCGCGAAAAAGCTCGAATTTCTGCAATATTCTTCTGTAGTTTTCTGGGCACGATGAGCTAAATAGTTTTGCGGTCGAGAGAATAATTAAACATATTAGGTATTGTAGCCAATTATTTGACCGGGTCGCTAAGAGGAATTTATCACATGGCCCACTTGTATAAGCCAGGTTTTGAAACTATTCAAAGCAAATAGCGGCTGTGCAGTAGTAGAATCGACTTTTCGTTTTCTTTGGAGCCAATAAACCATGCCCCACATAATTATTGAATATTCTGCCAATTTGGAATCCAACCTGGATATGCAAGAGATCATCGACGGATTGCATCAAACTGCCCTTGAAACCGGTGTATTTCCGCTAGGCGGCTTACGTACTCGGGCCGCCAGACGGGAACAGTTTCGTATAGCAGATGGTCATCGGGATAATACATTTATTCATGTGATTTTAAAGATCGGAAGTGGGCGTGACTACGAGACAAAGAAGCGGGCGTTCGATCAAATGTCTGGTTCTTTGAGCGATTTGCTAAAAGCAACGTTTGCCTCCACGCCAATTGGAATATCGATAGAGTTAGTTGAGATCGACCCTAAATTTACCTACAAGCTCAATAACTTGCATGAGTACGTGAAGGATCGTACATCCGACTGAAACAGATTGTTTTAGAGGATATAATTCGCCACGCTTTTTATTGTCCGGATTCGCCTGTCGCGCATCTACATGCTAACCCTTCATAGAAATTGAACAAATAACATGGTTAAAATTACCAAGGTTTATACACGCACAGGTGACAAAGGCGAGACTGGTCTGGTGGGTGGAAGGCGATTGCCAAAAACTCATCCACGCATTGAGTCATACGGTACTGTTGATGAGTTGAATAGCTTAATAGGCATCGTTCTCAGCTGGAACTCTCAAAAGGAAGCATCGGTTCGCCGCGACAAGTTCGAGCTGATTCTCGAGGCGGTCCAACAAAAGTTATTTGATCTCGGTGCGCAATTGGCTACAGCACCGGGGGATGAATATGAGGGACAGGTATTAATGCAGTGGGTCGACGTGGAATGGCTTGAGAATGTAATAGATGCGATGAATGAGGACCTGCCGAAACTATTCAGTTTCATTCTTCCCGGCGGCAGCCCAATGAATGCTTTTTTGCACCAGGCCCGCACTGTTTGTCGCCGTGCCGAACGTGAAACACTGAGATTAGCTGAAGAAGAAAGCGTAGCCGAAGAGGCCATTGCCTATCTGAATCGATTGTCTGATGCATTATTTGTTTTTGGACGCTGGGTGAGTGCAACCATGGGGGAAACGGAAACTCTTTGGGAGCCAGGTAAGTCCTATCCTGACTGGCAGTGGACTGATAACTAATAACTGACCCAACTTCTAAAGCGTTACTAATTTATGCAGGCAATTAACTTGCAACATCGTTTTGAAGCGATTCGAGCAAATAAATTATTTGAACTATTTGTAATCAGCATTATTCTGGTTTCAGCTCTTTTAGTTGGAGTTAAAACCTACGAAGTGCCTGGGTATTTACAGAGTCTCACGCGCTTTGCAGATATTTTTATAAATGTGTTTTTTGTAACAGAAATCACCATTCGTTTCATTGCGACAGATAATAAGAAGCGATTTTTTCATGATTTCTGGAATACCTTTGATACGTTGATCGTCATAGTTAGTTTGATTCCGATAGACAATTCGGATATGGCCCTGGTTGCGCGTTTGGTGCGGGTATTCAGAGTATTAAGGATGGTGTCGTTTATACCAGAACTTAGAATTTTACTGGTATCGTTGATAAAAGCATTGCCACAGCTTGGCTATGTAATGCTGTTAATGTTCATAATTTTTTATATCTATGCCGCGATAGGAAGTACGATTTTTGAACAAATAAATCCCAATCTATGGGGTGACATCGCTATTTCAATGCTGACATTATTTCGCGTTATGACGTTCGAAGACTGGACCGATGTGATGTATGAAACAATGGTTGTGTATCCATTGAGTTGGACTTTCTATCTCAGCTTTATATTTTTTACGGCTTTTGCATTTTTAAATATGGTAATTGGCATTGTGGTGAATGTTATGGAGGAAGAACACCGCAAAATACGTGTTGCCGAAACTGAAGTAAGTGAAGCCGAAGAAAAGGAATTATTGCATCGGGAAATACAGGAATTAAAAGATATGGTTCAAGCTATACATAAAAAACTATAGTCTGACTATTAAAATAGGCGCAGACTTTTTTCTATTAGATTGCTTTGTCCAGTTAAATTAATTCTTTGCTAAGCAGACCAGATATTCGGTCAATGTTACTGGTTATGCCAGGCAAGTGGGGGTTGATTCTTTGAGCATTCTGGAATGCTACCAAAGCAGCCTTATATTTTCCATAAGACATATAAATCATGCCAAGCCCTGAAAGTGCACCGAAATGCCGAGGCTCCAGGTTCAAAGTTTTTTCAATGTCAGAAACGGACGCGTCAAATTGTTCCAGATAAAATAGCACTGTGGCTCGTTTGTTCCAGCCTTCAGCAAAATCCGGTGATAGTTCAACCACGCGATCGAACTGTTCCAATGCGTCTGTTAGCCGGCCGCTTTGCATAAAAGCCACCCCTGAGCGCATTAGTTTGTCTGTGTTTACGTCAGCGGTGTTATGCCATATTGACCAAATTTCGTTGGTTATCTCCAGGCCACGTTGCTGCTCTATATTTTGATTTAATTCTGAGAATAGGGAAGTGAGTTGTTGGTCATTTTGATCAGCCAAATTTATGCTGACATAAAACAATGTGAGAACTGCGATCAGGAACTGCGACTTTTGCATGGGATGCCTCTGGGTTCAGATAACGTCTTTGACAGACATTATATGGGGAGGTTCCTGATATTGCACCTGTTGGCGAAATGTGCGCTGTAGGCCATTAGAGAAAATGTTGCCGCATTATGTCAGGGTACTTTGGCGTACCCTGATCAGAAAGCCGGGATTAGAGTTGTGTTCCAGATACCTGGTTAGGAAAATAATCTTCCATGTTGCCCTCTCTATACACATCACCGGTTGCACAATGCAAGCCACCACCAAAAGGATAAGCATCACGGAAATCCAGTGGTAGGACATTCATACCCAGCTTGTCCATCTGTTCCATTTGATTTACTTCACTGGCTTCGACAATTACTGTTTTGTGGTCAAGAACCAGACAGTTCATCGACAGCCAAACACTGGAGTAGCAAAGCGGTGGGGGTGCCTCGTGAGAAGGCTGGGCAGCATCGACGATTTTCCAGTCATTTGCTTCGAAAATCTTTCGTTGTGCTTCGGGTAATTTACGATTAGGGTTATTGATTATCAATCCAGGTCGAAGTGGCACGAACGTAGCGTCAATATGAATAGGGTAGGGGTCACCAGGGAAATTGACCGAGTGTACACGATGCTCCGGAAAATGCCTTTGCAACCACTGCATAGCTCGACGATTGGTGGTCAGGCCATGCTGGCAAAACAGGTCTTTACCCATGCGCAATATGTCTGCAGCATCAAACAGGGCTTCTGATTCTGTGGTTACAAAATCAAGTGCTGCAGTACGGCTCAGGCGTTCTTCAATGGTGATTTCATTAAAATAACCAGACTTGTAGGACGCATCAGTTAACCGTGGGCGTGGTGCCTGTTCCCAACGAAATTTCGGATCTTCATCAAAATACCTTTGCATCAGGGGTTCGTAGGCAAGATACTCCCAATACCGACAACGAAAAGACATAGGAGCCATCAGGATTTCACTGCCAATAGTCAGCAATACATCTCGTGGTGGCATGCAACCAAACATAGCGTCGGTTTTAAAGTCTGGCGTAATTACTGCCTGATTCCACTGGAGTGGATCGGGGCGATCAACTCTGACACCATTTTGCTCTAACAAATTTGCCAGGTTGTCTAGCTGATAGTTAGCTTTTTCGATGGTATCCAAAGGACGGGGGCCCCACATACCACGCATATCACTGTCCTCAGGCACTTTAGCCTCCGTTGCAGGTTCGGAGGGAGGAATGCAGGTGTGATCTGCACGGCCGACGATGGCGTGCTTTAGCGGATCGAAATCATTCCAGGAATTTACAACAGTGGGGTTCATTTTCTTTTCCAGTAGCTAGTTGGTTTTTTGCTCAAAGCCGGCATTCTGCCCATGCTTGCGTCATCGGGCTGTCTTGAAAGCGACAAATCGATGGTGTGTTAGTTTAATTCCTTCACCGTAAAAGTTTGCTCGAGTAAACTACAATCCATAATTTGATGTGGTAGGTTATTAAATGAGTCCCAATAGTTTTAAACAGCAAGTGATTATCACTGATGTAGAATTGGCAAGGTTTCATCGCGACGGTTATTTGGTGGTGAAAGGTCTGGCAGAACCTGATGTTCTGCATTCAATGAATGAAATTGTCGACAATTGCCTGGATCCTGCTATGGCACCTGTAGAATTTGAGGTAGATGTCCATTATCCCGGTGCGCCGGCAGATAGGTCAGCCATAGGGGGGCATACCCCTCGTCGACTCCTTCACGCACTTTCCCGGCATCCAAATTTTCTCCATTGGGCTGGTCATGTCGATGTGGTCGACATATTGAGGCGTTTATTAGCGTCAGATAATTTAGACGTATCTCAAAATCACCATAATTGTATTATGACCAAGTATCCAGGTTATAGCAGTGTGACAAATTGGCATCAGGATATTCGTTACTGGAGTTTTGACAGGCCTGAGTTGATAAGTGTCTGGTTGGCGCTTGGTCCGGAGTACGAAAAAAATGGCGGCTTACGGATTATTCCTGGTTCTCACAAAATTGAACTGGAACGGGGCAGGCTGGATGCCACTTTATTTCTAAGAACAGATATTGAAGAAAACTTTGAACTGATTGACTCTGCCATAAACCTTGAGCTTGATTCTGGAGATACGCTATTTTTCCATTGCCGAACATTTCATGCAGCAGGCCGCAATCAGACTGAGGCTGTAAAACGGTCACTTGTCTTTACCTATAGAGCAAGTGATAACGAGCCGATTCCTGAAACACGATCTGCAAATTTTGTCGATCTGAAAGTATAAAGAGGAAAAGCGTAGCCGATTGAAAAACTGTTTTAAACAGAGTCTCTGGTATTATTGGTCAAAATATTACTGATTTCATCCAATGTGGATAGTAGTGCCTGATTTGCGGTCGGATTATCGGCTCGATAGAGAAAATGGCCCTGTACTTGATCGCAGCCTGACTTAGTCAGAAATACTAATTGCTCCATAGTCTCTACACCCTCAGCAATGGTTGGTAGGCGTAAACTATGAGATAACTCGATTATGGCAGAAACGATGCTGGTATCGTCCTCGTTGATACCTATGTTGCTAACAAAGGATTTATCGATTTTAACTTTGCGTACTGGAAAGTATCTAAGATGACTCAAGCTGGAATAACCGGTGCCAAAATCGTCCATAGATAACTCTATACCGTGGTTCGCCAGTTGTTGAACCACCTTTAAAACCTGCTCTTTATTGCTTAGTGCTGTGCTTTCTGTAATTTCAATAGCCAGAACTTCCGTAGGCAGGTTATGTTTTTTCAGACAGTTGAGAATTTTTTCTGCCAGATTCTGATGTCGAAATTGTACGCCTGAAAGATTGATTGCAACCGGAGGTGGGTGCAGGCCCATGGTTCTCCACTCAGCAATCTGCCGGCAGGCCTCTTCTATTACCCAGTCACCAATGGGTACGATTAAGCCGCTGTCTTCCGCGACGGAAATAAACTGATCGGGCAGAGTTATGGATCCATCTGGTCCTTGCCATCTTAATAATGCTTCAAAGCTGGTAATTTTTCGACTTATT
>JBLHGU010000168.1:0-10754 GCA_047615875.1 Parasphingorhabdus sp.
GTGCTCGCGATTGCTCTGTTGTTAAAACGGGATGCCGTCAACCGCCGGTCAAATCAAAATTTTAAACAACCAAAACGTCAACAAGCGTGCAACCCATGCTGACTCTTTTTCCGGCGCGTAACAACGCGTTTTATCTTTCAGTCACTATTTTAAGGGATACATTATCCTGAAAATCAGCATATTAGGCGCAACAGGCAATGCCGTCAGTCGAGTGGTCGCTGAGGCTCTGTCGCGTGACCACGAGGTAACTGAAGTCGTTAGAAATTCAGCAACCACTAACGACCTACCCTCGAGCATTAAAATTATTTCTGGCGATGTTGGCAATGTCGCAGACGTAGCCAAAGTCAGCGCCGGCCAGGATGTCGTAATTTCGGCTATCCGGCCTGCACCGAGCCACGAGCGCGATATGGTTCCGACAACCCGGTCGCTGATGGACGGACTCGCGCAAACCGGTGTGCGACTGTTAATTGTCGGCGAGGCCTCAACACTAACGGTACCCGGTACCGATGGTAAGACAGTCCTTGACGGCTCAAACTACCTTCCTGTTTCCGCACGACATATCGGCAAGGCAAGTGCTGATCAATTCGAGGTTTGTCTTGCAGAAACCCGAGTGGATTGGGCCTATCTCAGTCCAGCTGCAGATTTTGCACCAGGGGAACGCACAGGCAATTTCCGTTTGGGTACTGACGAACTGTTGGTCGACGCCGAGGGAGTCTCGAAGATCTCGATGGAGGACGCTGCAGTCGTGTTTCTCCATGAGGCCGAACTGCCCAGGCACCACCCGACCCGTTTCACGGCCGCTTACTGAGTCAAGGGCTTCTATGAGCGAGTTTAAACAGCTAACCTCATATCAACTACAGAAGACACCAATGAATATCATCACTAAATATTTTAAATGGGTAATGCTTGTTTTTGGCACGCTTACCTTCACCATGTTTTATGGCCTTTTCGCACCACAAGCTGCACTGGAATCAATGTTCGGCGCGTCATTCGATGGAACACTTGAAACGCTTGTTGTTCGCAGCTGGTCTGCGTTGGTAGGCCTAATGGGGGCCATGCTCATATACGGGGCCTATAGTGAAAATAATCGCATATTCTCCATCTCGATAGTGGCAGTTAGCAAAGTTATCTTTGTGTCACTCATGTTTCTTTATGGGCAGGCATTTTTAGGTACAGCTGGAATGGCAATTATTATGGATTGCATCTTTATTATTCTCTCGGGGTTTTATCTGATAGCGATTGTTATCAAGGGACCAATCATTGATAAAACCATTTAACTATTGTTGATTACCTGCAAGCCAGGGCCTGTTCCTATTTGGGTCAAACACAAATCAAAATATGTAAACATCAGGCCGCTCAAGCAACGTCGTCGCGTTTCGCAATTTTATGCTGTTCTTCATCCAGGCCCTTTTTCCAGTAGCTCGAGATATATAGACGGGATTTCTCGACGTTCCTGTCCTGCTTGAAGTATTGACGAGTCTTCTTCATCGTTTTGAATTCACAGGCGACCCAAACCGCAACCTTGCCTTCCAGCCAGGTTAGCGCCTTGATAGCCTTATACAGAGGAGCGTTATCGGAGCCAGGCTGAGAATTGACCACCCAGATCAACTCCATTCCGGACGGTACCGGTAAGTCTTGTCGGTCTTCATCGGTAATGATTTCTATAACGATATAACCTTTGGCATCAGCAGGTAGATGCCCGAAATTAACCGCCAGCGCTGGCAGTGCTGTCATGTCAGCAGCCAGTAGATACCAGTCTGCATCAGTGTTAATGATGGTGGCAGGGCCTGGACCGAAAATAGACATTCTGTCGCCAGGTTGCGCCTGGATGGACCAGGGTGCGGCCACACCATCAACCGAGCCTTCGGGATTCATATGAAGCATAAAGTCGACATCAATTTCGTGCAGGTCTGACCGATATTGCGCGATTGTGTAGGTCCTCAACACGGGTTTTTCAGGATCTTCGCCAGGAAAAACAAGCTTAAAATAGCCCCCTTCTGCATCCTCAGGAAAACTGGCGAGTTCTTCACCCTGTAATGTCAAACGGCGCATATTCTGTGTCAAATGTGATGCCGCTGTTACCGTTAATTCTCGTGCTTTGCGTTTCTTAGCCATTATTTTTTCCCATGTACAACTGCATAACAAAATGCCGCCACACCAGGCGCACGCCGTCTTCATAGTAACTATCCTATCAATCACGAATGCGTGAGCAACAGTGACAACGGAGTTAACATGATCGTAATGATCATGAATCGCGTTACCAATTCACCGGTGGGGTGCAGCAGTCCCACTTGCTCTGTGCCATTAAGTAAAGCAATTATCATTGGTATGGTCGAAAGCGCTAGTATTATCCAGATAAAATAAACGCTGTTAACAATTGCGTTTATCGACCTCTCCATTATTTAAGATTGTAGCGCTGTCGCCGTAATTTTACGGCTGTATTTTTCATGCTCAAAAAATCCTGACTTAAACCGATTACACCCACAATCATTGATCTGTTAAAAACACGTCTTTCCCCACAACAAAGTTGTACGACTGAATGATGAGTTGAAAAACAACCTCCATCTCATACATCGATCCAGGTGTGTAAAGCATTACAAACCCTTCCCAGCCTGGTCTCTCATCGGTCCAGGGATGGTAGATGGCCCATACGGAATCGATGGCCTTAACCGCCAGTTCGGGTGAAAGAGACGCATGCAGACTGCCGTCTGGGTGTAAGTGCGCAATTTACGTCCTCGAATAATCACATCGGGACGAGCAAGGGTTATGTTCTCGCTAATCCTAAACCCCTTCGCGACCGGCAAGGAAACAACTGTCTCGCCTATATTCACCCCGGGAGTCACCGACACTCGTTGCGACAACTATGCTGAAATTTTTGGAACTGGTTTAACGCCAATCTGAATGTGCGGCATTCCAACCGTGGTTGAAGGTATTGGGCTTTTTCGGTTTGGCAAGTTCTGAAGTTCCGCAGCAACAGCGGCGGATCAGAAGGATATCGATATGATGATCAGTAAGCAAAGGCGTATCGATGTAATGTTCAGACTCATGGTCGCTCCAATCTAAATTGCTGGGTGTCCTGGTGTCAGTGACTTTGAAACTAAAGACTGTCACAAATCCAGGATACGTTCTGGTTTATCTGCTGCCCCGGCTGAGTACTCCGGGAGCAAGGGTTCTGTCTATTTATGATTATTCTGTAGTATGGGTTAGGGGCTTTATTGCGTAACCCAATTCACTGGCCTTACAATGGCCTCAACATGTTGGGTTTCACTGCGTTCTCGGCAACTGCTCCTTGCTTCGCTTGAGAGCGCCTACTGTTGGTGCTCTACCTCCGGAACGCCGGAACGCCGGACCGCCGGACCGCCGCATCCATGCAGTCGTACCCAACCTGCTTTTCAACTTTGCCCCTTTTAGTTTCGTGCGAACGATAGCTTTGTGCAGCTCTAAACCAATATACAATTTGAAGCTACCTGTAGTTTTAAATAGGCTGATCGATAAGATGGTTGACCAGCCCAAGTAACAGATTATTGGCGAGTTGAGCATTGCGCTCCCAGCTTTTATGGAACGGTCTGCTGTCGTTAACCATATTGGGGCCTTTGCTAAAGAACATCCTTGCATCAGTTTAAAGCTAGATTTTTCAGATACTCCAATCGATCTTATTCAAGATGGAGTTGGTGTAGCGATAAGGATGGGATTGCGGTATTGCCCAAATTCCTGATAGAGAATGAAATCGCTAGTGGTAATTTGTGCGGGTCAGAGATCAAGCCCATTGGTGTTTACGCGGTGTGGCCACCAAATGCTCCCAAAGGGGGCTTAACTAGTCGCTTTGTGGAGCACCCAAAGGAAAACTCACCCTATTGATGATGGTATTTAAGGCTGCTATGAGATAATAGGGGTGTTGGCCGAACTAGTGTTGCAGGGGACCTCGGGCTTGACTGTGCTTCGGTGCCAGGGAGTGACGTCGAGCCGGGGCATTATTAGGGTTCGGTCGTCGTTAATGAAACCTGTTCATGGGTTTTGACCGGCTCATTGTTTAAACTTCATAAACTATCGGAGTCAGCATGACTTCACTGACTCGTTTACGCCCAAGGCGAGGGTGCAATTTCGTCGCTAGGCAACTACAGGCGAACAAACTTATCGCGGTTAATCCAAACATCATCTGTAGCGGTGCGACTATTAGTAAAAGGCTTGCCGCTCCGGGGGTCAGTACTCCGGATACATCACGATAAGTTGAGTAAACCGCAGACATTTCAGTGCGTTCGGAGGGTTTGACTGCCATCAAAAAAGGTAGCCCGGCACTCATGTCGAGCAAAATGAGAAACAGAGACGCTACGACCAGACTGGCGATGGCGATGGCAGGGCCGCTAAAACTGAATGAAGCTAGCAGGAAAAAAATGCCGCTCGCGCTAAACCCAAGTAGCACCGCTTGTTTAACCTGTCCTTTCATAACCTTGAGCATCATGGGTGTTAAAAATAGAAATAGGTTGGTTGCGGAAAGCAATATACCTCCGAGTAGCTCGCTGTAACCATTCTCGACTGCGTATATTGGTAGATAGACAACATATACCCACCAGGCGCAGGAACGGATGACCGCGAATACCCAACCGGCTATTAGTCGAGGCTGCTTGCGAAACTTATCTAAATAGGCAAATGGATTCGGCGGTCTGGATTTTGCTTTGTGTATGGCCTTGCCGTCACCTAGTCTGAGTTTCCAGAAAATAATCAGTAATAGAACCGCGGCGAGTGCTGCGATTATAAACGGGGCGGGTTGCCAGATACCGAGTAACCAGATTCCCAGAAATGGTCCTATCGACCAGGCGGCCCCACTGTAAAAAAGCCTCAGTGTTTCGCATTCACCAAGATTGGCGCGGCTGATATAATCCATGACATAGGCATTAAAACAAACGGTCATGACGACGACCGACAGGGTCATTAAACCCAGCCCGATGGCAATCATCCAGCTATCGGCAAAAATACCCAAAATAGCGCCTGCAATATAGGCAATGACGGCCCAGGTATACAGCCATCGACGGGCAAGGTAGCGACTTGCGAAAGGAACTGCCAGCGCTGTAATTAAGGATAACATTCCCACGATGAAGTAGATTTCGGAAACCAGTTTGGCATCGTTAAAAGCTCGATACATTACGATGGGAAGGACTGATACGAGAATGCCTCGTGCTGCACTTTCCAGTGCCGATAGCCAGGCGAAGGCTTTAACACCGGGTATGGGTATCTGATTGATGGCAACTGGATTACGGTTTCCGTACATGATCATTCACGCATTAAACATGGCGATGATTATAGGATTCTGAATTTTAATTTCTGGTATATTTGCGCGATATTTTTCGATTGATTCAGTAGAGTTTTTCGATGGTCAAAATTAACAGGTAGTCGTTTTATGACTGCTGCGTGTGACCGGGTCATTCGGGTTTGTGTACCTTTCTGTTGAGTCATAGGCAAATTTTTCACCGATAGTATTGCTACGGAAATTTAGCCATACTGAAACATTCATTTGACTGACTGTCGTGCTATCGAGCGTGTCTTTTGGTTTTATTGCTTAGGGCTACGAGATAGGGCTCCGAATGGTCAAAGATACAGAGACTGACACCGACAGGCGATCCAGTTCAAACACGACGCGCGGAATCTGGTTGATGGGTGCAGGCTTTGCCGCATTTTCCTGCGGAGATCTGATTGCCAAGCTATTGACTGCTGACTTCCATCCGTTTCAGGTTGTTTGGGCTCGTCAATTCGGTGTGGTTTCAGTCGTGATTGTTTTTTTTGTGCTTAAAGGCAAAATTATTTTTCGCAGTGTCGCTCCGAAGATGCAACTGCTTCGCGGCCTATGTGCGATCATTTCGGCTAGCTGTTTTATCTTTGCGATAAGCTACGTAGCGCTTGCTGATGCAATAGCGGTTACCTTTGCGGCGCCTTTTATCGTCACAGTACTGGGTGCAACGATTCTTGGAGAAAAGGTTGGCATGCGTCGGTGGATTGCTGTCTTGGTAGGATTTATAGGGACTCTGATAATCCTCCGTCCCGGAGCGGATGTTTTTCATCCCGCTATTTTCCTGGTATTACTGGCATCCATGGCCTTTGCAACGCGCCAGATAGTTTCGCGGTTTATCGGTAGTCGGGATCCTACTCTGACCACTTTGGCGTATACCGCGCTAACAACTTTTTTAGTTCTAGCACTTCCTATGCCGTGGTACTGGAAAACACCAGAAACGCTTACACCGGTTTTGCTGATGGTGGGCCTTACCCTGTTCGCGGGTCTCGGTGAGTTTCTAATCATTCGGGCGCTTGAGTTAGCGGATGCAGTGGTGGTAACTCCGATGCACTACACATTGATATTCTACTCAACGTTATGGGGTTTTTTGTTTTTCGGAGACTTTCCCGACTACTGGACCTGGCTCGGGACATTTATTGTCATCGCTTCCGGCATATATATGCATCTCCGCGAAACTCGGAGGCAGAAAGGTCTGGAGTGATTAATTAATTCGCCCATACATTGCCATTCGTGAACTTTCCGTAAGGACATGCCCGGGTTTTTGGTTATAACTTAAAATGCCGACAATGCGGTCTTGCTGGCCTGCAATTTTGGTCACGCGATGGAGTGTGTTTTTACCTTTAAAAAGGAAGAGACTGCCGGATTGAAGATTTGCTTTCTGAATACCAACAGGATTGTCAGGGTTTTGCATACGTTTAGATACTTCAGTTAGATTTTCATCGGTAGCACTGCGAAGATTTGGTATGTAATGATATTCGCCGCCTACTTCGGCCGTTTGTAAAACCAGTGATACGATAAATTCAGTGGTATCGAAATGCCAGCCGTTAGAGTCTCCCGGTTTGTAGAATAACAGGCTCATGCAGCCTAATTTATCGGCGACGGTATAAAGGGTCGGAGTTCCGAGTATGCTTTTTAAGAATTCAATGAATGATTTATTATTGTAAAGAAGGCGAACGGGACTGTTATGATCAATCAGGTCTCCAGCAATAAAATGGTGCGAAGCGGGGAGGCGGATTCTGGAGGGGTGGTCGTCGGGAAGCTCCGTATCATCCCGGTCATTCATATTGTCTGAATAGGCCGGGAACATGCCCTGCATAAAATGACTTTCTGTTTTGTTTGCAGCTGCAAATTCAAGCAGTTCGCGAAGCGTATCAGGTAACAGGAAATTAGGTAGCTCGAGGGCATCCTGTTTATTCAGTGTATCTCGGGCACTATCAATCATATCCTGGTAAGCGGCAGATTCAGCCCGGTGAATCGGATAGTCCCTGAGATTGATTATCGATTGCATAAAAACGACTAAGTTTACTCGTCAGTTTGAAATCCGATTGGAGGTACGCGTACCCATCCTTCCATCAGTACTCTGGCGGACCGACTCATAACTGCTTTTTTAGCAACCCACTTACCATCAATCTGAGTGGCTTCAGCGCCTACTTTGAGTGTACCTGATGGATGTCCAAACCGAACTGCTTTTCGTTCTCCACCACCTGCAGCCAGATTAACCAGCGTCCCCGGAATGGCCGCTGCGGTAGCTATTGAAACGGCGGCAGTCCCCATCATGGCGTGATGCAACAAACCCATCGATAACGCCCGGACATTTAAATCGATGTCTGCTTTATTAATAACTTTACCGCTGGAAGCCGTATAGGTTTCGGGAGTTGCGACAAGTGCAACTTTAGGTGTGTGTTGTCGACCAGTGGCTTCTTCTAGATTGTTGATCAATCCCATCTTAATGGCACCATAGGCACGAATTTTTTCAAACATGGCCAAAGCATCAGGATTGCCATTTATGTCAGCTTGCAGCTCAGTACCTTTATATCCGATATCAGTTGCGTTTAAAAAAATAGTCGGAATGCCAGCACTGATCATCGTTGTTTTGAAGGTTCCTACCTCGGGTACTTCGAGTTCATCAACCAGATTACCCGTTGGAAACATGGCAGCATTGGCATCTGAAGGGTCGATAAACTCAACCACAACTTCTGCAGCAGGGAAGGTCACGCCGTCTAATTCAAATTCTCCAGTTTCCTGAACTTGTCCATTCGTAATGGGAATATGGGCGACAATGGTTTTTTGAATATTCGACTGCCAGATGTTGACAGTAGCAATGCCATTGGCGGGTATTTTACCTGATTCGACAAGACCATTATTAATCCCGAAAGAACCAACAGCCGCTGTTAGATTGCCGCAGTTACCACTCCAGTCGACAAAGGCCTTATTAATCGCAACCTGTCCGAACAGGTAATCAATATCATGCTCGGGTTGACTGCTTTTGGAAATGATAACAGTCTTACTGGTACTCGAAGTAGCCCCGCCCATACCATCGGTTTGTTTGCTATAGGGATCAGGGCTACCGATAACCCGCAGCAGAAAAGCATCACGATCAGGGCCTGCGACTTGCGCAGATTTTGGCAAATCCGTCAGTTTGAAAAAAACGCCTTTACTGGTTCCACCGCGCATATAAGTCGCGGGAATTCGAATTTGTGGTTTAGAGGTCATTGGGTTATTTACAGGTATTGGTCGAGTAAGGCTTGTGCAGATGTGTCAGTAGATTGGAGAAAGTCCTCAGCAAATCGCTGTAAGACGCCGCCAGCTTCGTAAATTAAAACTTCTTCTGCGGTGTCTAATCGGCAAGTGACTGGAATCTCGAGTATGTAGCCATTGCTTCGATTAATAACCAGTGTTAGGTCGCAACGGGGAGACGGTTCACCGATAACGTCAAATGTTTCGGTTCCATCGATTGCATAGAGCTGACGATTGTCACCCTGTTTGAATTCAAGTGGTAACACACCCATGCCGATAAGATTGGTTCGATGAATACGTTCAAATCCTTCTGCGACTATGGTTTCGACACCGGCTAATCTGACCCCTTTAGCCGCCCAATCGCGGGACGATCCCTGCCCATAATCAGATCCAGCGATTATGATTAGAGGTTGTTTTCGTTCCATATAGGTTTCGATCGCTTCCCACATACGAACAACTTTTCCTTCGGGTTCGATGCGTGCAAGTGAACCCTGTTGAACCTCGCCATTATTGGTTACCATTTCATTGAATAACTTAGGGTTAGCAAATGTTGCACGTTGGGCCGTCAAATGATCACCGCGGTGGGTTGCATATGAATTAAAGTCTTCTTCGGGCAAGCCCATTTGAGCCAGGTACTCACCAGCTGCACTATCGAGCATAATGGCATTTGACGGGGATAAATGGTCGGTGGTTATATTGTCACCGAGAACTGCCAAAGGTCGCATACCCCGCATTGTTCTTTCGCCCGCGAGGACGCCTTCCCAGTACGGGGGGCGTCTTATGTAGGTGCTCTGCGGTTGCCAGTCATATAGCGGGCTGGTCTCAACGCCTTTCTCGACTTCGATTTTAAACATGGGGTCATAGACGGAACGATAATGTTCTGGTTTAACACTGCTGGCTATGATTGAATCGATTTCGTCATCGTCAGGCCAGATATCTTTCAAAGTAACGGGCTCACCGTTGGTATCGGTACCAAGTAAACCAGTTTCAATATCAAATCGAATGGTGCCGGCAATTGCGTAGGCAACTACTAGTGGTGGAGATGCGAGAAATGCCTGTTTGGCATAAGGGTGAATGCGACCGTCAAAATTTCGATTACCCGATAATACGGCAGTTGCATAGAGATCGCGGTCAATAATCTCCTGCTGAATGACAGGGTCTAGCGCACCGCTCATGCCATTACAGGTCGTGCAGGCAAATCCCACTATTCCAAAGCCAAGTTTTTCCAGTTCAGACAATAAGTTTGCTTCTTCCAAATAGAGTTGAACCGTCCTGGATCCGGGGGCTAGAGACGTTTTAACCCAGGGTTTACGGGTGAGTCCACGTGCGTTAGCGTTTCTGGCAATTAGCCCGGCGGCAATCACGTTGCGTGGGTTGCTGGTGTTGGTGCAACTGGTAATAGCGGCAATGATGCAGGCCCCATCGGGCATCAGTCCCGCTTCGTCCTCCACCAAACCGGAGATACCTTCTGACGCCAGAGCACTGGTTGAAACTCGGCGGTGTGGATTTGAGGGTCCGGCTATATTTCGTCCCACAGCGGCCAGGTCGAATTTTAAAACGCGCGGATATTCTGCAGTTTCCATATTGCCGGCCCAAAGACCTGTTGTCCGGGCATAGTTTTCGACCAGTTTAATCTGCTCTTCTTCTCGACCGGTTAGACGCAGGTAATCAATGGTTTTATCATCGATATAGAACATTGCGGCGGTCGCGCCAAATTCTGGAGTCATATTAGAAATGGTGGCACGATCCCCCAGTGTTAAGTTGTCAGCTCCTTCGCCATAAAACTCGAGATAGGCAGAAACCACTTTTTCATTTCGAAGGAATTCAGTAATGGCGAGAACGATATCAGTTGCCGTAATACCGGGTTGGCGACGTCCAGTCAGTTCAACGCCGATGATATCCGGCAGACGCATATAAGATGCCCGACCCAACATAACGCTTTCGGCTTCGAGGCCTCCAACACCTACGGCTAAAACACCCAGCGCATCAACATGTGGAGTGTGGCTATCTGTCCCTACCAGCGTGTCGGGAAATGCGACACCTTCACGTGAATGAATCACCGGTGACATTTTCTCCAGATTAATCTGGTGCATGATGCCGTTACCTGGTGGTATTACATCAACGTTTTCAAAGGCTGTTTTGGTCCAGTTAATGAAGTGAAATCGATCTTCGTTACGTCGATCTTCGATGGCACGGTTTTTGTCAAAGGCTTCGGGATCGAAACCTGCGTATT
>JBLHGU010000169.1:0-10726 GCA_047615875.1 Parasphingorhabdus sp.
CATTATCGACAATGTGGATTGCCGTACAGCCAATTGCGAAACTGATGATTTTGTTACCACGATGAATGTCGAGTTCAATGGACTTTCAAGCGTACATACAGAAGTTTATCCATACGATGGGGCAGCCGGCAGTACCACAGGCAGTCGAATTACGGGGCAATACTGGAAAACGGATTCCGCCTCTGTGTCATTATTTCCTGGCATCTATGATGTCAAAATCACCCGGGGTGGCTCTACACACATTGTGGATTCGGTCGATTGCCTAACGGGTGGTTGTAGTGTTGGTAATCTGACCACCACATTAAGTGTCGGATTTGACGGTATGAGCAGTGTGCATACTGAAGTTTATCCTACTGATGACACCGCCGGGAGTGTTAGTGGTAGTAAGGCCGCTTACTCCTATTGGAAAAATAATTCAGCCAGTGTTTCATTGTTTCCCGGCATTTATGACGTGAAACTTCGCAAAGGCAATGCTTTTCATATTATTGATAACGTGGATTGTAGCAGCGGCCCCTGTGACCTGGGTGAACAGACCGCTATGATGGATGTGGAATTTCCAGGGCTTAGCTCGGTTCATACCTCAATTCATATGCCAGATGATATAGCTGGCGAAGCCGGCGGCGGATCTGTTACGACCTCTAACTGGAAGAGCAACAGCACCAGCGTTAAGGTCTTTCCACAGCTTTACGATGTTAAATTACGCAAGGGTGGTGCGAGTTATATCGCTGATGGGGTCGACTGCACCGCAGGAAGCTGCCTGGTAAACAATGTTGTCGCTACCCTGGAAGTGGGTTTTGACGGACTTAGCAGCGTGCATACCGACGTGCGAGTACCCGATGATATTGCAGGTGCTGCTGATGGTGACATGGTTACCAGCAGGAACTGGCAATCCAACAGTGCCACTATTACGACTTTCCGTCAGAACTATGATCTACGCATCCGCAAAGGCGCTTCCACTCAAGTTGTAGATGGCGTTGACTGTACCAGTGGTAGTTGTTCGGTTGGCGGCCTGGTCACTACCCTGACAGTCAATTTCGACGGTCTATCATCGGTACACACCGATGTCAGATTGCCCGATGGCGAAGTAGATAATGCAAACGGTGAAACGGTCACCAGTAAGAACTGGCAGAGCAACTCCGCTACGCTAAAACTATTCCCTCAGTTTTATGATCTTCGTATTCGAAAAGGCGGTGCTACATTTGTAGTAGATCAAGTGGATTGCACTGGCCCCACCTGTAGTGTTGTCGATATAACTGCCACCATCAACGTTGATTTTGAAGGTCTAAGCAGTGTTCATACTGACGTGCGGTTACCTGATGGTGAAGTAGGCCGTGCATCTGGCGACACAGTTACCAGCAAAAACTGGCAGTCCAACAACGCCAGCATCACTGCATTTCGACAAATCTATGACTTAAGACTTCGCAAAGGTTCGTCAACCCATGTAGTTGATGGTGTGGATTGCACCAGTGGCAATTGTTCCGTCGCAGGGTTGGTCTCCACCATGCATGTGGAATTCCCTGGCATGTCTTCAGTACATACGGACATACGGGTTCCGGATGACGAAGCAGGCAGTGCCGGAGGTAGTTCGGTTACTTCATCCAACTGGCGCACGAATGGCACCGATATCAAACTATTCCCAGGCATCTATGATGTCAGGTTGAGAAAAGGTGAATCTAGTCATATCGTAGACGATGTGGATTGTAGAGCAGACAGTTGTACTGTAGACAATCTGGTCAGTACGCTGACCGTTAATTTCGACGGACTATCTTCAGTACATACCGATGTTCGTGTGCCCGACGATAATCTTTTGACTGCCGAAGGTGGTCAGGTTACCAACGCAAACTGGAAAACGGATAAAGCTACGGTAACCGTGTTTCCACAGTTTTATGACTTACGCATACGCAAGGGCCATGGAACACTTTTTGTAGATAATGTGGACTGCCGTGAGGAAATCTGTGAAGTTAATGACCTCACCGCTAACCTCGTGGTTCGCTTCCCCGGCTTAACCAGCGTACATACCGATGTTCGCGTCGCTGACGGAGTCGATGACAGCGCAAGTGGTGGATCTGTAATCAAAGCGAACTGGAAGAACCAGCTTGCGGAGATCACCGTACTTCGACTAGTTTACGATCTGCATGTAAACCACGGCAACGTCACCCTGTTCGATGACGTCAATTGCGAATCCGGTGCCTGTGAGGCAGAAGTTGCCGGCAATTTGCAGGTGACTCTGATGGACGGAGACACCAACTCCCCTATCATTGGCAAGTATCTAAAGGCCTATGAAAAACTGCCAGACACTACCCTGGTTTACACTAGCAATGGAACGACTAATGCTGAGGGTAAGATTCACTTCACATTGCCAGGGATTGATTCGAAACAAGTTTATGTACTAAAGGCCTGGAATCCGCTCGGCGAAGGTGAAAATTATTACAGCCCGTTCCTGACCGCGACCGGTCCGTTCCAATTCATCATCAGTCGTACGGGCAACCATACTCTGGATCTAACCGCGCCAGTTATCAGCCTTGATGCCCCGGTAGGTGGCAGCAACGTTAGCCTAAGCGGCTTTCTAGTTAGTGGACTAGCAACCGACAATCGATCAGTTGATACGGTGAACCTGAATGTATCTAGCGGTGGCACTAGCACAGTCATTGCCGCGGTTTACAACCCTACAACCAGCGTCTGGAGCGCCCAGGTTCCGGCCAGTCTGTTAACAGCTAATGTTCCGGTAGACCTAATTGCCACCGCGACCGACCCTGCCCGCAACGCCACCGATAGCACGATGGTTAGCGTGACACCAATCGTAGACAATCAAGGGCCAGTGATAGCCTTTACCTCGCATGCTGATAATGCGTCAGTGCCAGTCACCGGGTTTCTCCTGAGTGGCACGGTCACCGATCTTACTGGCATCACCAGCCTAACGGCGAGCCTCATGGATCAGGCCAGCAATCCAGTATTTACTGACCAGAGTGTCGATTATTCTCTGTCTAGCGGCATCTGGACGCTGGCTGTGACAAATGGTCAGGTCGTTGAAGGAGAGCTGGTATCGATAACCATGAATGCTATTGATGTAGATGGCAATCCAGCCAGTGAATTAATCAGTCTTAATGTAGTAGCTGTGAGCCATGCCGGTTGGCAATTACTCAACCGCACAACCTTTGGTATTACACCCCAACTGTTACAGGGGCTAGCGGTAAGTGGCGTTGATACCTTTATTGATGAACAGCTCGATCCGGTCAATATGATTCCAGATGACGGTTTGGCTGGCGTATTGTCAATGACACCTCCAGCAACAACTGCAGAGTTACAGGAAGAAACGCTGTTACGGATGATCTTTAGTAATCATCAACTACTGGAAGTGATGACCTGGTTTTGGGATAACCATTTCAATACGGATATTCGTACCATGCGAATGAACGCCAATGGTATGAATGTCAGTGACACTGTCGCGTTTGAATTGGCCGAGAATCAGGCATTTCGTGGCAACGCCCTGGGTAACTTTGGCGACTTGCTGGAAGCCAGTGCGAAAAGTCCATCGATGCTTATCTATCTTGACAGCATCAGTAACGTTGTCGGCGACTCCAACGAGAATTATCCTCGTGAAGTTATGGAGCTAAGCTCTCTGGGCGTAGAAGATGGATCTACCACCACCCAGGGCGATACAGCTTACAGCGAGGCAGATGTTGCAGCAGCAGCGGAAGTTTTCACAGGCTGGCATATCCAGAACGACGCATTCTTCTTTGATGCGACTCAGCATAACTTTACCGAACAAACCATTTTGGGCCAGCTAATACCGGCCGGTGGTGTTGAACAGGGAGAGCAGCTGATAAACATTCTGGCAACCCATCCGTCTACGGCCTACTATCTGTGTACAAAATTGACCCAGTTACTGGTTGATGATGTACCACCTATGCCCATGGTTGATCGTTGCGCAACAACCTTCCTGGCGAACATCTCACAGCCGGATCAGATGGCACAGGTTTTACGCACCATCCTCTCCAATGAGTTCTTTGATATTGTTCATTACCGTAACAAGATCAAGACTCCAGTAGATTTGATTGTAGGCGCCCTACGCAATCTAGGAGCGACTAGCGATGCCTCAGACTTAACCGGGCCGATGGGTTCAATGGGGCTTAGCCTGTATATGAATCCAGTGCCTACTGGTTATTCGGAGATCGGTGATGACTGGATTAACTCTAGTTTGCTCATCGAGCGCATTAAGTGGGTAAATGTTCTGTCTCGACAGACAAGTAGTGGCAATGGCAGCAGTATAGAGCCATTGATCTACTTTCCGGGCTTTGGCTTCGAAACTGCTGATGGTATTGTTGGATTTCTACTAAACATCACTATGGGCGATGATTTCACTGACGAAATGCGTAGCATCGCAGTGAATATGCTGCAAGGTGTTAATGGATTTGATATCAACGATGCCGATGCAGATGACCGTCTGCGTCAGGTAATTGGTGTAATTCTTAGTTACCCCAACTACCAATTTCAGTAGGTCAAGCAAGGTTAATTTGTGGCACAAGGGTGTGCCTAATTAACTAAGCGTCTTAATCAACAGATAATCAACAGGTTTTTATTCACCAGCTACTGAAAGAACCAGCTTGCCGGTATTATCAAAATATATATCTATTCCTTTCGGACAGGCGTCTGCAAGCTGCGGGCGCAATCTACCTGATTTGTAGTTTATAGCAGCGTCGAAACCCAATTCATCTATCAATCAGTTGCACTGGTCATTAGACCCGACGATGCCAACAACACGAAGATCATGTAGTTTGCCCAATTGCCCAATTGCCCAATTGCCCAACTATCGATCCCACCGCACCTGCAACCGCTCAAACTACTAGAGTTTCACCCGCGACGGGCTGGCCAATGCTTAATAAGCCAAAATAAGCTGTTAATCCAGTTAAGCCAAGGGCACCCAGATAGATAATTGAACACCAGGTATTTGTGTGACTGGCCTCAACCCACCAGGCTTAACCAGGTCATTATCTTGCCAACCGCAGCCATATGTCATGACATACATACCTTCAGAAAACTCTAGCACCTTACTGGCTACGATTTCAACAATCGTGCCGCCGCGCATCATATCGTCAAGCTGTACTGCTGGCATGTACTGATCTATGTCAGACATCCAGACGCGGTTAGTGGGATCGAGGGATAAGTAGATGCACTGGACCAAAATCTCGCCATCACCAAGGCTGGGGATGACGCTAGATATCAGCTAAAGATCACCAGGCTTTATATTGCCCTCTGGTCGTTTGCGCAAAATCCATTGTCTGTTGCTATTGGACATAAGTTATCTCAACTGACTATCCTTGCTGCCGCGTCGATTGTAGAGGGATGTAGCTCGCTCTGAAGCATCTAGCTCTGTCTGGCACGGCACACAAAACCTGACGCCTGGCATTGCCAGGCGTCTCGCCTCAGGGATTGGAACATCACATTCTTCACAATTGTGCAGACTTTCACCTGTGGGCAATCGGCTGCGTGCAAGTTCTACTGCGTCTTTTACGCTTGCATCAATTTGTTCCTGCACTGCCCCGTCACGACTCCAGCCACCGGCCATCGATAGATCCCCACTAGTTGCTAATAGGGCAAGGATACTCCAACTGGCAAAACAGAGGAATATCCTTGAAAAAGACTGTCACATTGACACTGTCTCTAATCTAACAATCAGGCGAATCGTCGTCCTTTTGAACTGCGATTACCATTTTGTTCACTTGTCTCGCCACCATTACCGCGACCGGATGGTCTGCGTGATTTAGAAGCAGGCTTGGCATTATTATTTCTATTACCTGAAGGCTGTGGCCGCCTGGCCTTCCTGGCAGGTTGAGCTGTTTCTGGCACGTTATGATCCGGCACAAAACCATCAATCAGTTGACGATCAAGTTTTGTCTTTATCAGTTTCTCGATATCTGCCAGCTGTTTAGCTTCATCAGCACTTACTAGAGAAACTGCCTGACCGGTAGAACCCGCCCTGCCCGTCCGACCAATTCTATGCACATAATCTTCTGGCACATTAGGCAAATCAAAATTAACCACCTGTGGTAATTGATCAATATCCAGACCACGAGCGGCTATATCCGTTGCGACCAGGGTCTGCAACTTGCCGGACTTGAAATCTGCCAAGGCTTTAGTTCTGGCACTCTGGCTCTTATTACCATGAATTGCTGCAGACTTTATGCCACTTTTTTCCAACTGAACAGAAAGTCGATTAGCACCGTGTTTGGTGCGACAGAATACTAGCACCTGATGCCAGTTATTATCTTTTGTCAGTTGAATTAACAGCTGGGTTTTGCTCTTCTTGTCGACAGGACAAATCCACTGTTTAACACCACTTGCTGTGGTGTTACGTGGACTTACCGAAATCTCTACAGGATCATTAACCAGGCCCTTGGCTAACCGTCGGATATCCTCCGAAAAAGTTGCAGAGAACATCAGGTTCTGTCGTTTCCTAGGTAGTAGTGCAATAATTTTTTTAATATCGTGTATGAAGCCCATATCCAGCATACGGTCAGCTTCATCTAGCACCAGGACTTCGAGATGATCAAACTTAACTGCATCTCGCTGATACAGGTCCATTAAACGACCTGGTGTGGCAACCAAAATATCAACCCCACGCCTTAACTGCATAATTTGAGGGTGTATTCCAACACCACCAAAAACAACAGCAGATGTCATTTGCAAATAAGCGCCATAGTCCGCCACACTGGCAGCTACCTGGGCTGCGAGTTCGCGAGTTGGCGTCAGCACCAGTGTTCTGACTTGCTTCGCGAGAGGCTTTGCGGAACTTGACTGCATTTCCAATATGGGAATAGTAAAAGCAGCAGTTTTGCCGGTACCGGTTTGTGCTGCAGCCATAACGTCTAGTCCTTTAAGAACTGCGGGAATCGCTTCGGCCTGAATAGGTGTTGTACTGGTGTATCCTTTGTCAGATACAGCTCGGAGTATGGGCGTTGAAAGGCCCAGAGAATCAAAATTCATATAAATCGTTATTAGTAATAGGAGGGGGGTAAATGAAGGACGCATTGATTGCGCCGGCGCATAGTACCTTTATTTAACAACAATTGCGAATTATTTATTAACCACTGCTGACTTAAGCTTTTCATATTAATAAGAATTATCCGAATCCATTCAATGAACATGTGATGCGGGCAATGCGATGCATTTATCCATTTATTAGCTAAATGGTAGGCCGAACCTTCTCTGCACCCTGAAATAGAATTTCCCGCATAACTTTAGTGGCTCTCTCATGGTAGGCCATTGTGACGGGATCTAAGTCAGTTTGTGGTGCTGGGGTATGTTCAAAGTGACCAAACTTATCTTCACCGCGAACCAGTGCTGCACAATCCCACTCCGACTTCAGTTGCCGAGTCGATGTTGGCATGTAATGAAAAGACAATCCAATACGCCGATCTTCTGTATGGTTTGGCGTAGATGCATGGGCGATACCAATATTGTGGAAGGACATGTCACCGGTATCCAGCGGCATTGAAACCGCCCGAGACTCATCCACATTGAGAATCTCCTGGCCCCGAGTGAGCAAATTATCATCGTGATAAAGATCCACATGGTTCAAAGGATCGCCCCGATGGGAGCCTGGTAAGACACGCATGCAACCACTTTCAACACTTGCTGGTGACAGTGCCAGCCAGGCGGTTACTAACTGACTTGTATCGAGCCCCCAATACTGGCTGTCCTGGTGCCAGGATACGTAACTTGAAGTGTTTGCTTCTTTTATCCAGAACCAGCTATTCCAACACAGAATATCCGCACCGATCAGGTCCTCGACGCAATCCAGTACCGTGTTATTACGCATAAGTTTGTCCACCCAGGGAAACATTAGGTGGGGTTTGGTGCGAAGTGGTCCTTGCACGGGATGACCCAATTGTTTTTCGTAAGCTTCCAAACTATCACGACAGGCGCTTGCGTTATTCAAACCAATAACTCTTACCGGCGAAATATGTCCTAGTAACTTGAATTGATTTATTTGCTCTGAGGTCAGATTTTTTGGCATAACAATTCTCTGCTAAATTAACGTCGTATTAATCGTTTCATTCGGGTTATCAGCCGCCAGACAAATGACTGTTGGATATTACGCAGTCTTTGCTCAGAGGCTTTCGCTTTAGCCAGCCGTGTTTCCAGAACTTGAACTTTTTGGCTAAGAGCCAAATATTTATCGATAATCTGATGTTTTGTCAGACTGTAATCTCGGCTATAGTCATAGCGTAGGTCAATTTCAACATAATACTCTGTGTTTTGCGGCACATCATTCAAATCTGGAGTAAATACGAGATGGGGGTCGTCCCCGGTAATAGTCAACAATTGCGTATCTTCCACTAGCAAAAGTTGCTGACAATGGGCTGACTGAATGACTTCACTGGCACCATGCACCGACCACACAACATCGTCATCCAAACCGCTCGAATCTTTTTTGATAATCCTGACCGCGGATATTTCGATGTTGCCACAATCTTCCGAACGATTTTCGTCACAGGGGTCAAAACGCAACCGCTGAATTCCTGATGTAATTACCGCCTCAAATTTTAGAGTCTGTTGAGTAGCTTGTTGTTGAATAGACAGGCTAGATGATTTCTGTGGAGTGAAGGATTTGCCCTGCCCTGCCCAAAAAATGGTGGGGTTTAGTCGAGCAGAAATTGGGGTTTCCTGCAATGGCGTGGTGAGTAACTCTTGGGTACTGCCCTCTCTATTAACCAGCACCTCTGTCTGAAAAGAATCTTCTAACTGACAAAATTCCGAGAACAACTGTCTGTCATAACCCGCACAGGCGAATCCAAGACGAATAAACCCTTCGACATCAATTATATTTTGTCGACGGCAGAAGCTTCGCAGAGCAGGTCGATAATGATTGGCAAACACCAATAGTGCTCGAAATAAAACATACTCTATGCTTATCACCCCCTGCCGCTGCCATTCCTGATCGAATACCTGATAGACATCGTCTTCTGACACAACAATGTTATTCGGCAAGAGATCGATGCTCAGGCCGTTATGTTGAGCAGAATAGTCTTGTAGAAATTCACGATAACGTTTTAATTCGCTAGCAAAACGAGCGCGATCCGAATGGATCAGTAGCGTGCGTGCCCATTGAGAGGAAAGCAACATTCCCTGCAGATAGTTCTCGTCGACAGCCTTCGCATGAGTATCATCCCGATAGGACTGCCGCAGTACGCTATTACTGTCTGCATTCTTGATTATTGACTTGCAATGCTCACGCTTACGGCGAAAATCCGGCAGGTGGGCAAAATCAAGATTCGAAAACGGCTCGGCAGAGCCCTTGGTTAAAACAAGAAAAAATGAATTCGCCATGTCCGCCATAACGCCTGCAGCGTTATAACCTTGCCAGCTTATGGTCTCCGGAATATAGGGGTCGAATAAAAAAGTGTAGTCACTGGAATGGATGCCCTCTAAATGGCACCAGGCGTTAGCATCCTTTTCCATATAAGCATCAGACAAGATCACCTCTGGTATTTTGTAATCCGGAAACGGGTAATAGAACTCTGGAGTCGAAAAATCTGTTTCCTGCGCAAGCTGGCACCATTCCCGCCGAGTAAACGTTCTGATACCCGCGGGTTCGGAATAATTATCGATACCGACAAACTTCTTCGAGTAATGATCCTCGTGCGCACCATGCAGATATTTCATTGCGGTGCGATTTTCAATGGCGATCAGAATTCGCCCACCCGGCTTCAGGCTCCGAGACATCGCCGCCAATATATCTACTACCGCCTGGCGATCACTAGTACTGGCCGCTGAAAACATGCGGGCATATTCAATGACACCAATCAGTGTAACGTAGTCATAGGCCGACTCAGGCAACTGCACTTTATTGAAATTCGCCTGAATGATATTTGCGTTGGACTTATCTCGGCAGCGCATTTTGGCCAGGCGAGCCCGGATGGAGCTGCCTTCGATGGCATCCACCTGTAAATCCTGTTCTGCCAGATAACGTGTGATTGCCCCGCAGCCACAGCCAAGCTCCAGCACCCTAGCCCCGGCGTCCAGCTTAAACGGTCGAAACAGATTGGCCCGTTTTGAAGTTAAATGATATTCAGAAGGCCAGTCTTTAATTTTTAGTTGCAGCTCCACGGAATCACTACCCAGATCTTCGGCATGACTAAAAACATCTAGCAAATATCGTTCTGCGTCTGACCCATCGGAATAGGAAAAAGTGTGTTCGACACTATCAGGGTGGCTCAAGATACCGTTTTGGTCGGCTATAAAACCATTTAAATCAATAATTGGAGACACGGCGATAATATTTAATCTGGGTGGATTGCGGCGTGATTATAAACTACAGGGATATCGGGACCACCCCCAAAAGCAAAACTGTTACAGCTTTCAGTAATTTTAGAGATGTTGCTAAATGCCGGTTGCCACTTCCTGGCCAATGAGCAAGAATCTGAACTTTATAGTTAACCAACCCAGAAACTATCTTTATGCTCAAAGAAATTGATCTCGAAGCTGGAACAAGCCTTAACGCTGCTGAAATTCCCGCAGGATTTAGTCCGGCAGAATGGCAGGCACGGCTGGATACGGCATTATGCTATCGACTGGTGGCTCATTATGACTGGACTTCTCAGGTCTACAATCATATCACCACACGAATACCCCGCACAGAGCATCTGCTGATCAACCCCTTTGGTTACAGCTATGACGAGATTACACCGTCATGCCTGGTCAAAATCGACATCCAGGGCAATAA
>JBLHGU010000170.1:0-10693 GCA_047615875.1 Parasphingorhabdus sp.
AAAAAGGATAAGCGCCCAGACGAAGATCAGGCAACCGGCGTAGTGGTCTGGGACGTTGAAGTGTTTAACCAAAATGAAGCTATAGTGGCGTTGTATGACATTCTTACTTTGGTGGTACGCAAAGACGGGTAGTGTAAAAGTTGCATGGAAAGGCCTAACACAAAATTTCCTATTACGGGCTTGATTTAGGCTGATGGTTACTGGCATCAAATCGAGGCCTCTCAGCTTGCACTTCAGTCAGTGGGGTAACCTTTTTCAAGCTGGAAAGACTGCGGCGTGCAAGTTTTTGATACTCGGCAGTGCCTGCGGATTTCCAAGCCACTTCTTTCTCGGAAAGAGTGCGCTTTACCTGAGCAGGATTGCCTATCAGTAAACTGCGGGGAGGACATTCAAAGTTAGATTTAACAAAGGCGGTAGCGCCAACGATGGATTCGGCACCAATCCGCGCGTTATCCATTATCACCGCATTTATGCCGACGAGCGCATTGCGACCAATCCGGCAGCCGTGGAGTATCGCGCCATGACCAATATGGCCGTCTTCCTCGATAATACAATCTTTCCCGGGGAAACTGTGCATCACGCATGTGTCTTGAACATTACAGCCGTCTTGCAAAATAATTCGGCCAAAGTCACCGCGAAGCACAGCATTTGGGCCTATATAACAATTCGCACCGATAATTACATCGCCAATTATTACCGCGGTCGGGTGAATATAGGCGGTTGGATTGACAGATGGGATAAGCTCTTCGATAGCGTAGTAAGGCATAGTATGGGGTCCATGTTTTTTTGCCGGATGGGTAGTACTCACGGAAATAATTGACGTCACTAAATTCAGTGGAGAGTAATGTATCGTTGTACAGACAGCAAAGTATACATGCAAGGTAAATGAGAAATAGGGCGCAACCATCAATGATGGTCAATTCCAACAATAGTGGACGGTACCGAGGAAAAACTATGACATTTGCAGATATTAATTACGAAGTGGCATATGGCGTTGCCGTATTAACGTTTAATCGCCCCGATACTCTAAACAGCTTTACTCAGGCCATGCACGAGGAAGTAAAACTAGCGATGAACGATGCGCGCACCAATTCTGCGGTGCGTTGTTTGGTGATTACCGGTGCAGGTCGTGGGTTCTGCGCGGGTCAGGATCTTAATGATCGAGCGGTTAAGGTAACGGTTGAACGCCCTGATTTGGGGGAATCTATTGAGAAATATTACAACCCCTTGATTCGAGGAATTATGACTATGGAAAAGCCAGTGATCTGCGCTGTAAATGGTGTTGCTGCAGGCGCTGGGGCCAGCATTGCACTGGCATGTGATCTGGTTATAGCAGCTCGATCAGCCACTTTTGTTCAAGTATTTTGCAAAATAGGGTTAGTGCCAGATTCTGGAGGCACGTGGAATTTGCCTCGAGCTTTGGGCCTGCCTCGGGCAAAGGGTTTGGCGCTACTTGGTGATAAATTATCGGCAGAAAAAGCGGAGGCCTGGGGCATGATATGGCAATGTGTTGACGATGATCAGTTAATGCCTGAAGTGAAAAAACTTGCGGAACATTTGGCGACACAACCCACCAAGGGCTTGGCGATGATTAAAAAATTACTCAATGAGTCTTTTTCCACACCTATGCACCAGCAGCTTGAGAATGAAAAATACGCCATGCGCGTCCTCGGGCAATCTCATGACTACCAAGAGGGTGTTGCAGCCTTTATGCAAAAACGTAAGCCAGAATTTAAAGGAGAATAGACGATGACTATTCAAATCGATACACAGACGTTGGCGCAACGTTGTGCTCATAGCCTGTGGGTAGATGATAAATCCTCGCGGGCTCTTGGCATGTCCGTCGATTCGGTCACCGAAGGTCATGCTGTGCTCTCGATGACCGTACGTGAGGATATGGTAAACGGTCTGAACATATGCCATGGAGGAATGATTTTCATGCTAGCAGATTCCGCTTTCGCTTATGCCTGTAACTCTCAAAATCAAGCGGCCGTTGCCGCTGGCGCAGTCATAGATTTCCTCGCTCCTGCGTTTCAAGACGACGTATTAACAGCGACGGCGACAATGATTCATCAGGGCGGCCGCGCGGGTATTTATAGCGTAACTGTAGCCAACCACAATGGTGAGCCTGTCGCTCTATTTAAGGGTAACTCAGCGCGAATTAAGCGAAGTGTATTGCCTAATAACGATTTCTTAGGGGAGTAAACCATGACCGATGCTTTTATTTGTGATGCGATAAGAACCGCTTTTGGCCGTTACGGAGGAGCATTGGCTACTGTTCGGCCTGATGATCTAGGTGCTGTTCCTTTGCGCGCATTAAAAGAACGAAATCCAAATGTTGATTGGTCGCGGGTTGATGACGTTATCTATGGCTGCGCCAATCAAGCTGGTGAAGACAATCGTAACGTGGCACGAATGTGTACGTTGTTGGCAGGCCTGCCGGCGGTCATCCCTGGCGTTACAGTTAACCGGTTATGCGGTTCCGGTATGGATGCCATTGGCATGGCTGCTAGGGCGATTAAATCTGGGGAAACATCGTTAATGCTGGCTGGTGGCGTTGAGTCCATGTCTCGTGCGCCGTTTGTGGTTCCGAAAGCGACCAGCGCTTATAGTCGCAGTAGCTCGATGGAAGACACCACCATAGGTTGGCGCTTTGTCAATAACTTGATTAAGCAGCAATACGGTATAGATTCAATGCCGGAGACGGCTGAGAACGTTGCTGAACAATTTAACATCAGTCGAGAAGATCAAGATGCTTTTGCTTTTTTAAGTCAACAAAAAACTAAGGCTGCCCAACAATCCGGTCTATTCAAAGATGAAATTGTACCCGTCAGTATTCCTCAGCGAAAAAAAGACCCCATTATTTTTGATATAGATGAGCATCCACGTGGCGACACAACGTTAGCAGCGCTGGCAAAACTAAGCACACCTTTTCGGGAGGGTGGGTCTGTCACCGCAGGGAATGCTTCCGGGGTTAACGATGGCGCTTGCGGATTACTACTGGCGTCTGATAAAGCGGCTGCGGAAAATGGCCTGACACCTAAAGCCAGAGTGGTTTCTATGGCAACTGTCGGGCTGGAACCCAGAGTCATGGGTTTTGGGCCATCTCCGGCCGCAAAGAAAGTGTTGGCTAAAGCAGGCTTAACCATTCGCGATATGGATATTATTGAAATGAATGAAGCCTTCGCCGCGCAAGGACTTGCCGTGATGCGTGACTTGGGTTTACCCGACGACGCTCCACATGTGAATCCCCTAGGTGGTGCAATTTCTCTAGGACACCCATTAGGTGCCAGTGGCGCAAGGCTGGTAACAACAGCAATGTATCAGCTACATAGAACTGGGGGGCGCTATGCACTCTGCACTATGTGCATAGGTGTAGGACAGGGTATTGCGATCATTATTGAGCGGGTCTAGAGCGATATTTCGTGATAACTGGCAATGTTAGTCAAGTAATAAGAATAAGCAAGCAACTCAAATGCCACGCTAAAATGATACCTTATGTTGATTAAATATATAATTCATGTATCATAAATGCACCACGTTAGATTGAGGGCAAAGATCATGATTAATCACAAGGCTAATGAAAAAGAGCTTGAGGCAGCTTTCCAAAAGAAAGTGGACGACGAGCAAAAAATTGAACCCAAAGATTGGATGCCAGAGGCATACCGCAAGAATCTAATACGCCAGATATCTCAACATGCTCATTCTGAAGTCATTGGTATGCAGCCTGAAGCTAACTGGATTACTCGAGCGCCTTCGTTGCGTCGCAAGGCGGTGTTGCTATCCAAGGTGCAGGATGAAGCTGGGCATGGTTTATATTTGTACAGTGCAACGGAGACTTTGGGTGTTTCCCGTGCAGAATTGATATCTGCATTGCAGGATGGCTCCGCCAAGTATGCTTCCATCTTTAATTATCCTACTCAAACCTGGGGCGATGTTGGTGCCATTGGTTGGTTGGTTGATGGTGCCGCAATTTGTAATCAGGTGACACTTCAAAGAACGTCCTACGGTCCGTATGCTCGCGGCATGATTCGGATATGTAAGGAAGAGAGTTTTCATCAGCGTCAGGGTTATCAGATTATGATGGAACTGGCAAAAGGCTCGCCTGAGCAAAAGCAAATGGCTCAAGACTCGCTAAACCGTTTTTATTGGCCATCCTTAATGATGTTTGGCCCTCATGACGGTGAGTCTGCACACTCTGCCAAGTCCATGCAATGGAAAATTAAACGGGAAACTAATGACGATCTACGTCAAAAGTTTATTGATCAAACTGTTCCGCAAATCGAATATTTGGGTTTGGATCATCCCGACAAGGCCATTAAATGGAATGAAGAGCGCGGCCATTACGACAATGGCGACATTGACTGGGAAGAGTTTTATAACGTCATTAATGGTAATGGACACTGTAATCGTCAGCGTATACAGCACCATATTAAAGCTCACGAGGACGGCAGTTGGGTTCGAGATGCTCAAAACGCCTATAACGAAAAACGAAAAACTAGTAGTAATAAAGCTGTGGCTTAGGAGATAACTTATGTCATTGGAAAATCTAGAATTGTTTGAGGTCTTCATTCGATCTGCTCGTGGATTGGATCACAAGCACGTGGGTAGCTTACACGCAGTCGCGCATGAACACGCCCTTGAGTATGCGAGAGATTGTTATACACGTCGCAGTGAAGGGGTGAGTATATGGGTTGTGAAGTCTAGCGACATCTGCTGTTCTCAGGAGGATGATGCCGATAGCTTCTTTGATCCTTCGGATGACAAACCTTACCGTCATGCCACATATTACCCGCTTCCTAAAGAAGTGGATAATATGTAACTGGGGCCAGAATTATGAGTGAGAAAGATACAAAGAAAGAGACGTTAGACGAAGATATATGCCACTATGCTACCCGCTTGGGTGACGACGCTATTGTACTAGGACACCGTATTTCCGAGTGGGTAAGTCGTGGCCCTTTTCTCGAAGAGGACATTGCTCTGGGCAATGTGTCTCTGGACTATATTGGTCGTGCCCGCATGTATTACACCTATGCCGCCGAGTTGAGCGGTGACGGTAAAACGGAAGATGATTTTGCTTACCTTCGTGGCGAGCGCGATTTTCAAAATCACCTGATCAACGAACTCCCTCGCGGTGACTTCGCCTATACGATAGCGCGTCAATTATTGGTCGATGCATTCAACACCTACTATTTGGCAGTACTCACCACATCGAATGACAAAACCCTGGCCGCAATAGCAGAGAAAGGGGTCAAAGAAACAAAATACCATTTGCGACGCAGTAGAGATTGGACGTTACGTTTAGGGGATGGAACACAAGAAAGCCACAAGCGTATTCAAGCGGCCATTGACGATATTTGGGGTTTTACCCATGAGCTGTTTGAACATGATGAGCTCGAACGGCGACTAATTGACTTGGGTGTTGGCGTTGATGCAAGCCTATTTAAAGATCAATGGCTATCCGATGTCACAGCGGTTCTGGAGCAAGCCAATCTCGTTGTTCCCACACAGGAGTGGGCGGTACGCGGGGGCCGGGATGGCTACCACACCGAAAACTTGGGGCACATTCTAACTGAAATGCAGTTTATACATCGTACTTATCCGGGATGTCAGTGGTAACAATGCAGCGAATTCCAACGATTTCTCATGAGCAGTATGAGCGCGAGCAGTATCGCCAACGGTCTGGTGCCGCTGACGTTTGGGTGCTGCTGGATGAAGTGAAAGATCCGGAGATACCGGTGTTGTCTATCTGGGATTTAGGCATACTGCGAGATATCCAGATTCAGGGAGAACAAGTAATAGTAACTATTACTCCGACCTATTCGGGATGTCCGGCAATGGATGTGATTCGTGAGGATATTGAAGCCATCTTGCATGCTAATGGCGTGAAAAATTGTGCCGTTAAAACCCAACTTTCGCCCGCGTGGACAACTGAATGGATGACGAGCCAGGGTAGATCTCAATTGCGAGACTACGGTATAGCCGCGCCAGACGATATAGCTGATTACGACAAGGGCTCACTGACACCTGAGTCACAGGTTCGATGTCCTCATTGTGGTTCCAGACTTACCAAACGGGTCAGCGAATTTGGTTCAACAGCATGTAAATCATTATTTCAATGCGATTCTTGCCTTGAACCGTTTGACTTCTTTAAAAATATATAAGTTTTAAGCAAGAATAGGTAACCAAATGTCCGACATTAATTTCTATCCGTTAACCATTTCTGATGCGCAGGCGGAGACTGATAATGCGGTGTGCATTACCTTTGCAGTACCGGAACAGCAACAGAAAGTTTTTAACTTTAAACAGGGACAGTTTCTGACGTTGAAAGCCGTTATTAATGGGGAGGAAATACGGCGCTCCTACTCTATTTGCTCTGGCATTAATGACGGACATATGCGGGTGGGTATTAAGCGAGTAAAAGATGGTATCTTCTCCAATTATGCTAATGATAATTATAAAGTCGGCGACACCGTTGAGGTAATGCCTCCGCAGGGAAGTTTTTATACTGAGTTGCATATGGACAACCGAAAGCGTTATATGTGCTTGGCCGTTGGCAGCGGTATCACGCCAATACTGTCAATCATAAAATCAATATTAACCACCGAACCAAAAAGCCACATAAGTTTAATCTACGCGAATCGCGGGACTAAGACTGTTATGTTTAAAGAAGAATTGAGCTTTCTCAAGAATCGCTATCTGAATCGCTTGCAATGGACGAATATTATGAGTCAGGAGGATCAGGGGACAGATATTCTCAATGGCCGCCTTGACATAAAAAAAGGGTATCTCCTGCAAAAGTATAAGGTAATTGATATCCAAAATACAGATGACGTATTTATTTGTGGACCTGAATCAATGATGTCTGAAGTGTCTCATGGCTTTCGTCTTGAAGGTTTGCAGGAATCGCAAATTCACTACGAACTTTTTGCCAGCTCTAAGGAAGATTCGGAGGCACGGATGGCAAAGGCTCAGCAACGGGTTAATGACTATAGCGAACAAAAGACCACTAAAGTAACCGTTAAGGCTGATGGCCGTGCCATTCAGTTCGAGTTGGCTACAGTAGGTGAAAATATTCTCGATGCAGGCATGAAAAACGGTATGGAACTGCCATACTCCTGTAAGGCTGGCGTTTGTTCAACCTGCAAAGCAAAATTGGTGCAAGGGCAGGTGGATATGGATGTTTGTCACGGATTAACCCCGAGTGAAGTGGCTGCGGGATATATTCTATGTTGTCAGGCACACCCAATTTCTGATGAGGTTGTTGTCGATTTTGATCAGCGCTGAGGGAGTATTTTTTAGCTCTTAGAAAGTAGCTTTGGAAACCACAGACGTCGTTGTGTAGACTGGACGGGTTTCAACTCACTTTTATGGTCAAAATAGAGTATGCGAGAAGATAGTTTGACAGATTCAAGGCAGCGGCAACAGTTAATAGTCAAGCACATCAACAAGACCAGCATTAGCTGTACATCGATGGTGGTGACAGTGTTTGGCGATGTGGTTTCACAGCATGGTGGATGGATTTGGCTGGGTAGCTTGATCAATGCTCTTGGACCATTTGGGTTTAATGAGCGATTAGTGCGCACAGCTGTCTATCGCTTATTGAAAAATGACTGGTTAAAAGTCAATAAGGTGGGCCGACGGAGTTATTACTGTTTTACAGAAACAGCCAAGGGTCATTACGACAAAGCCGCTCGGAGAATTTACACCTCTGAACAGCCCGACTGGGACGGTAGTTGGATATTGGTGGCACCACTATTTATCGCGGAGGAGAAGAAAGAAGTATTCCGTAAAAGCTTAATTTGGCAGGGGTTTAATACATTGGTGTCGGGTATGTTTGCGCACCCCTCATCGGATCGCACATCGTTGGATGAAATAATCTATGAGCAGGATTTGATAGGAGACGTTGCGGTACTGTCAGCCAAGACAGAGGATTTCCACTCTCAGGCAGCGATAAAAAAGCTGGTAAAAAATCGCTGGAATTTATCGGAGCTTGAGGTGTTTTACAATGAGTTTCTCAATTTTTACCGGCCGTTATGCCAACAAGTTGCGGCCAAGCGCCCAAATGCTTCAGATAGCTTCTTATTGCGGGCACTGCTAATCCATGATTACCGTCGTATTTTACTTCGAGACCCCGATTTGCCCGAAGCCATGTTACCCCATGGTTGGGTGGGTCATGAGGCCTATGATTTAGTTAAGCGAGTCTACAAAGTGCTGGTAAATTGCTCCATGGACTACATTCAGCAGGGTCTGGAAAATGCCCAAGGCGCATTGCCTAAGGCCAATTCGCTATTTTTTACCCGCTTTGGCGGATTGGATTAGTAGAGCAGTGGCAGGAGCTTTCGGCTGACATATCAATGAGAGATTACATCATCATTACTGTAGGGATGATGTATCCAAACTAACAAGGACAATGTTTTGATATTGATTATTATCGCAATTAAAATATAGATTTAGTAAGCGAAAAATATGAGCCTTACGGCTTACTAGATCTAGAAATTGATGAAGCGATTCGCAAAGAAAGCAAGAATTCTACGGCTTATTTGGTGGTTGGCTACATGATATTCAACTCCATTAAATAGTTCTACCAACCCTATCAAACGGCGGGTAAAGATATAGTGACCGATCTCAGTCATTTCAGCGGTATAACGGCAGTCATTCAAATTGGCGCTCAAACAGAGATGCGATACTAATGATACCTCCTGTGAAACTTTTTAAACATGGCGCTATCGCTGTTATCAGCATCGATAACCCTCCGGTAAATGCACTGTCTCAAACGGTACGCCGAGGCATTGCCAATTGTTTGCGCGATGCAGAAATTGATGGAGATGTCAGTGCTATTGTGCTGGCTTGTCAAGGTAGGACCTTTATTGCTGGTGCGGATATTTCCGAGTTTGGCAAACCCCCATTAGAGCCTCACTTGCCAGAAGTATTGCAAAACCTGGATCAGTGTAAAAAGCCTGTAGTTGCGGCACTGTTTGGCACTGCATTAGGGGGTGGTTTTGAACTGGCCTTGTCCTGCCATTATCGAGTAGGCATTACAGGCACAAAAGTGGGCTTACCAGAAGTGACGCTGGGGTTAATTCCTGGTGCAGGTGGAACGCAGTTATTACCACGAATTGCGGGCGTTGAAACAGCGCTTGAAATGATTACCTCTGGAAAATTAGTAACAGTTGATAGGCTATTGGAGCTGAAGATTATTGACCAACTGGTTGAGGGAGACCTGCTAGAAAATGCGATTAGTTACGCCAAGTCAATGGTTGATAAAGGTCAAGGTGCGCGCCCGGTTTCTCAAATCGTGATAGATAAATCAGCTAATCATGCCGCGCTGTTTGACGAATGGCGTGCGAAAATGGCGAGGACCGCTCGCGGTCAAATAGCACCGCAACATTGCGTTACGTCTATAGAGAATGCAGTGCGGTTACCGTTTCCTGAAGGATTGAAAAAAGAACGGGAAATGTTCCTCGAATGCCGCAGTTCATCACAATCAAGGGCCATGCGACATGCTTTCTTCGCCGAACGACAATCGTCCAAACCAACCGGCATAAATAACGACGTAGCAGCCCTGGCCATACACTCTGTCGGTGTTATTGGCGCTGGCACTATGGGTGGCGGTATTGCCATGTGTTTTTCTAGCGCGGGTATTCCCGTAACAATACTGGAGATGGGCGAAGGAAACTTGCAGCGTGGGCTCGATGGCATTCGAAGTCGTTATCAGAAAAATGTAACAAGCGGTCGCATCAGCCAACAACAGTGTGATAGTTTTGTCGGCAATATTCAGGGTACCTGTGATTATAAAGACTTAGCTAATGTCGATTTAGTGGTGGAGGCAGCCTTCGAAGATATGGCGATTAAACATCAAATTTTTGCGCGTTTAGATGAGGCGTGTAAACCTGAAACCATACTGGCAACCAACACTTCTTATCTAGATGTTGATGAGATAGCTCGAGCGACCAACCGTCCTAATAAAGTACTCGGTATGCATTTCTTTAGTCCGGCGAATATCATGAAATTGCTTGAAGTAGTCCGCGCGGAGAAAACTGACGAACAAACCCTAATTACAGGAATGGCCATTGGTAAACTCATCGGAAAAACAACCGTCTCTGTGGGTGTCTGTTATGGCTTTGTCGGCAATCGGATGTATTCTTGCTATGGTCGTGAAGCACAAATGCTCCTACTTGAGGGGGCAACGCCAGAACAGATAGACCACGCCATGAAAATCTGGGGCATGGCCATGGGACCGCTGGCAGTCAACGACCTTTCTGGTATTGATATCGCCTACAAGGCGCGACGTGAAAATCCAAATCTCCCCGACGATCCGTGCTACTTTAAAGCGGCAGACCTAATGGTAGAATCGGGTCGGCTGGGGCAGAAAACCGGTGCGGGGTTTTATCGCTACGAGCAAGAAAGTGGAAATAAAGTAGTAGATCAAGACGTCCTAAACATTATCCGCACTGAAGCAGAAAAACTCGGCATTAGACAACGTGTTGGCCTTAATGGTGAGGGTATTAGCGATGAAGAAATCCAAAATAGGCTGATCTTAGCTCTTATTAACGAAGGTGCACGAATCCTCGAAGAAGGAATCGTCACCCGGGCCAGTGACATTGATGTTATCTGGATTAATGGTTATGGCTTTCCAAGATTCCGTGGTGGCCCAATGTGTTATGCCGACGAAGTCGGTTTACAGAATGTA
>JBLHGU010000171.1:0-10624 GCA_047615875.1 Parasphingorhabdus sp.
GTTCTAACAGTTCCTCTGGCCGTCGTATTGCCAGGGAAATTTCCAATGCGAACCTGAACCTCCACACCAAACTGATGACGCGCCTTCTCGGCGATAGCGCTCATATCTGCTTGCATCGCTAACGCTGCATAGCAGGCGCGCATCGCATGGTCCTCATGGGCAGGGGCGCGCTGAAGATGGCCATAATGCCATCCCCCAGGACCTAATTTTCTGTGCACTCAAAGCGATGTGCCGCCGTCATCATTCCTTCAACGGTCAGCTCTCGACTGACCCGAATGACGATATCTACGCTGTCATTTAGTCCATCATTAACACGGTGAGATTCTAGCGTTTTGGTCGGACTCGGTTCCGTATGTACCGTATGATTCCTATCATACTAATAATCACCCAAAAACTTTCGATGAGGACTGAAGCGAAATTGAATTCGAAACTTAGTGAGAATAGGATCATTGACGCGCCCAGCATATTAACCACCGAGAAGCGCAGATTCGTAGGCGACATTTTCCCAATTTGAATTAAAAAGTAACACAATAGAATTAAGCTAACTCCGACACTCCCGACAATGTCATGAAAATGGATGTCTTGCATTTCACTTCCTATTGCTTGTTGATTTGATTGTTTGTACTGCCTATTGTGATCCAGGTGCCCAACCAAAGATACCTGATTGGTCATTGGATTGGGAGTGTGCAAAGTTTAGTTAAGGGATTGCTGATGTTGAATTAAACTTGTGAAGTTTACATCCGAACCCGCAGTTTCTTGGCATTGTTCATTCCGGTCTTGTAGTATTGCTTATATTCCAATTTGCGAGTTAGAAAGTGTCAAATAGTAATAAAGTGTCAGGTGTTGTTAGCGGTCCCCGTTATACCCCGTTGGTTGAAAGTCTTCCGTCCACTGTTCCATTTGTAGGTCCTGAAACTCAGGAGCGAAATACTGGTATTTTGTTTGATGCCAGGCTAGGGGCAAATGAATCTGTTTTCGGTCCTTCGCCGAAAGTGGTCGAAGCTGTGAATCAATATGCCGGTGATATATGGAAGTATGGCGATCCGGAAAATTATGATCTTAAGGCGGCGCTTGCTAAACACCACGGCATTCAGGCAGAAAATATTGTAGTCGGTGAAGGTATCGACGGGCTTTTTGGTTATCTGGCGAGGTTGTTAATTTCCAACGGGGTTCCGGTGGTGACCTCTCTCGGTGCTTATCCTACTTTTAATTTTCATGTGAATGGTTTTGGAGGTGTGATCCATACTGTGCCTTTTAACGACGATCGTGAAGATATAGAAGCATTGTTGGCGAAAACTTTGGAACTGGATGCACCGTTAACTTATTTGGCTAATCCAGATAACCCCATGGGAAGTTGGAATAGCAAACAGGCTGTGCAGAGTTTGATTGACCGTATGCCAGAATCTTCATTGTTGTGTCTGGATGAAGCCTATATCGAGTTATCTCGTAAGGATATTGCACCTGTTATTGATGTAACCAATCCACGAGTGATTCGGTTTAGAACATTCTCCAAGGCTTATGGAATGGCTGGGGCAAGAATTGGTTATGCCATAGCGGAGGCAGGGTTAGCGACGGCCTTTAATAAGATTCGTAACCATTTTGGTGTCACTAAATTATCCCAGGTGGCGGCCCTTGCTGCTCTGGGGGATCAGGGCTATTTGGAGTCAGTACGTCGGCAAGTGTGGCAGGCTTGTGAACGTATTGCCGAGATCGCAGCGGATAATGATTTGGTTGCTTTGCCAACAGCAACAAATTTTGTGGCTATTGACTGTGGTAGAGATGGCGACTTTGCTCGGTCAGTTGTTACGGAGCTTGGTGCGTTGGGTGTATTTGTAAGGATGCCATTTGTGGTGCCGCAGAACCGTTGTATTCGAGTTTCTGCGGGAGGCAAAGCTGAGTTGGATGTATTGGCTGAAAGATTACCCAAAGCGCTAATGCGCGCTCGTGGGAAGTCTACTTGAAAATAAGATGCCGCCTAACGAGTTAGGCGGCAATAAACTTCCGACACTTCTCTTGGTAGCTTGCGTACATCGTCAACGACGGTGTAGTTCACCGCGCCATACATGTGCGGTAAATATTCACCGGCTTGCTTGTCGATGGTGATGCAAAACGGATGGATGCCGAGGTTGCGGGCTTCAATCAATGCCTGACGGGTATCTTCGATTCCATATTCACCGCGATAACCGTCATAGTCATCCGGCTTACCATCTGAAAGCGTGATCAGTAATCGGGTGCGGGCTTCGGTTTTTTCCATCAAATGGGTGAGATGTCGAATGGTTACACCCATGCGCGTGTAGTCACGCGGGTGTATGGCGGCTATGCGAGATTTAACGGTGTCATCATAGGGTTCATCCATGGTTTTGATGCGAAAGATTTCGCAGCGTTTGCGGGTCATGCCAGAGAAGCCATAAATTCCATAGCGATCACCGAGAATCTCCAGTGCCTCGCATAACAAAACCAGACTCTCTCGTTCCGCCTCATTTATCCAGCCTTTGGTTGAACCAGATAGATCGACCATAAACATCACCGCTATATCGCGTACATTTCGGTGGGTTTTTAAGAATAGACGGTCGCTCACTTCCTTACCTTGCATGCGGTCGATGTTAGCTTCGACCATGGCATCGATATCAATGTCCTCGCCAAATGGTTGACGTCGCAGGACTTGATGTTCTCCGCGCAATAATTCGAAGGTCCGTCGTAAATCAGAGACTGCACCGGAATATTTGTTCAGAGTTTGATCAATAAATCCAGGCTCTCTGGTGCCGGTGCTGCGCTCGAAAAGTGTGCACCAGTTTTTACGATAATGCTTACGTTGAAAATCCCATTCGTCGTAGTAAAAAACCGGGTCTTTGCTGTCTTCCTCTAACTGGTCAGGATCCAGATCACCGTCGCCGGGTTCTTCGTCACCTTCCTGACTATCTTGATTGAGCCAATCCTCGGGAATACTGTCTAGATCCTGTAAAATGGAGTCGATGCGTTCACGCAGTTCCACAGGCATCGGAATGGTTTTGCCATTCATGGTGAGTTCGAATTCAACTTTCTGGGAATCCTCAGATTCCTTCATATTCAACTCAAGATCTGAATCGCCGTCTGGATCTAAGTCAGCGTCATCTCGTTTCATCTTGTCGATCAGGTCGTCGATCAACTCCTGTAATGCTGATTTATCTTCATCTAACCTTTGGGCCTGAATCTCATCGAGGCGGGTGAAGTCAATTTCGCCTTGAAACAGCAATGGCTCTGGTGGCATCCTGTTTTCTTCTATACAGCGCTTTAGCCACTGAAGAGTTGTGTCTACCGTAGCAGTTGTTTGCTGCAATGCGGATTTAGCAGATTGCCAGAATTCATCACCTTGTTTGCCTAAATCCAACCGATCATTCATAGCACGATATAAGCCAGGCAGTTCTCGTCTTATACAGGCATTCAATCGTTCAGTTTCCAATGTATAGAACATATTGGATATTCTGGATTCGCGGCCAAACTCGTCCAACCTTTGTTGCAGGGTAGGTGCTTCTAGATGAGTGCGACGAAAAGTGCCAAAGCGGCTCATGGCCCACAGTTGGGTAGCCATGGCTTTGTAAAGCAATTGATTGTCAGTGGTGTTCTTGAAATTGGCTAGTCGCTCGGGCAGATAGGCAATCTGGGTGTCGGTGTGGGGTTTGTCGGCTACTGCTATACGCAAATCCCTGCCGGACAGGCCGCGAAGATAGCGTTCGAGAATATTTTGCTGATCGCTTAAGTGAACCGTCTGGCGATCTCGAATTAGTTTTTCGGAGAAAGAGTTTAGACACTCCAGCTCATTTACGCCGGGGTAAAGACCCTGTCGATCATAAACATCGAGGGCATTGATCACCCAGCTTTCTACACCGTCCAGATCCATGTTATCCATGGCCTGATCGGCGAGAGAAGCAAATCTAAAGCCAAGCTCAGCATTGGTTGCGCAAACCACTTTCAACCAGTGCAGTACGAATTGCTGGCTCCGGCTATCACGAAAGCCGATAGCCCGGGCCGCATCAGTAACCGATCGTCTTGAGGAAAGAACCGGATCAAGCGCCTGCTCCAGGCAGGCCTCAATATCGGCGGCAGTCCGGCGGGGAATTTTGGGATTGGAGTTAAATTTCATTGAGTCGCCGTGAAAAGGCTGCAGCGATTGATCTAGAACAGAGCAGCGCCCAGTTCGTTAACTGCTGCCAGCATATCGGGCTCGTCGGTAAGAGCCTGAGAGATGGCGCTACGGCAGGCAGTACGTGGGTCAATACCGCTGATAATCAGTTTGCCGGTATGCACTAATAATCGCGTGCTGGCTCCTTCATCCAGGCCATTGCCTTTTAAATTACGAGTCATACCGGCATATTTGACTAGCATGGCAGCGGTGTCATGATCGATACCGGATTCTTTTTCCACAATGAGGATTTCAAGTTCGGGCTTCGGGTAATCAAACTCGATGGCAATAAATCGTTGACGGGTACTTTGTTTTAAATCCTTTAAAACACTTTGGTAGCCGGGATTGTATGAAATGGCCAGGCAAAAATTCTCATCGGCGCGAATTAACTCACCGGTTTTTTCAATGGGTAGTACGCGTCTGTCATCGGCCAGGGGATGGATGACTACGGTGGTGTCCTTACGAGCCTCGACCACCTCATCCAGATAACAGATAGCGCCGTCGCGAACTGCGCGGGCCAGCGGGCCGTCGATCCAGCGGGTTTCGCCGCCAACAATCAGGTAACGCCCGACTAAATCTGATGATGTCAGATCGTCGTGGCAAGACACCGTAATTAACGGGCGTTGCAGTCGCCAGGCAATGTGCTCCATGAAGCGGGTTTTGCCACAACCCGTTGGGCCTTTTAACAAAACAGGGATGCGGTTTTTGTAGGCTGCTTCAAATATCTCAATTTCGTTGGACTGCGAAGCATAATAAGGCTCTTCAGTTAACAGGTAATCATCGGTGCTGGCTTGTATGTTTTGCATATAACTAAAACTGGATCAGGAAAAAATACATTACGCGACGATAAAGAATAAAGTTTAGCGACGCTATAGAATAGGGCGGTAGATTAACTGAAATTCAATGGGTTGAAAAACCAATATGCGAAATACTCTGATGTATTTTGAAATTCGTGGCGGTGTCATAGCGGCCAGTCGATTTTCTGAAGGATATTTATTGTGAAACTTTTTTGTATTACGGGAGCATCACGTGGCCTGGGAGCAGCGCTTGCTGATGAGTTGGCAGAGCATGCTTTATACCTGGTTTCACGCAGTGGTTGTTCGGCGCAATTTAGTTATATGCAGCAGATGGTCGGAGATTTGTCACGTAGCGAAGCGCTGGATGATGTCATTCAAGGGCTGGTGCGATTTGCCACTGAGGCAAAGCCTGAGTCTATTACGCTGATTAACAATGCCGGTACCGTGCAACCTGTAAAGCCAATACGAGATTGCAGTACGGCGGAACTGGATGCGGCTATTAAAACTAATCTAATTGCCCCGATGGCTTTAACTGCTGGAGTTCTGAATAATTTTAGGAATTTGCCGCTAACTGTGGTGAATATTTCCTCCGGCGCTGCTAATAGTCCTTATTCTGGTTGGGGAGCTTATTGCGCTGGCAAGGCCGGACTGGATCTTTTTACTCGCACCGTCGGTCTGGAAGAAAGCGCGGGACAGGCGACGATAATATCTATCGCACCTGGCGTGGTAGATACGGATATGCAGGCAGAGATTAGAAGCTCCAGTGTGGATAAGTTTCCTGAACTGGCCAGGTTTCAGCGCATGAAGGAGGAGGGCCAGTTGCTGAGCGCGGGACTGGCTGCAAAGAATGTAGTGGCATTTCTGCAATCCGCATCATTCGAAAATGGCGGGGTTTACGATACCCGTGACATGGCCTAAGCCGACATCCTATGCCCAATTATGGGTTAATAACTAGACTGCCTGGCGGGTAGCGCTTACCAGCCAGTTAACGCTGGGATGTATGGACTCCTGTCGTAATAGCACTTCCAGGCCCAATTTTCCGCGTACTTCTGAAAAATCCATGTCTTCCGAGAAAGACTGCCTGAGGGATTCCAGATGATCCTGATTAATAAACAGAACATTTGGTCGATATCCCATAGCTAGCTCGAATTCCTTACACAACCGATAGATATAACTCAACATTGTGATTCCCCTGTTTCGGACTTGATGAATTTGACCTGGCATTCAACAATTGGTTGCAGAAAAATTTGGGTCAATTTCGCCAGATACATCTTTATTGGACAACAAACTCAAGTCTTTAGGGACAATGAGCCGCGCCTAACAACCTTCCATCATTAGACTGTACCAGAATTGCACAGCCGAATTCCTGCTCTGGCGCAATTGCCGACAAAATTAATGAATCCACGCCATTTTGCCATTGGGCAACTTCTGTCATCGAGGTAACAATGTTGTGGTTCTGTAGGCTTTTACCCTTATTCTCTCCGGAAGGTACCGGGGTTTCCGCGAAACGTAGATAATCCACCCGCCAGACATTACCGGCTTGAGAGGCGTTGCCAGCAATTTCCAGTTTCCAATCGGCACCCTGATCAAGCACGGAAAGTTGCAAGGGTGTGTTTTCTGCACGGCGTAATGAGGTGTACAGATCATCGCGATCGGTACCAACCAAAGCGTAGCGGCCATTTATCATCATCTGCGGGGTGTAAACTCCCCGTCGACCCGCCGGACCAAGACTGTTATAACGTCGCTGCCGATCACTATATTTGGCTTTCGAGTAGGGGTCTTTCCAAACTCCCGCGCTGCCATAAACCAGGTCATCCCAATAATCCACATGAAACTCCAGGGCTATTACCTCCGGTCGGGAGGTAATTAGTTTACCTAGCAAGGCATCAGCGGCCGGGCAGGTGTAGCAACCCTGTGAGGTGAATAACTCGACAACTGTAGCGTTTTGCCCGGTTTCTGTAGCCTGAGCGCTAATAGATGTTAGTGAAACAACGATGGCACCGAGGACGTGGATTAAATTTTTCATGATTGATCCTGAGAATAGTTAGTTTATGTGACCAGCATTTGGCCGGAAGGTTTAAATGTCGGGCGAGTTTTTTATAAAGATGTTTCATTAACGTTTTGAAACGTGGCGAGTGGGTGGTGATGTCTGTATTATTACGCCGCAAATTTCTGGCATAACAATGGTGCGGCTGACGCTAGCCAAATACCAAGTTCTGTACAGGTTTAGTGAACCGAAAGAATTCAGATAAGTTGATAGAATAAATGCGCAATAAAGTTACTATGAATAGCTATTTTATGGCTTCGGCCTACAAGGGGGGATATTCGAGTCATGGATAGTATGCAAAGCCAAATTCCAGAGAGTACTGGAAAAGACCATCGTTTTTCGCAACAGGTTACAGAGGTTAAGAAGTACCTTGAGGGGCAGGTGATTGGCCAGCAAAAGCTGGTTAACAGACTATTGATTGGTCTATTAGCTGATGGACACATTTTAGTGGAAGGCGCGCCGGGGTTAGCAAAAACCCGGGCCGTAAGAGCCCTGTCCGATTGTATTGATGGCGAGTTTCACCGTATTCAGTTCACACCAGATTTACTGCCTGCCGATCTGACCGGTACCGAAGTGTTCAGACCGCAAAATTCCACATTCGAATTTCAGAAAGGCCCGTTATTCCACAGCATCTTATTGGCAGATGAGATAAATCGTGCGCCAGCCAAGGTTCAATCTGCATTGCTGGAATCTATGGCAGAGCGTCAGATAACGGTTGGGCGTCAAACCTATCCGTTGCCGGATCTTTTCATGGTAATGGCGACTCAAAATCCTATTGAGCAAGAAGGCACTTATCCACTACCGGAGGCGCAGCTAGACAGATTTCTATTACACTTAAGCCTCGATTATCCCAGCGCAGATAGTGAAGTAGAGATTTTACAGTTGGCTCGACGCGAGGCCTTGAACGATATTGAAAGAAATCAGGTGGTAACACCACCTCGTCTCAGCCAGGCAGATATATTTTCCATCCGGCGCAATATTTTGAATTTGTACATGGCTCCAGGGGTTGAAGCCTACATAGTACAAATTATTCTCGCTACCAGAGATCCTTCGGTTTTTAAACCGGAAATGGCTCGTTTGATAGAGTATGGCGCTAGCCCGCGGGCGACTATTTCACTGGACCGTTGTGCTCGCGCCCATGCCTGGCTCGATGGCAGAGACTTTGTTTCACCGGATGATGTCCGGCAGCTGGCGGCCGATGTTTTGCGTCATCGTATTATTCTCTCCTATGAGGCTGAGGCGGATGGAATTAATGCCGACGCTTTTCTCGCGCAATTATTAGATCAGATTCCACTACCTTAATGACCACAACGATTGGGACGCAATCTGGACTTTCCGGTGTCTCCTATAGTTTGCAGGATTTACTGGGTCTGCAGGCAGCTGCGAAAGTATTGCAGATGACCGGCCGACGACGGAGCAGATCTACAGTATCTGGCCTGCAGGAATCACGCATTCGGGGGCGTGGTATGAGCTATGCCGAGTCGCGCCCCTATCAGCCTGGTGACGATGTTAGACAGATTGACTGGCGGGTCACAGCCCGTAGTGGTCGTACCCATACCAAGCTGTATGAGGAAGAAAAGGAACGTCCGGTTTTTCTCATCCTGGACTACAACCACACGATGTTTTTTGGTTCTCGATATGCATTCAAACATGTCGTCGCAGCGGAAGCTGCGGCTCTAGTGGGTTGGTCGTGTGTTTCTCGGGGGGACCATGTTGGTAGTCTGTTGATTACACCACGTACACATGCAGAATTGAAACCTGTTGGTGGTCGACGTGGATTAATGCGCTTGTTTCATGCCATGCTCAAGGCACAGCAACATCGCCACGAGCGTGAAGAGGTCTCGCTAAATGATGCTTTTAATCGAGCACTAAAGGTCGCACGCCCAGGCAGTTTGATTTTTATTTTCAGCGATTTTTATCACCTGAATGAAGAAACGGAACAACAGTTGGTGCGACTACGACAGCACAACGATGTAGTTTTATGTCAGGTGCTCGATAAACTGGAAATACATGCGCCGCCCCCCGGACGCTATCCTATTAGCAACGGCCTACAGAATATTACTCTGGATACCACCGGTGCTCTAGGTGGGCAAGTAGACAATATGCTCTTGCAAAGAATGAAAATGGTGGAAGATTTGGCACGCCGGCATAAGCTTGCCTATGGCACGCTGCGTGCGGACTTGCCGGTGGCTGGGCAGCTAAATGAGATTTGGCGATGAATCAAACTGATCCACTTGCCGTATTAAGAGATATTCATCTACCGGGTGATCCATCGCTATGGCCGCCAGCGATTGGCTGGTGGTTATTGCTCATCGCTTGTCTGCTTATTATCTGGGCGATTTATAAAGTGGTTGCAAACTTCCTTTTCCAACGCCGACCGTCAAAACAGGCGTTGTTGGAACTGGACAGACTGGAGTCTCGATTTAAATCTGAACAGGACACACGAGAATATGTGCAATCGTTATCAATGCTTTTGCGCCGCTATGTCGTGTCTAAATGTGCCGATCCACAATTAGCTGCACGTTCAGGTTCGCATTGGTTGAAATTACTCAATGAACTAAGTAACGGTAGGGCATTTACTGACGGGCCAGGCCAGGTGCTTGCTGATCTACCCTATAGTCGAACAGTTGATGTGAATGCCGAAGCATTAACCCGAACTATTAGGCAGATGTTGCGCAATCAGGCTTCATTTGTAAAATGCCTTAAGTGGAATCGCTCACCACTGTCAACAAATCCATCGGAGACTGGTTGATATGTTGCAACTAGCCTGGCCTTGGGTATTTCTTGCGTTACCCTTACCGCTTCTGGTAGTGCGATTTATGCGTTCTGCAGAAACTTCTGCCGGCGCTATACACCTGCCTTATTTTAGTGCTGTAACCAATGCCCAGCAATCTGGGCGTTTCGATGTACGAAAAATTTCTCGCTTTATATACTGGTTTGTATGGTTGTTGGTAATGCTGTCGGCGGCCCGCCCACAGTGGGTTGGCGATCAGGTCGGTATACCTAGCACTGGACGTAATCTGATGTTGGCAGTGGATGTTTCCGGGAGTATGAAAACCCGGGATTTAAAGCTGGGTGGTGATTTCGTTACAAGATTGCAGGTGGTCAGATTGCTCGGTCAGGACTTCCTTGAACGCCGAGTTGGCGACAGAATTGGGCTCATTCTGTTCGGCAGTCAGGCTTATCTACAAGCCCCACTCAGCTTCGATCGAAAAACCGTGGCAACGTTACTGGATGAGGCTTTGATTGGTATAGCTGGTGAGCGAACTGCAATTGGCGATGCCATTGGTCTGGCCTTAAAGCGCCTGCGTTTAAGTGAAGCCGAACACCGAGTGGTTATTTTACTGACAGATGGAGCAAATACGGCAGGAAGTGTTGAACCGATGCAGGCAGCAAGAATGGCTGCTCAGGAAGGGCTGAAAATATATACAGTAGGGATCGGTGCGGACAGGCTGCGTGTGGAGAGCCTGTTTGGTTCGCGAGAGGTGAATCCTTCCGCAGATTTGGATGAAAAGCTGTTGCAGCAAATCGCCGAACTATCCGGCGGTCGCTACTATCGAGCACGTAATAGTGCAGACTTACAGGGTATTTATAACCAGATCGACCAAATTGAGCCAGCCC
>JBLHGU010000172.1:0-10607 GCA_047615875.1 Parasphingorhabdus sp.
CATTCAGATCTTTAGAAACACCTTGCCCAGATTGTTTTCCCGCCTGCAAAAATGTATCGAACAACGGGCTTTGCAAATGTCCGCGAGTAACACCTAACGGGCCACTACCGCCTCGCCATTTATCAGCACCATGATCACTCGATTCGCCTCGTTTAAAATAAGGCAGACAATTCGCATAAGCCCATTGTGGTAGTTGATGCTCATCCGCCCATCGGTCGAAATCTCGCGGGTGACCTCGCATATAGACCATACAGTTAATAGACGATGATCCGCCGACCACCTTGCCTCTGGGTGTATCGAGTTGTCTATCATCCAGCGCCTGCTCGGTATCGGTGACATAGTTCCAGTTGATGCGTTTATCTTTATAGGCTCGATAAACGCCCGCCGGAATATGTATCAACAGATCTCGATCCATCGGCCCGGCTTCGAGAATAAGCACTCGATTTGATGGATTCTCACTGAGTCGATTAGCAAGAACGCAACCTGCAGAGCCAGCCCCAATCACAATGTAGTCGTAGGTCTGGGACTGTTTCACATCATTAACCGGTCAAAAATAAAGGTATAAGCGGCGCAAATAATTTTGTTCATCCCAAATCACTTATCGAGCTGAGGTGCGACTTGCTCATGAAGCATTTTATGAAATGCTTCTCCAGGGTGTTCGCTATAGCGGCTTTCTTCCTCATCAATGAGAAACTTGCTACCCGTAAACCCATGCGATTTATGCCCTAAATGAACTGCTGTGGTCAAGTCATTGTCTTCATCACTCAGCGGGCCATTCATCCAGTCGATTGCGGCGCGGCTTGTATCTGACCCTTTGGCTTCTACAGCGCCCGAATAGGCATAGTCCAGGCCAGTTTTTTCTGGGCCAAATGGAGGCGTTCGGTAGGTCATGAAAGTTTTCGATGCTGGCATAGCAACAATTTGTAAATCGGGATAAACCCAGATAATGGTGAAGCCGTCGACATCGTTGCGAGCATTACTAGAGTCAAAGTCGTAGCCTGCATTATTGGAGGCCGGTGCTGGCAAGCCCCATTCGACGAGCCACTTACCGTGAGTTTCGCGCTCAAAGCTTGCAAACTGCATGCTATTGGTCAATTGCCGATGAGCCGGTCCAGAAAACTGAAAGTGGTAGGTATCGATCGCATTATCGACCTGGGTTTTCCAGTTAATAGGCAATGTATTGTGATTGCCCTCGAAAAATATGGCTGTTTCAACATCGGGAATGTACTGGCTAATGGCTGCGTCTAGCCCCGACATTTCTTTGGCGATTGGACTCGCTTCAGGGTTCAGATTAACCCAGACAAACGAGCCATACTCCGATACTTTAACTTCGGGTAAACAAATATCCTGAACAGGGAAGTTAGGTACTTTCTGCAGATTTGGCACGTGCCTTAATGAACCGTTGAGTTCGTAGCCCCATGAGTGATAGGGGCAGCGGATAACACCTGACAGGTTTCCCCGACGTTCATTGACTAAGATGTGTCCACGATGCTGACAGACATTATAAAAAGCACGCAATACGTTGTCCCTGCCGCGAACGACAAGAATACTCTCGTCACAAAAGTCCAGTCGTACAAAATCACCAACATTGTTTAGCTCAGACTGGTGTCCAGCACAAAGCCAGTTATTACGATAAACGGCGATAGCTTCGGCCTCGTAAACCGAAACATCATGATACCAATGCGGAGGCAGTGCGAAGGGTTCCCGGTATGGCGGCGCTGTTTGTTGTGGCTCTAACAGACGATTACTTTCGGACATTTTAAGCTCCTGGTGACAGTATCAACGGTTTAATTTAAGATACCTTATGGTTTTCCATATTATCTTTCAAACGTCTATTTTGCGTCCAATTGCATACGCTATTGTTATGCTAAAACGAAATCATGCGTGATCTGTTACCGCTGGCAACTCTACCTGCATTTGAAGCAGCGGCTCGCCTCAAGAGTTTTACTCTGGCGGCGAAGGAGCTAAACCTTAGTCAGGCAGCGGTCAGCCGACAAATAAAACAGCTTGAACAGCGCCTCGGGGTTGATTTGTTTGAGCGCTATCACCGAGCGGTATTACTAACCGCCAACGGCGAGCAATTCTATCGAACCGCCGGATTAACGCTGCGCTTATTAGGAGAGGCGGCGCGGAATTTGAGACCCGAGCGTAGCAAATCATCAATCAGCATCGGAACCGACCTGGCATTTGCACATTTCTGGTTAATCCCCCGACTAGACTTGTTGAAGCAATCGAGTCACGGCATGTCGTTATCTGTTACTGCCTCTGACAACGAAGTCGACTGCCTCGACCAGAGTGTAGATATTCCTATTGTCTACGGTACGGGGAACTGGCCAGGTTTTGAATCTCGCTATTTATTAGACGAGGTGGTTTTCCCCGTTTGTAGTCCGAGTTACCTGAAAACACTAGGCAAAGTTAGCGAGCCCAAAGACTTGCTTAAAGGACAGCTACTACATGTAAAAGGGGGACCGAGTACCTGGATATCATGGCAAGAATGGTTTGGTTCACAACAACTACAAATACCATCAGGCCAACCGGAGATAGAACTCAATAGTTTGCCTTGGACGATCCAGGCAGCTTGCACAGGTCAGGGTATAGCATTGGGCTGGAAACACCTTCTGGATGATTTAATTGAGAACGGCACGTTAGTACGACCGATACCGCACAGTATCAGCACTGATCGTGCTTATTATCTGTTGTTTCGACAAGACGATAGCGCTAATGAATCATTCGAACAGGTTTATCGAGGGGTCATTGACTTGATCAATAATCCGAAGGTAGTTCCCGAGTAAGACAAACTGGGACGGATTTATTAAATTTTTAACATACGATCTAAATGCCCTATAATTTGTAATCTCAAAACGAAAGCAAAAGGAGTTTGCTATGCCAAGGATTGGAAGAGTGGTAGCCCAAAATATGCCACATCATATCGTTCAGTGCGGACACAACAAGAATGCTGTATTCGTAGAGAATGACGACTATTCTTATTATCTCAATACCCTGATTGAATGGACACAGTTACTGTCAGTTAATGTTTACGCCTGGTGTTTGATGACTAATCACGTTCATGTACTGCTCGACCCCGGCGATGATGTAAAAAGAATTAAATAAATCTGTCCCGGTTATTCCGGTTATTCGTATTCGAAGTTCATCAACCAGATTGATTTCTATACGCAATTAACGTATATTTCGGTACATGAAAGGACTCTTCATAGAATCTCAATTATTTGAGAAGCACCGCCAGACATATCTCAACGATGATGAATATTTAGCATTTCAAATAGAGCTTCTACTAATCCCAAAATTTGGCGACGTAATACAAGGCACTGGTGGCCTTCGAAAAATCAGGGTTTCCGCCAAAGGTAAAGGAAAGCGCGGTGGAGTAAGAGTTATATACTATTATTTTGATTTATTCAGGCGATTTTATCTGTTAACAATATACGCCAAAAATGAGGTTACCGATTTAACTTCGGATGAGAAACGTCAATTGAAAGCATTTATAGAGGTATGGAAAAATGAGCAAACGTAATCTTTTTTCTGAACTTAGCTCCGCCCTGAATGAAGCCAAATTGCATTCAGAAAAGAAGTTAACTTTAAAGACGCATACTATTGAAGTGCCTCACGATTTAAGTATCTCACCCGAGGAAATTATCGGCCTGCGAGAGAACTTTAATATGTCTCGCGGTGTATTCGCAAAATATCTTCATATATCTTCAAGGACACTTGAGAATTGGGAACAAGGAAGAAGCAAGCCAAATGAGCAGGCGATAACATTGCTAAAGTTAGTTAAGTCTCATCCGGAAACAATGTCCCACATAGCGGCATTGTAATTGTTTAGGAGAGTATCTGCCGCCGCACTGATAAGGGTAGGAAATAAATTGCTCACTCACTGTTACTGGCTTTCAACCGATACTGATCCTATAGAATTCTGTCCCAAGAATTCCCGCAGGCGATCGAGAATTCAGTAAAGGTCTTATATCAACACCTGCCCCCTTACCTTCAATTATCCCTGTAAGAACTCACCTAATAGCGCCAGAAATCGATCAATTTCTTCGGGCTTGTTGTAATGAGTTGGGCCAACCCGCACCACACAACCTTTGTCCAGTACGCCCATTAAACGACAAGGTTCGACACCATAATTATGTCCTGACCAAATGTAGATGCCATGCTCGGCCATGTGTTGTGCGATTTCGCCTGGTGTAGTGATGTCGGTGCAAAACGATACCGTCGGTACGCGTCGGTTAAGATGTGCTGGATCGGTGATGCCTAACACGGTAACCCCATCGATTGCCTGCAAACCCGCAATTAATCGAGCTGCCAGCATTTGGTTGTGCTGCTCCATCGCCTCGACACCAGCTACGATGTGCGCACGCCTTGTATCTGCGGCTGGCGTTCCAAATGTTTTACGGACCCATTCGTAATATTCAATCGCACCTCGGACACCCGCCAATGATTCGCGATTAGTGGTACCAGTGACGAATTTGAACGGCAATTCGGTTGGCGCAGGACGCACCTTGAGGAAACTGGGACGAGGAAACTGGGACGAGGAAACTGGGACAGATCTATTTAAAACACAATGCCAAGGATTTGATTAATTAAATCTGTCCCGGTTTTCGTAAGCTTTCACGATGCGGGCAGTATCCGGATTGCCAACACGCCGGCCGAACTCGAGTCGTATAAAAAACTCGAGGTAGCCTATGAGAAACTCGACATACCCTATGAGGTAGTTGGCCGGGAGAAAATTGAAAGTCTGCATCCATTATTAAATACCGAAGGTATGCTCGGTGCGGCGCATACACCAACCGATGGTCACCTTGATGCCTCTGGCGCCTGCCATGCCGTTGCAAAATGTGCGCGCATGCGTGGTGCCGAAATCAAACGAAACTGCGATGTTGAAAGACTCGAAAAAACCAGCACGGGCTGGTTACTACACACTGGCGATGGCGTTATCGAAGCCGAGCAAGTGGTGATGGCCAACAGCTTCTGGGCGCGAGAACTGGGTGCAAGTATTGACTTGAACATTCCGGTATTTGCGGTTAAACACCACGCCCTTGTGACCGAGGACATCACTGAACTCGCCAGTCTTGATTTCGAAGTGCCGACCATACGTGATTCGCATGGCCAGTATAATATGCGCCAGGAAGGACAGGGTTTCCTCAGCGGCATTTACGAAGCCGATGCTCTGTTCTGGGCCCTCGACGGTGTGCCAGCAGATTTCAATCAGGGTCTGTTCGAACCTGAGCTTGATCGACTGGAAGACAATTTCGAAAAAGTGATTGAACGTGTACCTGCTTTCGGCGCCGCCGGAATCAAACAAGTCATCTACGGAGCCATTTGCTACTCGCCTGACGCTTTGCCCCTGCTTGGACCTGTCAAACAGTATCCAGGGCTCTGGCTGGCCACTGGCTTCAGTATCGGCATCGGCACGGGCAGCGGCTCGGCAGATTACCTGGCTCAATGGATAGTGAATGGGCGGCCGCCTTACGATCTGCCAGTCGTTTACCCGTCGCGCTTTGGCAACAACCTAACCCTTGACCAAAACCTGCAAATGATTCGCAAGGTTTATGAAACGGGTTACCGGATTGGCGTAGGCGGCGGAGTTTGAAGAAAGCCAAAAATGGTGGCTACGCAGTACTAATGTAATGATCTGCCGATTCTGTCAAATTCAGGCAGTTAACTTGTCAATGCCCTATAGAGGGTTGTGCTTCTAACTTAATAGAATCGGTACTAAGTTCGGTCAGCGCTTTTCTTTTAAGAAGTAATTTTTCTCGTTAATTGTCTAGCTGCGAGAGCTTTCGATCAATTTCCTCGAGCTTTTCCTGTAATCGAGAGTTTGGCTGCACTTTGTTTATCATTAGCAATTTCCAGTGTTCTACCCAATGAATGTCATAACCAGGCTGTGAACCGCTAAATAAACGTCTTGATGACGGCCTTCATCATACTTTCCAGCGGTAGTACGGTAATGTTATCTGGTAGCTTGTATTCATCATCGCCTAAGTGGACTACCCATTTTGAAGTGGGTTTTATATCTTCACAGGCTACGTGAAACCCTTTGGACAGTGTTGGGGCAGTTGATCGTTTTATTTCAATTGCCATGAGCTCGTCGCCGTGGCTGAGTAGTAGATCAATTTCAACTCCGGTTGCCGTTCTATAAAAATAGGCGTCAACATGGCGAGGGCAAATTGAAAGAATGTTCTCTATTACAAATCCTTCCCAGCTATTACCCGAAGCTGGGTGACCGAGTAAGCCATCGTAGGTCGATATGTTTAGCAAGGTATGCATTATGCCGCTGTCACGAATATACGTTTTAGGGCTTTTGACTAAACGTTTTTTTGTGTTTGTGTGCCACGGGCGTAGTCTGCGCACGAGCATTAAGTCGACCATTAGATCTAAATATCGAGCCGCTGACTGGCCTGATATCCCTAAGCTTCCTGCTATCTGTGCAGCATTGAAGAGTTGCCCTTGGTTATGTGCAAGCATCGTCCAAAAGCGTTGTAATGTTTCAGCGGGTATACGCATACCAAGCGCTGGAATGTCGCGTTCAAGGTAGGTGCGTATAAAGTCTTGGCGCCAGCTTAGGTCGGCGTCTACATAGGCTTCAGGAAACCCGCCACGCAACCAAAGCTCTCCAACACTATCATTGCCGACTTCCAGCAGATTAAGCACAAAGAGTTCTTGATACGATACGCGACCAGCAAGAGATTCAGAAGACCGATTTAGTAAATCATTAGAGGCAGAGCTCAATAACAGAAATTGTGAGACTTTATGCCCCTTGCGTCGATTGCGGTCAATCTGGCTTCTTAAGATTGGAAATAGGTCTGGTCGCCTTTGAACTTCGTCGATGATAATTAAGCGGTCATTATATTGGTCGAAGTAAAAACTAGGGTCCCCCAACTTTTGAATATCTCTGGGGTCTTCTAAGTCGATATAGATGCTTTTCACTTCTTCGGTGATTTTCTGGGACAGAGTCGTTTTACCAACTTGTCGTGGCCCCAATATGGCAACCGCAGCAGACTTTTCGAGTTGACTGCGTATTTTGGTATAAAGTATTCTTTCAAGCATACTTGCAAATATACCATCTGATGGAAGATTTACAAGCATGCTTGAGGGGCAGTAGGGTTGTCCCTTCTTAAAACTCGTCCGCCTTGATTATATTGAATTATTTGGTCATTTGCGGTTAGCCTCTACGCCATGAGTAAATGGTTGAAAATCTTTCTGGGAACGCTTTTATCCACTTTCCGGACACAAAGCGAATTGGCAATTGAGTAGTGGCGTTGTGCCAACAATTGGCCACTTTTAAGTCTCGCAATCCTCGTCCAAATCTATCTAAAAGTGATTGGCTGTTCTGGGTCGTAGTATCCCATTTATTGGGCAATTGGCATGCTGCTTTACATATTGTGCAACCTGCAACAGTAATACAATGGCATCGTCTGGGGTTCAAACTTTATTGGAAACGAAAAAGTCGACGTCTTGGGAGACCTGGTATTAATTTGGAAATGAAGCACACGTTCAGAAGATGAGTCGTGACAATCCACTTTAGGGGTGCGCCAAGGATTCATGGTGAATTGCAGAAACTGGGAATCCAAATATCGCAAGCAACTGTTTCTAAATATCTTGTTAGAGATAGAAAACCTCCATCCCAGACATGGCGCACATTTCTCGATAATCATGCCTCCGACCTGATATCAATTGATTTCTTAACTGTTCCTACAGCGACATTTCGTGTGCTGTATGTTCTCGTGATTCTTAGTCATAAAAAATGCAGGATTCTGCACTATAACGTGACAGAAAACCCGACGGCGGTTTGGACATCGCGGCAACTTCTCGAGGCATGTGGATCTGACGAACAACCGAAATTTCTATTACGGGATCGAGATGGTATTTATGGAAAGTTATTTTCCAGGCAAGCAGTAGCGCTTGGAATCAAAGAGGTTGTCACAGCGCCACGTTCACCTTGGCAAAACGCCTATGTTGAGCGTGTAATTGGTTCCATAAGACGAGAATGCCTGAACCACTTGATTGTGCTGACGGAACGCCAATTGAAACGGGTGCTACGCGAATATGTGGATTACTACAATGGAGTTCGGACTCATCTCTCACTCGATAAAGATGCGCCCGATCACCGAATGAAGAAACCTCCGAATGAAGGAAAAATAATCCGAATTCGGCGAGTAGGGGGACTTCACCACGAATATACTCGGATGGCGGCGTAACTTTGTGTTTGATGAATTAATAGAAGGGACAACCTAACTTATGCAATTAAGCAGTTGTAAGGAATATTTAATCCTTCGTGTAATTTTTTTATCATTGGTAAGGTTAGGTTACGCTTTTTGTTAAGCACCTCAGAAACACGCGCTCTTGTGCCCAGATAAGGCTCCAGGTCTTTGCGTGTAAGTTCTTTCTGTTCCATTAAGAATTTAATGGCCTCAATTGGATCAGAGGGCGGTATTGGGTAATGTTCTTCTTCGTATTTTTCAACCAGTAGCATTAGGACATCGAGTTCATCGCCTTTTTCGGTATTGCGTGTTGCGCCCCATAATTCATCAATACGGGTTAGAGCTTGTTTTAGCTGTGTTTTATTTTTAATCGGCTTCAGTTTCATTAGTGTTAATCTCAAATATTATCAATATCCTTTATTTCATCGTATTGTTTGTGGGTGCCTACGAAACGTATGAGCATTCCATACCTTGCATAGTCGGTTAGCACGATGATTCGGTATTTATTACCGCAAACATTAAAAACGACACGATTGTTTTTAAGTATGCTGGCATTTCGTAAGTCCGCTTTAAGTTCATGTGGTGAATTCCACTGTGCATTTGTGCAGTAGTTATACCATTCGGTCATTTGCTTCTCAGCATCACGATAGTTAGGGCTGCTTTCCCAAAACATCCTTAGTTTGGACTTTGCAATAACTCTCATGCGTAGATCGTAGCATGCTCCCTGTGTGGGAGCAAGTTCTCAATTCTTTTAATTGATGAAACTTGATGACCATTCTAAAAACTCGTCCGCCTTGATTATATTGAATTATTTAGTCATTTGCCGTTAGCCTCTACACCATGAATAAATGGTTGAAAATCTTTCTGGGAACGCTTTTATCCACCTTCCGAACACAAAGCGAATTGGCAATAGAGTAGTGGTGTTGCGCCAACAGTTGGCTACTTTGAAGTCTCGTAATCCTCGCCCAAATCTATCTAATAGTGATCGGCTGTTCTGGGTTGTTGTATCCCATTTATGGGGCAATTGGTATGCTGCTTTACATATTGCGAATTACGAAAATTAATGGTGTCGCGAAAATTAATGGTGTCTTTGATCTTGGATTCATTATTGGGTTGGCTAAAAGCTAGACTAAAAGCTAGACCTGTTCCCGTGATTACCTTGTGGGTAATCATCGAAGCCTTTGCCTGTCAGACCATTTATTGCCGGGACAAGCCAGGCATCGTTCAATTTCGTTTTCAACGATAGGGAAATTAGAGACCAGGATAGTGTCGTCAAATCCACTATTCTTCCTTACATAAACACCTTGCACTAGTGTAAGATATACCCTTAACAGTAAGATGTCAGTGAGAACCAATGATTACCGCAACCATTACCAGCAAAGGGCAGATCACCATCCCGAAAGACATTCGGCTGCAGTTAGATCTGCACGCCGGCGATAAAATCAGCTTCATTGAAGTCGAAGACGGCACGATTAATCTGGTACCAATAAAGAAACCGTTAAGTGCTTTAAAAGGATTAGTGGCCAGGCCCAAAAAAGCCGTCAGCATAGAAGACATGAACAACGCGGTTAAGCGCAAGGCAGGTCGTTCTTGATTGCACTTGATACCAATGTACTCATACGTTATCTGGTACAGGATGACCCGATCCAGGCAGGTCTGACCACCAACTTTATCGAAACCAGCTGTACCGAGGACGACCCCTGTTTCATTGGTCAAATAGTACTCTGTGAGCTGGCCTGGGTGTTGGAGGGCAACTACGGTCAGAACAGACAACAGATTGCACATGTGATTGAAGAATTGCTACAGGTCGGACAGCTCGATGTCCAACAACCCGAAGTGGTTTGGCGCGCCTTATCCGACTACAGGAACTCAAACGCGGATTTCCCAGACCACTTGCTCGCCAGAGTGAATCAATCCGCAGGTTGCGATTGCACCATCACGCTTGACAAAAAGGCCAGTAAGCAGCCTACTTTCAAATTGCTCACGTCAAACGGCTAGAGATTCTTTGGGTCTTTCACACCTCAGGTAAACCACCTGAAGGTTGGTAATCAATTTACTGTTTATCCGATCCCCTTAAAATTAGGATCGGAATCGATTTCCCGCCGAAGCCATTCTGTAGATAAATAAACCGCTGAGCCTGGTTCCGGCCTGTGTTTGGTTACCTGGGTCCAGCCGGCGGGTTCATTACATTAATACCAGAGTTAGAGAGCGGGGGATGCGAAAGTTTAAATCGATGGCACAGGCACAGAGATTCTTGGGTGTTCATTACGCTGTCCAGAATCTATTCAATCTGGGACGTCACCTGGTCAGAGCCGAGCACTATCGGGACCTTAGGATAAGTGCGCTCAGTGAATGGAGCAGGGTGGTTGCTTGATTGCAATTGGTAGTAGT
>JBLHGU010000173.1:0-10574 GCA_047615875.1 Parasphingorhabdus sp.
TTAGTGGTCCCGATACCTGAACTCCTTTGCCTCAGCAAAAAACGAACCCGATTCCAACATCCTTGCTGCTACATTGCTTTCAGACCAGTTTGGCTCGATTTGGCTCACATGTAGTTCCCACCTGTATTTTTGGGCCAAGGCCATCTACGACATCTGGGTGGAGCGTACACAGCCGTGACAGTTGCAGTGAAGATCGTGCTTATCGAAGAAGTCGCGTAGGGTGGTGAGGGCAATTACTGGTAACACTCAATCGGCACAGTAAACTCCGGCGCCATCTTGGCCACCTCGGCACTGGATAGTTCAGTCCTGTTATTCGAGGTCTTGTAATCGATCCCGTGAATATCGAGGAAAGAACGCAGTAGTACTCCCTTAATGGCGAAGATGACGTTCTGTGGAATTTCACCTGTGACCTTAGCCACACTGATAGCGTTGAGCTTGGACACCACCATCCTGATCACATTGCTGGATTGATCCACCAATGGTCCCCCACTGTTTCCAGGCTGGAGTGGGGCAGAGACCTGGAGATAACGATGGTCATCGCCCATCCCAGCCAACGCACTGATCTCGCCAGATACGAAGTTCAGATCCTCGGCAAGTAGGCCGCGCAAGTATTTTGTGGACGTGGATAAGCGATATTAGATCAGAGAGAAAAGATAAAGCTAAACACCTTGGTGATGCGTAGACAAATGCATTACTATAACCAAAATATTTACTCAACTCGATGAACTGATCCGTATCTTAATTCAGGACACCCTGTCAGGACACCCTGTGCATAATCTGGTTTGACGACGTACAATCGCAACCCGCTGACATAGCCACTTCCTCCCTTGCACTTATTAACCCACTGTATAGAGACCACACAAATGACAAAAGCTATTGATAACCTCCTCGATGATTCAGAGTTGAGTATTAACGTTCTCAAAGTACTCGCAGAAAATAGTTTTGATTCGATCCTGATTACCGATGCGACTCAACGAACCCGGATCGTATATGCTAACAAAGCTTTCAAATCCCTGACCGGCTACGACCCGTCCGATGTGATAGGAAAATCTCCAAAGATATTGCAGGGTCCAGCAACCGACAAGAAGGTAACATCTCAGCTGGTCACTGCAATGAGCAAAAACGGCCGCTTTGAGGGGAAAGCAATAAACTACAAGAAAGACGGAACGCCTTTCATCATGCATTGGCGCGTTTTACCCGTAAAGGTTGAGCGTAAAACGACTGCGTGGATCGCGATTCAGCGTGAAACCCATGGTATCTAAGGAATTGGTTTCCCACGACCTTCTAACGCTCAATATAGACTATGGCACCTGGTAATAAAGCCGGCGATAGTCTGTCTATCGCCTAAGTTTATGCGGGCCAATCCTCTTAAGGTCGGAATACCGTAAAGTGTTTCTTCCATACCGTAATCAGACAAATTAAATCAGTATTACATAAAATGAATGGGTAACATCCGTACCGATGGGTCGGTGACCACTGCCTTTCTGTTTCGGATAGTGAGGTTCAATCACTTTACTCAACTCTTTCCAGAGAATGACATCATTCATCTGGGCTAGGAATTTCTCTTTACATGCCGGCTTGTTCTACTCCGCAAAGGCACCCTCAGCTAAAGTGGTTTGGCGCATTATAACATCTGATTTTTACGATGAATATTTCAGCTCACTTTTTTGGTTTTAATCAGTGATTCCTTAGGTTTACACTCTCCTTCTTCGACACAATTAAGCAACTAAGTTCTTGCCTATTTCCACCCGGACAATAAGCTTGGATATTGACTTGTTAGTCAATATCATCATAGTCTGAACAACCCCATACTTTACTCGCGTAATACCCAGTCAACCCAGATTCATTCAGAATATCAAGGCGTTTATACATCAAGGTTTTTCCATGAAACTCAAAACATTCTGGCCGCAAAATGCTTTGAAAACGTTTAACAGTGTCGCCATGATCGCCGGTTGGTCTTAGGTGATGCACGCTCTGGGCGATGAGTTCTGGTTGGACTGGTAAAGTGTAATATCCCATCTGCATTGCCTTGTACGCAAAATAAATATCCGACCACCATAATACAAAACTATCATCAAAGTATGGCAATCCACCAATATGTTCAAAAATTTGCCTAGGAAACATTGCTGCATAGGGTTCAATCCAACCATAAGGTAATGCGTCAATGTTATGCCAGAATGGCCCTACAACAGCAATCGATGAATCGAGTTCGATCAAATTTTTATAGGTAATTAACCAGTCAGGTTTCTGAATAAGGCAATCATCATTTAGAAGAAAAAGATAATCCCCTTGAGCTCTAGTTGCTGCACGATTTATCGCTTGGGTATAGTAGCTATTTTGCTTATCCGCGATTACTTTAACACCATCCAAAAAACACAGACTATTGAACGTTAATTCAGTGCACTCATTGGCGTAGACTATTATTTCGTACTCGATCGAAGTATTTCGTTGAATCGAATTGATACAGGGAAGTAAAGTATCCAGGCGATTCAGTGTAGGAATGACAATGCTTAAATCCATTTTATGTCGATAAAGCCATAGGTGAAATTTAAAGGCCGATTCTACGATTCGTCTGGTTTTGACTGGATCGGCATTGCTAACAATTCATCCAGCGGTGGTCGAGGATTTAGACTATCCCAATGAATTAGACCCCGCATAAGTTGATCCCAAGCCATAACAAGTGACAAAGCATGAGATAGTTCACCATCATTCTGTGTATCTCCACGCCAGGCAAGTGCCCCATAGGCCTGATTTACATAACTTCCAAAATCAAATGACTCAGGTTGTTGCTCATAAATATCATTCAAGGCGTATTCGAGTTGCTTATGAATGAAATGACGAAGATCGCGATAGTTTTGATGGTGAATATACGGGGTGCTGGGACCTTCAAGAATCTTGATTCTCGAACTTTCATCACTTACCCTGGGAATGTTGTGATTAGTGTCTGACCATAAAACACTATTTTTACGAAATAATCTGAGCTGGGGATCTGGACTCCAACCGCTGCCTCGCATGACCTGATCTCCTATGCGGTTGTACCGTGGCAGTCGAAAGGCATCGTACTCTGCTGCATAGTTTTGAATTGTCTGACTAATAAGGTGTTCAGCATCTTCGGATAGAAATTCATCAGAATCGATGACCAGAGTCCATTCGCTAGTAACAAAGTTAAGATATTCATTACGTATACCATCGACACGACTAACCGGAGCTTGATGGTATATATGATTGGTATATTGCCTGGCTATCTCGAGGCTATTATCCTGGCTATGCATGTCAACTATAATGAGTTCATTCACCCAACGTAGTGAGCTTAAACATTGGTCCAGAGTTTTACTGGAATTGCGTGTGTGTACAATAGCGCTTACCGTGATTTTATCCATCAATAGAGTACCGAGTTTGCCAGTTTTTCATAAATAATTCTCTTGATGCGACGTCTAGCTCTACTCTGCCAGGCGTCATTGATTCAAAATGCAATGAATGTCCTTTCCCAACGCAGAAAACTCTCCAACCCCATTGTCTGGCACGTAAGCAAAAGTCTATATCTTCCAGCCCAAAACTATATTGCTCATCAAGACCATTCAATTGTTCCCAAACCGCTCCACGGATCATCATGCATGCACCGGTAATCGCCTGGTATTCCTGAGTTATTGTAGACACCTGACTCGATGGACGGCAGCGGTGGAGGTGATAGGGACCAGTTTTGCCAGCCCCAAATGCCACCCCGGAATGCTGAATAGTTCCATCAGAAAAGACTAATCGGCTACCCACAATGCCACATTGTTTATCAAAGTTGATCTGTTCGAACATGGACACTAGAGTCTCCTCATCTAGTAGCACATCATTATTAAGTAACAAGTATAGGTCTGCAGGATTACGCCTGGCGGCAATATTATTGGCCCTGGCAAATGACTGATGTTGATCGAATCGAATCAATTGAACGCTGTCGGAAACAGTGCATTCTGTCCAATAGGGTGGGTCGGAGGCATTGTCCACCACTGTAATTCGATGCTTCAATGATTCGGGCAATCCGTCAATCGCCTGAACCAATTGCTGTAGACATTGGTGTAATAGACCGTTAAGACCTCTTGAAATAATGATGATTTGTAATTTCTGCATTATTTTAGCCAGCTCAAACTTCGAGCCGATAGTTGTCGTAATCGTTTGGCCTGGTCATGTAATCGATAACGGCATGCCGTGGCAATAGCATTACGACTCAACCCCATACGCAGAGATGCCTGACTGGGTAATGATATCCAGCTAAGCCACTTACCCAGTTGATCAGGTTCTACTACAATACAGTTTTCAAGATGATGTAGGTATTCCATGCCACCCTTTACCGGAACACTCAGTACCACGCAGCCACTCGCCATCGCCTCAAGTGCAGGCAAGCCAAATTCTTCTCCTATTGAAATAGCCAGAAAATAGGTTGAGAGTTTCAATGTGGTTGCAACTTCAATCTCATCTAACCCATCAACCCAGAAAAAATCCAGTTGCTCGTTTTCTTCGTGGCAACGTTCGGCAATTTCATGCCCACGACGCGGCATGTAGGCAACCTGCCGCTTCAGTTTCTGTGAACCATCGTATATAAAACAATCAGAGATCGATATTCCAACATCAATTGTTTCCCGAGAGTGATTGGTGTGTACATAATCATTAGCCTGTTGCCAACAAGAAAGAATTGGTACATTTGGGTCAGCGAAGATGGCATCCATAAGTTGGTCGGTGCCCTGACAATGATTGACGAATTTGCCTGGCCACGATTCAAGCCTCGTATAATCTGGTGGCCATGTGATCATTTTCCAGTCATCCGATTGAATTCTCTCCCTGGCGATTGATTCCGGGATTACCGGTGTACTAGAGTGAAACCACTGCGGAGCATCTCCGTTAGGAGTAACAATTACAGCCCTTCGTCCAGTCTGTATTAGCAAGGTTACGAATTGACACGCCACCTTGATTCCTCCGGCTCTGACTGTTGCCGGTATAAAGTAGTAAATCATGAAAATACTTTAGCCAAGCTGATCCAGGTAGAGTCTTAATTGATTCTGACGTATGCGTTTAAATTGTTTGGGCAATACGTTGACTAATTCACTCGTTGATAATCTATGTTTTAGGCGTTCAAATGCAGACTCAGGGTCTGGCCCGTATGCGAGCTTATAACCGCCATCGCAAAGACTGAAAAGATAAATCTTGTGCGATGGTTGATTTCTATAGGTCTTGCCCACATCACCGAGCATCGGTTGAAATACTTGCGTCATAATATCATCCACGTTCTGATCATATTTACCATTGAGCAAATCACGGTAAAAACCGTAATCGAGCCCAACTACCTTTTCATCATGAGGATAACGATGATAATCTTCAGCACTCATAAGGCTTTTGTCTTCTGCAATAAGCTGGTGACCCAGCACTGACCCAGGATAGGGTGCGTAATACGCGATGCTTGGCTGAACCCGCTTCATAAGTCGTACTAAAGCCATCGTGTGGAAGGCATCCATTTGAGTTTCACCGGGAATGGCTAGCATCATGTTTGCCCAGAAAATAGGCGGTAATCCTCCTCGAGACTCGATACTATCACCAAGACGATTAACTAAATCGATAACTTGAATATTTTGCTCAACGGTGCATTCTTTATTTAAAACTTCAAGCATACGGTTGCTACCAGATTCGAAGCCGATCGAAATGGTGTTCCAGTTAGTTTCTCGCACCAACTCAACAAATAGATCGCTCCATTTAAGCACCGTATCGCTACGTGCTGCAGCCCAGTATGGCCACAGCTTTCGCGCTTTGCGTGGATAAAGTTCAAGCCATTGCTCCAACCAATGCGGGTTCTGGAAAAACATTGAGTCATGGATAACTACCGAACCGACGCCGTATCGACGGTCCAGAAAATTAAGTTCATCAATTACGGACTCTACCGATTTTCGACTCTGGTGTGGGATGAATGCACTTTCGTTACAAAAAGAACACTGCCAGGGACACACACGGCTGGTCAGTACGGTTGCAACTGGAGGTGGTCCCCAGCCGCAAGCGGGTTCAAGTGGCCAGGTATCCGAAAGCGCAGTACCCGAAACCGGGGGCGATGGCCATAGAGTTCGGTCCAGCATCGGCCACTCATCCATTGATAACGACCCTTTACCCTGCACTAAGCGAGTTGACCTCGGGTTCAGAATCAAATCTACAATCACTCCTTCACCGGCTCCCTGACATATAACGTCAAACGATTCTTCATCAATCATTTCCTGAGGCGCAACAGTGGCATGCATTCCGCCAACCAGAACCCGACCAGATGGGTTGAGAGATTTAAACTGGCGTGCCGCCTTTCGCGCAAAGGGATAGGTATAGCTGCGAACATTCATTAATAACATATCCGCGCCTGTGAGTTGATTAGTTAACTCTGACCAGTTTGATAGGCCGCGCAGAGATATTACCCGAGATACAATTCCTGCTTGATGGCAGATTGTTCTAAGTAATCCAAGACCATGGTCCTGCCATTGTTCATGTGGACCTGGAGGCTTGATGAAATCACCTACATTGCCGAGATCTAGCCATACTACATCGCGATTAGATTGACTCATTCGTAACTCGTATCTGGTGAAATTGTGGATCGACAAAATGTATTCATTTTCTAATTTATGAGACTTTGAAAAACGGATAATAATTGGTCATGATTACGCCTGGTACAAAAATATTCCTCAGCGTATTCTCGCCCATGGGCGGCAAGCTGTTTTAGATGATCTTTATCCTGCCAAAGGTCGAGTATAGACTGTGTCATAGCGTGCAGGTCTTCAACCACTTCAATGTGTGTACCTGACTCGAGGCCAAGACCTTCACAGCCTTTGGCTGTCGACACCACTGGCTTGGACATTGCCAGAGCTTCCATAATTTTGAAACGTACACCGGCACCATATCGCAGCGGCACCACCACAATATCCGAGCTGTCTAAATAGGGCCTGACGTCGCTGACTAAACCTGTAACAAGCACACCGGGGCTATTCCTGGTAAGTTCAGGGATGTCCGACCTCTCGCGATAATCACCGACTATTAAAAACCGCGCATCGGGATGCTGACTACGAATGTGAGGAAACACCTGGGTCGCGAATTCGACTGCAGCATCGCCGATATGCTCAACAAAAAGCGCACCGATATATATTAATACGGGTGAGCCCTGGCAGAGAATCGGTTCAAAAATAGTACTATTGTAAAAGCCTAAGTCTACCCCTGCATAGTTCACAATAGCCTTTTGCTTAGGATAATGATGATTAATATCCTGACACTCTAATGGCGATACGCATACTATCAGGTTGCTGTTTCGGATGGCTTTTCTAACCTGACGACTTACCTGGAATAAATCTAATACTCTGCCGATGCCTTTTAACCAACGACCGTTGCGAAAATGAGACTTTGTAAGTCCAAAGTAATAACGTATTTCGTTATTATGGTTACATAACACCAGCTTAGCTGGAGATTGCGTTATCAATGGATGAAACCAATGCGCATGATGGAATTCAATCAAATCAAATTGTCCACTCTGAACCAACGCAACCAGATCGGGGTGGTGATAGAAAGCATGAAAAATAGATTTAAAATCTGCTACACATGGTTCTCTCAACCAATTTATTATTCGATTTTCCCTGTGCTGATTCTGCGCGCTGCAGTCTACTCCCAAACAGGTGCAAAAAGATTGCAGGAGTCGCATAGATTCACTATCATCAGGCGTAATAACCGGGGCGCAGAAAGTGATGTCGAAAGCATCTCTCAAGTTTATAATCCGGTTATAAATTACCACTTTGGCACCACTATTGGGCGGCATAACCGGATAGAAATTTATGATCAGCAGTTTAGGTTTATTTCGGGCAGTGGTATTAGTCAATATCAATTACTCGTTGAGTAACTGATATTTTCGACTGCCAACTGCAAATAGTTCTCGATGTTATATAAAAAAATCGTTGTTCTGTGTGAGGACTTACCAAATCCCAGACACTCATCAGGTGAATTAAGATTCTGGCATATACTTCGTGGACTAAATTCTCTCACCAGTGAATTACTGATTTTATCCAAATCTTTGCATACAAATCTGGACCTCTCTGAGTTCAATATCAGACCGATTAGCCAGTTGGATACACATCTCGAAAATACAAGCATTGTTTTTGGGGAGTTTTGGTTCATGATTGAATATTTACGGCCGTTCAAAAATCGTGGAATACCCATTATTATCGATAGCGTTGATATCGAATTTCACCGGCGCGATCGACAAACATCATTATTAGGAAATTGCGTCGACTATACCGCAGATGATCGACGTACTGAAATTGAGGCGTATAAAGTCGCAGACTGCGTGATAACCGTAAGCCAACAGGACAGTGATGTAATTCGTACTATCGCTAACAAGATAGCCATACTACCGAATATTTTTCAGGCACAAGCAAATCTCCCAGAATTTAGTCAACGTAAAGGCATATGTTTCGTTGGCAGCTTTCCCCACTTCCCAAATGTCGATGGATTGCGTTGGTATCGAGATGAGGTGCTACCCAGAATAGCCGATTTGCCTCATGATTTTATTGGCATCGATGCCCCATCTGATATTCAATCCATGCAGGGCTTCAGGGGGTGGGTAGATGACTCTTCAGGTTGGGTTAAAAATGCCCGAATATGTGTCGCACCGCTACGTTTTGGAGCCGGCTTGAAAGGCAAAGTGCTGGAGGGACTGGCCTGCGCTACCCCAGTGGTCACTACATCTGTCGGCTACGAGGGATACGATTATTTTGACCATGGACAAAGTGTTGTTGTGGCAAATTCTGCGTGCGAAATGGCCGACCGAATCCGTGAAATCTATTTTGATGAAGATATCTGGACCGAACTATCATTAAACGGTCTGGTTCTCGCCTCACAATTTTCCCCGAAGGTGAATCAGCGGCGATTGGAAAAGATTCTTGAAGACACTGTAGCCACCCATCGGCTGGCCTTAGTATGAGTGAAAAACAAGCTCGCTCACCTGTTCTCCCAGGACGACTGGATACAGGATATGTGTCAACTGGCGAAGAAATTGCCATTGTAGTTTTAAACTGGAACGGTGTTTATTTTCTTCAACGAGCGTTGGAGTCCATTGTTCGCTTCACCAATAGTAATTATCAGTTAGTGCTGATTGATAATGGCTCTACAGACAAGTCGAAAGATTTTATTGAAGATTTTGTTCAGGACAACAAGGAGTTGAATACTACATGTCTCGATTTTTCTGAGAACATTTACTTTTCCCGAGCCTTCAATCAAGGGATCAAAGCAACATTAGATTCCGTTCGCTACGTGGTGGTCTTTTGCAATGACGTAGAAGTTAAACAAATAAACTGGCTCAATGAACTGCTTTCAACAATGCAGGAGACTAATGCTGCCTTGGTGGGTAATACGCACACTGCCTATGTTACCGACGAGCAACGGGAGATTTACCAGAACAACCATCCAGATTATGATGATGTAGTCATCAGTCAGGCCATGAGGAAATTTCTGAACAAAGCCGATGCCAGTTATACACAGGTTGACGGATACTGCTATATGTTGGACAAGAACCAGCTTGTAGAGTCGGGTCTGTTTTTGCAAGGCGGTGATTTTTACCAGTACAATTCCGACTGGGAGTTGTATATGCGCTTAAATGCACTGGGGCTAAGTATAGAACAACATCTACCCAAAGTGCACCACTGGCATAGTTTGTCCGAGCTAATAGCACTGTATCCCGATCGCTACGTAGAGCTCATTATGGCGCTTCAGGATCCTCAGGTTTTAAAACGTTATCTGGATGTGGGGCGACCACTGTTTTCGGAAGAGTCAGGGTTTCGATCCAGCCAATTATCTTAGGTGTGGCGCCTGAGTAAGGAACCAAAAATGACATAGAAATCGCTCTCGAGCGACCTGTAAGTCCTTTCTGAGTACGATGTTGTTTGGTTGGGCGACCTGGAAACAGCTCATTCGTATCACTTTGAGCAGGTGATATGGCATCAGAATCAGCCACAGCATGATAGTTTTAAACCTCCCAGTGTGCTTGCTGTGATAGCGGTACAGTGAGCGTATAAAATACCAACTGGCTTGTTGTCCTTGGGGCATGCTATGGGCTCCGCTGTGCTGACACGACTGGTTACCCAGATAATGCACTTGCCAATCTTGCCCGAGGGCGCGTTGACAATAGTCGGTTTCCTCAAAGTATAGAAAATAGTTCTCGTCAAATTGCCCAATTTGCTCGAACAAAGTCCTGCGAAATAAAAAACAAGCACCTTGCACCATGGCGACAGATTGTTGTTTTTTTCGTTGTTCTTGCGTCTGAAAATATTGTTTAATCAGACGATGGTTGGGAAAGTATCGACCCAGTCGAGTGTATTCAAACATAGCCTGACCAAAACCAGGAGCGATTCCTGTTGCCGAGCAGTCCCGTTGCAGATCACCATTTTCATCAAACAAGCCAGGACCAACGATACCAACCCTGGGATGCCGTTCCATATAATCGATCAGTTCTGTAAGCGTATCCTCGTAGAGCGCTGCGTCTGGATTTAAGAGCAGGGAATAGTTGGAATTAGACCTCTCGAGACCCT
>JBLHGU010000174.1:0-10517 GCA_047615875.1 Parasphingorhabdus sp.
AAGGCTGTATGCTCGGCCACCGTTACTGGCTGCAGCAAGCTCGTTCCGGGCTATTTCGTCAAGGCGGACATCACCCTCAAAACGTTCTCATCTACGAACCGATGTTCTACATGCAAGGCAACTTCATTATGTTGGCGGCTATCCTGGCTAACGCGACTATTTTCTGCCCATCGCGCCCAAGCATTGCGAAGTTTCTTGGCTGGGTGGAAACCTTTGCCATCGACTATTGCGCCTATCCAGCGCCCGCTGTTGTCGGCATCGAAGACGTTCCGACGGAGAAGGGCAGCAGTCTTCAATGGGTTCACGCGTGGTATTTTCATGGCGATGCCCGTGAGCGTTTGGAATCTCGCTTTGACGTGGTCGCAAGACACTCCTATGGAATGACGGAAAATGGTACCTGTTTGTATGTACCTGTCGACCGACCCGACATTGCAGCCTCTGGAGCCATGGGGATAGTGGCGCCGTGGCGGGAACTTCGTCTCGTCGACGGGGATGGAAACGACGTGCGAGAGGGATCAGTAGGCGAACTTTGGACGGCGGGTCCTGGACACCTGCATGGGTACTATCGAAATCCTGACGCCAACGCCGATGCGTTTAGAGGCAAATGGTTCCGAACAGGAGACCTGATGCGGAGAGACGCGGCGGGTGCGTACTATCTCATTGGGCGCCTCAAAGACATGGTCAAGCGATCGGGCGAGAATATTTCTGCAGCGGAGGTAGAAGACTGCCTGTGCAAGATGCCGGGGGTCATGATGGCTGCGGTGGTGCCAGTCCCCGATGAGTTGAGGGGCGAGGAAATCAAAGCGTATGTACAACTCGAAGAGGGCATGGACAGCAAAGGGCTCCCTCCTTCGCAGATTCTGGAATACTGCGCCCAACGTATTGCCTCATTTAAGGTTCCGCGCTATCTCGCCTATGTTGAGGCATTTCCCATGACCGCAGGTAACGATAAAGTTGCAAAGCCACGGCTGATCGCGGGCGTGACGGATCTTGCTCTCGATGCCTTTGATCGCGTCGATCAGGTTTGGCGGTAATCAAGCGCTCTTTTGCTAGAAATCTCGTACTGTTTCGAAGCACTTATCTATCTTATATTTTTGTTTTAGTTATTTGATTCTTCGCAAGCCTCAAATGGTGGACGTCCCGAGTTCCTTTCCACACACTCTTCCCCGTCTTTGCGGACCCAACTACAACTTGATGGATTGCAAACCCCCCGGGTTTCAAAACCTGAAAGCGGATGCTGGCAAATTCACTGTGGGTGTCGACCCACCGCCAATAACGGACATGCGGTGTTCTAAAAAGAGTAATCAAAGTTATTGTCTATATCCCTTCACATTAAGCCATTAACTTGTACCTGCAATTCACCTACAATGTTCTCGGCATAAAGGCCTAGATAAACATAATAACAGGGGGTACAGGTGTCTCAGGAACCAGTCCGCAAACTAGCGGTGCTACTGCACGCTGATGTGATTGGCTCGACTGCGCTTGTCCAGCTCAATGAAACAGTTGCTCATGCGCGTATGCAGGATGTCTTCCAACGCTTCTCTCAAACTATCGCTCGCCATAATGGTACTACCCAGGAGATCCGGGGAGACGCACTAGTTGCCGAGTTTTCCAGAGCATCTGATGCAGTCACTGCTGCTCTCGAATTCCAATCGGCTAATGCTATTGACAACAACAAGTTATCGGATGAAATACGTCCACGACTCAGAGTGGGTATCGCTATGGGGGAGGTCGTAGTTGCCGATAATACGGTAACAGGTACTGGCATAGTATTAGCCCAGCGTTTGGAACAATTAGCCGAGCCAGGAGGCACTTGTATCCAGGGCGCTGCATACGAAACCATACCCAGGCGCCTACCATTTGTATTTGAAAATCTGGGTGAAAGAGATTTAAAGGGCTTTGATGAACCGGTGAAGGTCTACCGGGTTAAGCAACAATCCGAGCCCAGCGTTCTAACTCAGCAAACACCATCGACTCTGGAACTACCTGAAAAACCCTCGATAGCGATACTGCCGCTCAATAATATGAGTGGCGACCCGGAGCAGGAGTATTTTAGCGACGGTATTACTGAGGACATTATCACTGAGCTATCTCGCTTTTCCACACTTCATGTTGTGGCCCGGCATTCTTCGTTTGCTTTCAAAGGTGAGAAGCTAAACATCAAGGAGGTGGCTAAGAAGCTCGGCGTACAGTATGTCGTTGAAGGTAGCGTTCGCAAAGCCGGAAACCGGGTTCGAATCACTGCACAGCTGATCGAAGCAGAAAGCGGAAATCATATCTGGGCGGAGCGATATGACCGCGAGCTGGACGATATTTTTGCGCTCCAGGATGAAATCACCCAAACCATTGTTTCCGTGCTACCCGCGCGAATTCAAAAATCGATGCGAGCACAGGCGCTTCGCAAATCAACCGACAGTTTTTCGGCTTATGACTGTTACCTGCAGGGGCGGTGGATTCAGGAAAATAGCGGGGGAAATGATCCATCTTCTATCGCTATGCTAGAAAATGCTATCGACATAGACCCGACATTTGCGCTTGCGCACGCCTACCTTGCTGAAATCTATGGATACAACGTGTTCAGTCTGGGCATTTGGTACGACGATCAGGAATCAAAGGCCCGGCAACACATCGATCAAGCGCTCAAGTACGGGGAAAACGATCCAGCAGTTCATGCCATGGTTGGTGAAGTCTTTTTTTGTTTTGGTGACTTTCAGCCGGCAAATACTCACCTCAAACTGGCCCTGCAACTTAACCACAACGATGTGCTCACTATTGGAAACTATGGTTTTCTGAAAGCCTATGAAGGCGATGCAGCAGAAGGCTTGAGCTGGTTAGAAAAAGTGGAGCGAATGGATTCGCAACTCGGTGGTCTCTTTTTGGAAGCAAAAGCAGAGACCTTGTACCTGCTTAGAGATTATGAAACTTCGTTGAAAATCTATAAGGAGTGGCATAGCCCACCACCCCACACCTACGCGCATATGGCCGCTTGTTATGCGCAATTAGGGCATAGAGAGGAAGCATTCAAAATAACGGCCCATTTCAGGACACTTTGCGCCGAAGACATGGACTTTCCGCGTTACGCAGCTAATCATATTCGGTTGTGCAAACGTCAAGAAGATGCCGATAACTGGATGGAAGGTTACCGTAAGGCCGGGTTGCTGGAATGATAAAGTCCACGTCCTTGCTTTCGTTAGATCTCGGCTAGTAGCATCAGGCTCGTTTCCACCAAACCTGAGAAAATAGAAAATGTAACCTTTGGGTGATTTTTGCCGCTGATTGAATAAATGTGAACGGACACTTGGTGCCGAAGATTGGTACTGACAAGTTAACTTCCTAGTCCGAGAAAACTCGTACGATTATTGCCATTTTAAGCCACTGCATTTATCCAAGACGTAAAGGAGCGCATTCGAAGTAATCTGTAATTCTTAGCGGAAATTAAGTGCCGTCCCAGATTGAATAATTTATAAACAGCAGAATGCACATTTAGGAATCGCTGTGCCTTCACTATTGATTTGAATTTGCGCATGCCCCGTTCCCGGACCCTGGTTGGTTGGTGTGAAAGCTCTGCGCGATTATTGGCATACAGCAAGGTGTCGTGAATCGTATCTGGGATCAGTTCTCGGTGCGCGACACCATAGCTTCTCAACTTATCCGTTACGATTTTCCTGGGTTCACTTCGAGGTTTTACCAACAACCGTTTAAAGAATCGTTTGGCAGCGGTACCGTCCCGACGTTTCTGGAGAAACACATCTACGACTTCGCCATACCCAAAGCATTCGCTTCGCTCATGGGGCAAGCTTTCACTGTAAGGCGTTTTGAGCTGATAGCGGATATTCCCCGAAGTCGTCAGTGAAAAACGTTTTTCCGATAGGGCTGGTCTTGATATGTAACGGCATAACCTTTCCAGTTTGTCACGCTCCCAGGCCTGTGCTGCTGCCCCGGCATGTAGACTAAATCCTGCCTCTAAATTAAATACCTTGGCCATGCGCTGGAAGATACATTAGGATGACAGGAATAACTTAAATCTGATGAGCTGATCTGTCTGTTAAATCGGGAGGCCACCTGTCCAGATTGGCTAGGCGACGTAAAGTTCGTGAACTTCGCCTGTGCTAGTTGGACGATACCCCGATATAGTGACTACTACCCTTAGCTCAGTTACTTAACCTTTATCCCGTCGATAGACTGCTGGTTTTTCTTGCTGGCAGGCATAGAGAAATAAAAACTAACGGAACTATGCCTCACCGAGGTTTAGTTTCCCGACAGCACCCGACACGATCTTTCTGGTAGGAGAAAAATAGCTATGAAGAAAAAATGCACAAAATTTTCATTAGTAACTTTATTGGCATCGGTGGTATTTTTTGTTTCCGGATTGTTTATCGCCGTTGAAGCATCGGAGCCAACAGCGTCAACAGCGCAAAATATAAAAGTCATGGTATTTAATATTGAATACGGTGGCGAACATATCGACTTTTCTCAGGTTATTGCTGCCATACAAGCCGCCGACCCGGATATACTTATGCTCGAAGAGGCTGACTTCAATACCAAAAAAGTATCTGATGAGTTGGGTGGCAGCCACCCTTATTATGACATCGGTATGCAAATTGTTTCAAAATACCCTTTATACGAACCTCATAACTCTAAAAGTGCCTATACCTTTGCCGAAGTAGCGCCGGGTAAAGTGGTGGCTATTGCCAATGCCCATTTAGACTCCATTCAATATGGTCCGTTTTTGATGAACGGTGCTAACCGGTTGTCTGGCGATGAGATCATGGAGATAGAAAAACAGGTGCGCCTGAATGGTTTAACCATACATAGGCAGGTTTTGCCTGAGCTGGCTGCAGCGGGCGTGCCAGTTTTTGTTGGTGGCGATTTTAATACACCTTCTCATTTGGACTATAAGCCAGAAGCTGTTGCGGTCATGCAGCTGGCCCGTGGTGAGAAAAATGTATTTGCGCTTGAATGGCCAGTGAGTAAGGCTTTGCAGGACCTGGGCTTTCGTGATAGCTACCGCGACATTTATCCAGACGCCGTCGCGAAACCGGGTTTAACCTGGTGGGCGGGCAAGCCGTTTGATCCAACCCCATCAGCATATAATCCAACAACGCCTATTCAGGATCGTATCGACTTCCTTTATACCGCAGGTCCATCTATTACGCTTGCCAGTGCTGTTGTTGGTGAAGAAGGGTCCGCCGCAGAAATAACAATTCCTGATCCATGGCCATCTGATCACCGCGGTCTGGTCTCAACTTTTTCGGTAACACCTCAAGACATGCCGTTATTGCTGGCTATCGATCAGCGCTTTGTAACCGCAGGTGATGATTTAACTGTGACAGTGCGTGATCCGGAAGGCACTGAGGAAAAACGCATTGTACTGGTGGCAAAGGGTGACAGTGTTAGCCATTGGGTTGCAGATCTGTTTGTTATCGATAATTATCCTAACGCTGTTTTTAATACCCTAGGCATGCTGCCAGGTGAATATGAGGCGGTATTGGTGGATGTCAGTGATAAGGAGTATGGGCGACAGCACTTTACGGTAAAAGAATTCGGTGCAAGGCTTGAGGTTTATACCGATCAAAAAGTGTACGACGTAGGTGATCCAGTTACCGTGATCTTCAAAAATGGACCTGGTATCCGGTGGCCATGGTTTGATATCAGAAGAAAGGCCGGTGGTGGTTATTACATGTGGGATTATGCAAACTACAGTTACTTGGAAAAAGGTTATACCGAATCCGGCACCCTAGTGCCTCGTGTGCATGACTCCGTGACGATTACAGAGGAATTGCCCGCTGGAGTTTATACCCTCCGGTATTTTTACAACTTAGGCCCTGTTGCCCGTATTAAGTTTACTGTGAAGTAAGGAATAAGCTGCGGCAGAGTTTACTATCTACCTCGTCCAGTTAGCGACCGTGACCAGGCATTAATGAATCGGATCGATCGGTTGCATGACCTTCTACCAGAAAAGGATACCGGTCGAAGTGCGAGATTCCCCCTAAACCTCAACTCGAAATCATGAGCCTACAATCGATTTTCGCTGAAAACAGTGTCAGGGATTGTCCGGTCTCTCACATCCATTCGATAGGGGGCCGCTGTTGGCACCGTTGAGGCCTACAAGCCTATATTCTGAACGTCAGCTCTCTGCAAAGCAGGCATTTAATTAATTTTCCACCAGGTATCTGATTGGCCCTTTGCCTACATTGCTATATCGATAGATTCTTGAGAGGATGATGAGAATTGATTGCAACATTTCACACTATTCGTGCCAGCCTGCAGGTGGCTCAGTCTAACTGACATTTATCTGCCAAGCTGCGCACGGCGGATAAATGCTTAGCTGTTAGGTGTAAAAAAATGACAAGTCTCGATGATGTTTATCTCAAATTTGGGGAAACCGCCGAGGCGGCACAACTGTTAGAGGCTGAGCCAGGAAATATATTGCTTCTTATCGGAGGGTCTGAAAGAGAAAGTCCTTTCTCTTAATAGAAGCCCTCTGTATGCATCATTGAAATGGCTACAAGATATGAATGCCATTGATGATAAGGATTTGGAAAAGTTGGAACATATAAAAAGCCTTCCCAATACACTGACGCATGACATGCTTACCTTCGCTTCGTCAGGCGTAGATTTTTATGTGGCCGAAGTATTTGAAGAAATGGTGGGCCTTCTTCGAAAAATAGAAATATGGTGGTTTGAAAACTTAGAAATGGCAATAGACCCAGAAGCCTACCCAGAAGATCTCTATCTAGAGCAAGTTATTCCTGGCCCGGCCTGGGGTCTTCAAATGATTATAGATGTTGCGTTAGGGCCAGAAGAGAAGGCCAGGAAATATTATGATCACTTCGTGGCAAATGCAGACAAAACTTAACAAGCAACACCAGCTGACTCCAGCGCTGTCGAGCCTTCGCAGCAGGGTTGGGCGTTAACGGCGGCTAAGGAAACTTAGCACGCGTTCTTTAATCAAGATTTAATGACGGCTTACAGATAGCAGTCGTTAATGTCTGACCTTGCAATTAGTGCTTTCGGCACCCTGGAGACATTCGAAAAATTAACTTCGCATTCAACCAAAGGCAAATCGCAGGACTTGACCCAAGTCTCACAAGTGCCATTCGCAACGTCAGCCCTTGTTCTCCAAAATGACTGTATTTAGGTCAAATAAGCACAAATCGAATTATTATTCATTTCTCTCTGGCCCCTGTTACTGATCAACTAAATTATAATTTATTAAAGTGCGCTAAACGCATTGCTCAACATACCTAGCGCCATATCTGCGTTTTCTTTATTGAAAATCAGAGGCGGTCTAATTTTTAAAACATTTGCCTCAACACCTACGGTAGAAATCAACATGCCTTCATTTCGAGCTAGCTCGATCAGTCGGGCAGCTTGTTCTGGCGCATGCTCTTTGGTCTTTCGATCCTTCACCAGGTCGATACCAATGAACAAACCTTTACCCCTGATATCACCGATGACACTATGTTTTTCCTGCAGTTCGGCAAGACCTGCGCGGAAATAGAGGCCTGTATCATGAACATTTTGCAGGATGTTTTCTTTATGAATATATTGCAGAACCGCACGCCCGGCTGCCGCCGAAACAGGGTTGCCGCCAAAGGTATTGAAGTAATCAGTGACTTTGCCAAACGCTTCAATCACGCTACGCTTTACAACAACTGCAGCTAACGGATGCCCACATCCCAGTGGTTTTCCCATGGTAATGATATCTGGCACCAGGTCGGAGTTCTGGAAGGCCCAGAAATTTTCACCCTGACGACAAAGACCAGACTGTACTTCATCAAATACGATTAAACCGCCGGCAGACCGAGTTTTGGCAATCAGGTCCTGGTAATAGAATTTTTCGGGTGTAAAAAGACCTGGGTTTTCGAATGCTCCTTCGAACAATTGCATGGCTGGTTGATGTCCGTTCACAGCCAATTGCTCTATCGCTGCGTTGATGCTTTGTGCGTCTACTTTGCCACGATAGCTATCAGGCGCTGCTATTTCCGCAATGAAGTCAGGACATGGGTGATGACGCCCATCGGAAGGCGACAATTCGGATACAAGTGTCGAGTTACCGTGATAAACATTTTCCGTGATGATGACGCCCTTATTCCCTGTCACTGTTGAGGCGATGCGATAGGCGAGGTCATTCGCTTCGGTTCCTGTGCACACTAGCAAGGCCACATAATCACCTTCGGGGATAGTTGCAGTTAGCATTTCGGCGTATTCGATTACATTTTCGTGCAGATAGCGTGTGTGGGTGTTTAGCTTGCTAACTTGTCGGGTAATTGCTTCCACAACATGCGGATTACAATGACCGACAGAGGGCACATTATTGTAACAATCGAGATATTTCTTACCGTCACTATCATAAAGCCAGATACCTTCACCACGCACAATATGTAATGGCTCTTTGTAAAAGTGGGTATAGGTCGGGCCGAGTGCTTTGTGGCGACGGTTAATAAGATCGAGGTTGGCAGTAGTCATTAAAATCTCAAATGGTAGGTAGCAAGATTCAGGATAGGAAGTGATTAGCTAACGAGAGATATTTAATCAATGAGGCTTTATCGATAACACGTGATCGATAAAAACATCGCGATCAAATCCAAGGAAAATTTTTGTTTTTTCAAGCGTACCTGGAAAATCTTCTTCGAGTAATTTCTGTTCGTCCTGGGCATGATGAATTGAACGATAGTATAAAAGTTGTACATTTAAAATGCTTCTTACCGCGAGCGCGTCGTAGAGTAATTCTAATTGTTGGTCAGGAATAGTGACATATTGCCTGTAACCTTCCAGCATTGCCGATGCTGTACTCAATATATCAGAATTGTGACACAACATACTATTAAGACTGACGGCCAGATCGACAATTACCGGGCCTGCAATCAAGTCACCAAAATCTATAACCCCGGTTACTGTCGCAGACTTGTCTGGTGCGCACATAATATTGCCTGAGTGCCCGTCGTTATGAATTACCTGACGCGGGAGTGCCAATAGTTTTGGCATGCTGTAGGCCTGTAGCCGTTGAAGGTGTCCTTCCGCTAATGGTTTGAAATCGTCTGGCGTATATTTCTGGCGTAATTCGTCAGTAAAAATTATTTCGTTGAGGCTATCCCACGGCATGAAATGGTTAGCCGATGGGTGACTAAAATCGCTTAAACCCGCACACAATCTACCTGTAATGCGGCCAACCTCCCTGATGGCATCAAGCGGCAGATGATCGAATTCACTAATCGGAATTCCCTCAACATAACTTAATAACCTGGCTAGATGAAGGCGTCCATTTTCGTCGTTTAACAGGCTATATGACTGGCCGGCCTTGTTTCTAACCTGGCGTGGCACAGATAAACCAGGGTCTTTTGCTTCCAGGTGCAATAATGCCTTGATTTGAAAATCAACTGATTCGACTAACTCATCAGCGCCTGCAATTTTGAAAATATATTTCACCCCATGTTCGGTGGTAATACAAAGATTTTGATCTCGTTCACCAGCAAGCGTTTTGAAAGCACCCGTGACGCCATAGTGATCCTGTAAAAACTGGCGTAATATATCTTCACGAAAACAGGGGGGATTGAACCGTAGATCGTCTGGATTGAATTGCTTAATTGTATTAGTGGTCATTTATTTAAATAGCATCTGCCAGCTAGTTTGAATTCGAAGATGTTGGGAGAGGACAAATTAGTTTCTGTGATAGTGGAATATAAAGAATTTTGTCTATGACATTATATTTTTATAATTTATAGGGTCGGACAAATCAGTGTTACTGATAGCATAAATTTATTACTCAATTAATGCTATGATTTATCGCTTAAACAGCCTGTACCATCAAGGGAATACCCGCTTAAAGGAAGAGCGCCCTGCCACCGCGATCGCATCTGATCAATATTCTCTTCAGTGCCTGCTATGTATCGACATGATTATGGACAGGCATCCAACTGTCGTCTGGTTCGGCTAGATTTCTTCAAAGAACTGGCAAGCTGTGCCTGGACAAGAGGGATCGGATCATCAATTAATATCGTCGGGATAGATATAGGCTTGGTCAGAGACGTCATAACGCGAACCTTAGCGACCGAAAGAGGATTGCTTAATACCGGGAAAAATAATTAATCGCCAAGTGACAAAAGAGACAACAAGCGACTTCAGTTGAACAGTCGATACGCCGATAATCCGGTGTACTCGAACTGGAAAAATCAGGCCTTAACCAGGTTCAAAAAACGATCGTGTTCCTCTTCGGACATATGGAAAGTAAATTCATCGGATGGATAGGTACCCGCAAGGCTATCGTCACGAAAGCGACGCAATCCATCCTCTATTAGCGAACCGACGTCAACGTAGCTCCCTCGGTTTCTTGGAATTGGAAAGGCGCTATAACCGACTACATCACCACTGATATGATACACACCATCGTTTATCGGTCCGCCGCCAAGAGTGATCACGGGCACTTCAAGAGATTCAACCAGATAGGCTGCTAATTCAGTCGGTACCTGTTCAAGAATAAACCCCCAGACTCCTGCATCAACAAAAGCGCGAGC
>JBLHGU010000175.1:0-10517 GCA_047615875.1 Parasphingorhabdus sp.
TGGCTGCAATGGCAGTGTTCATCTCCATGATACTGGATGGGCTGGATGGGCGGATCGCTCGTTGGACCAATACAGCCAGTGATTTTGGAAAAGAATACGATAGTCTGGCTGATGTGGTTTCTTTTGGCTTGACCCCGGCGCTGGTTATTTTCGAGTGGTCATTATCAGATTTTGGCAAACTTGGCTGGCTATCTGCATTTCTATATGTTGCCTGCACTGCGCTGCGTCTGGCCCGGTTTAATACGATTGATGTGAAAGATAAACGTTACTTTCAGGGCTTGCCCTGTCCTGCAGCAGCATGCTTCGTTGCGTCATGGATTTGGATCATGGAGGAGTATCAAATGCAGGGGGCCCATCTTGGGGCTATTAGTATTGCTATTATGTTATTTGCATCATTTGCCATGGTGAGCAATCTTCCATTTAGAAGTTTTAAAGATTTTGATCCAAAAAATAAAGTCCCGGTAATGTGGTTGGCATTGGTGGTTGTACCATTTGTTTTGATTGCATTTGATCCACCCAGAGTTCTGTTTCTACTGTTTTTAATTTATCTGCTTTCCGGACCCGTTACCTGGATTCGATTGCGCAAGCAAGTAAAAGAAAACTCGGATACGCCTGACGATGACGACAGTGAAAAATCTTCAGGCGATTAAGTTTGCGATTAACCGAGAGTCATTCCGTCTAAACTAGAAAAACCTGGTTTAAAGCGAGCCTTCATTAACTGGCCACGAGGAGAGCAATATGAATGACCACCTGATTGTATTTGATACGACGCTCCGAGACGGTGAGCAAAGTCCTGGCGCATCTATGACTCGCGAGGAGAAAATGCGTATTGCGCGGATGCTCGAGCGCATGCGTGTGGATGTTATTGAAGCTGGATTTCCAGCTGCTAGCCCCGGAGATTTCGAATCTGTAAAAGCCATTGCTGCCGAAATAAAAGACTGCACGGTTTGCGGGTTAGCACGTGCCAACGAAAAAGATATTCGACGCGCCGCTGATGCTATAGCGCCTGCTGTTTCCGGTCGAATTCATACTTTTATAGCCACCTCGCCAATTCATATGGCGGCAAAATTGCGCATGTCGCCTGATGAGGTAATTGAGCATGCGGTTAAATCAGTAAAGCTCGCTCGCAGTTTTACCGACAATGTTGAATTTTCCCCGGAAGATGCAGGCCGTTCCGAGTTTGATTTTCTGTGTAGAATTATTGAACAGGTGATCGATGCAGGTGCAACAACAATTAATGTCCCTGATACCGTCGGTTATACATTACCTTCTCAATTTGGACAAATCATAGCCAATTTAATGCAACGCGTGCCCAACGCTGACAAGGCAGTATTTTCAGTGCACTGTCATAACGATCTGGGTATGGCTGTAGCCAATTCTCTTTCCGCTGTGCAGAATGGTGCCCGCCAGGTGGAGTGCACAATTAATGGACTAGGGGAACGAGCAGGTAATGCATCACTCGAAGAAATTGTCATGGCTGTTAGAACTCGCCAGGATCTTTTTGAATGTGATAGTCGACTAGATACAACCCAAATCGTGCCTATTAGTCGATTGGTGTCTAATATCACGGGTTTTCCGGTACAGCCAAACAAGGCTATTGTCGGCGCTAATGCATTCGCTCATGAGGCAGGTATTCATCAGGATGGCATGATAAAAAATCGCGAGACCTATGAAATTATGCGAGCAGAGGATGTCGGCTGGATAGCTAATCGTATGGTGTTGGGCAAACACTCAGGCAGAAATGCCGTTCGAGAACGTCTAAAAACCCTTGGTCATGAATTTGATTCTGAAGAAGAACTCAATCAGGTTTTCATTCGTTTTAAGGATTTAGCCGATAAAAAACATGAAATTTTTGACGATGATTTACAGGCTTTAATTACAGATAGCGCCAGTGCACAGCGCCATGAAGCACTGCGCCTGGTTACCATGCAGGTAGCCTGTCAAATGGGCGAGGAGCCTCAGGCAAGTGTGACTCTAGTGTTGGAAAATCAAGAGAAAAAAGCTGTGGCTTCCGGTAGTGGGGTTGTTGATGCTGTATTTAAAGCCATTGAGGAAATCGTTAAGAGTAACGCGGAGCTAATGCTTTATTCAGTCAATGCTATAACTAGCGGCAGTGATGCTCAGGGTGAGGTTAGCGTTCGGTTGCAAAGAGTGGATCGAGTTGTTAACGGCCACGGTGCTGATACTGATATTGTGATTGCCTCCGCAAAAGCCTATATACATGCACTGAATGGTCTAGAATTTGATTCCACGCGAAAACATCCACAGGTTTCCGTTGCGGTTTAATAGTGCCGAATTAGATTATTGAAAACTGGATGGACAAAGTTAAACAGCAAATTCTTGAGGAAATGGGTATTACCCTGTGGAATGTGCGTGCGCATAGGTCTACTCCGCCAACTGATGAATTGACTGCACCGTCGTTAAATAATCTAGCTGCTGAACCAGACTATCCTCCGAGTAGTGAGAATGTTGCCAACCTTTCGGATTGGCAGTTGCTGCAGAAAACAGTCAGTCAATGCCAACGGTGTTCACTTGGCCAAACTCGTAAGAATACCGTTTTTGGCAGTGGAGCGACTAGTGCGCACTGGATGTTTATCGGTGAGGCGCCAGGCGCAGAGGAGGATCGTCAGGGCGAGCCATTTGTTGGTCGGGCAGGTCAATTATTAACCGCCATGATTGTGGCACTCGGTATGCAGCGAGAGTCAGTTTTTATTGCCAATGTTTTGAAGTGCAGGCCGCCGGAGAATAGAGACCCTATGGGCGAGGAAGTTGTTCAATGCAGCCCATATTTATTACAACAGATTCAAACAGTGCAACCGCGAATGATCGTCTCTATGGGTCGGTTTGCAGCCCAGGCGTTATTACAAACAGATCAGTCCATTGGCCAGCTTCGTGGTCGTGTGCATCACTATGGTGAGACCGGCATACCCATGGTAGCAACCTACCATCCAGCCTATTTGTTGCGCAGCCCCCTGGAAAAACGTAAGGCCTGGCAAGATTTGCAACTGGCTCGTGAAACCTATCGGACCATAAACCCTGCCTAAAGCAGTATCCACCGCGCAAAGATGATTTTTCCAAATATCCCGATTAGTATTCTGAAATCTGGCTGATGACAAAAGAAGACTAATGACTCCTCAAGACCTATTCTGTAGATCAATGATGCCTGGCGATCTAGACGTCGTAACTACTATTGAAAAGGAATGCTCGCCTGCGCCATGGAGTTATGCAATTTTTGAAAGCTGTCTGATCTCTCAATACTCTTGCCAGGTGGCTGAGTCAGCAGGCAAGGTAGTCGGGTTCGCTATCCTCAATCTCGGTTATGACGAGAGTCACATCATGAATGTTGGCGTTTCCCCAGGCTGTAGATCCAGGGGCGTTGCCAGGGAAATGTTAAATGAACTGCTGGATACTTGCCGCCGTTCCATGATTGAGACCGTGCTTTTAGAGGTCCGCGCAACTAACACTATAGCAATTGGTTTGTATCATTCTCTTGGGTTTCAGATTGTTGGTCGCCGAGTTGGCTACTATGCTCGCGGGCAAGACAGAGAAGATGCCATTAATATGTCTCTCTCTTTGTAAATTATTAAATTAAGCTCCGCTCAGTTCATTCTGAATTGCCAGGGAGCCATGGTCGCAGCGTTTCTGCGGTGTCCAATAAAGCATTTTCAAAAGCTTCCAGATGATGGCCTTCAAGTGCAAGACTAAGAGACATATAACCACGCCTGGCTATGTAAAAACCTTTTTCCAGTAGTTTTAAGAACAACAATAGTCTCAGCCGATCGTCTACCGATTTAAGGTCGTCAATACTTGTTATAATCCCCCGAGTCGGATGAATATTTAGTAAAGAACCCAGTCCGGAAACCACCAGCCCCAGATTGTTGCCAGTCAATTTTTGGTTAAGTCGATCACGCCATTGCTCGCCAAGCTGGAAGTGTGCGTCAGCGACCTCGCTAGTGAAAACTGATTCGAGAACCTTTATTCCGGTGGCCATAGTCAGGACATTATTTTGAAAAGTACCCGCATGAACAAGCGCGTCTTGACGAGATGGATCAAATCTTGCCATCAGCTCTGCCCGACCGCCAAAAGCACCAAAAGAGTGACCACCGCCAAGATATTTTCCTAGAGTGATCAGATCTGGCATAACGCTATAGTAGGATGATGCCCCACCACTACCTAATCGGGAAGTCATTACCTCGTCAAAAATTAGTAGGGTGCCAGTTTTATCGCAGGCTTTTCGCAGACCCTGAAGGAATGATTTGCTGGCGGGAATACAGCCGGCGGAACCCTGCATTGGTTCAACCAGTACACAGGCAATATTATCGGCATCGGCGGCCAACAATGCTGTGGCTGTCTCCAGATCATTAAACGGTGCCACAATCCAGGGAAATGGCGCATTTAGTGCGGAATCCTTAGTGCCAAAATAAAACACACCACCATGATAGCCGCCGCGGAAGACCAAAACTTTTGACTTGCCGGTCATCACTCGTGATGTACTAATAGCCATCATGTTGGCCTCGGTGCCGGAGTTGGTAAAACGTAGCCGTTCTAAAGGCGGAAATCTTTCTACCAGGAGCTGACTGAAGCGACTTTCGAATTCATTGTGGGCGCCAAAGCTAATGCCCCTACCCATGGCGTCGATGCTAGCCTGGTGTAGTTCCGTATGACTATGACCGAATAAGCCGGCGCTGTATTCTCCCAAAAAATCGACATAGTCATGACCATCAACGTCCGTGATTATAGCGTTCTCACCACGGGTTATTCTCAGCGGATAAGGTTCGTGCCAAATGACGCTTCGAGTATTTCCGCCTGGCATAAACTTACAGGATTGTTGATAGTAATCAAGGCTTTGTGGATTTCTATTCTGAAAAGCATCAAGGCTTTCTTGTAGATTGGATTGTAGATTTGTCATAGATTAGCTTAATGGAGTACGAGTAATTTTTGACCAAGTCGAAGGGTGCCATTAATGGCAATTTTATTCCACTTGGCTAAACCAGCGACAGTAACACTAAAGGATCTGGCGATCGACCATAGTGAATCGCCACTTTTAACACGATAAACCTGAGGTTTGTCTACGGCTCTAGGAGTTATCGGTGTGCTAGCAAGTTGCCTGGTTAATCTTAGATCCAATTCAGATTCGCAAAGAGTCGGAATTCTCACTCGATAGGGTCCGACCGGCGGTGAAATTCGATTGAGTAAGCCAGCATTTAATCTCCTGATTAGATCCGGCTTACTATTACATACGGCTGCAATACTGCGTAAATTAAATCGTTGAGATACTGTGACATCTTTGAAAGCAACGGTGTCTGGAGGCAAAGCCAATGTAGCGCCATATCGATGTGGTTGCCGAAAAACATCGCGAATTGCAATTAGTTTCGGAATGAAAATTCGTGTTTCATGTTTTAGTGCAATATCAAAATATCCGGTGGGCTTATCGTTTTTCTTGTTGCGCTTTATCAACTTTTTAATTGTGCCTTCGCCTGCATTATAGGCCGCCAGAGCAAGAAACCAGTCGTTATCAAACATTGCATGCAACTTCTCCAGGTAGTCCAGTGCAGCACGAGTGGATTCCACTATATCCAGTCGACCATCAAACCAACGATTTTGTGCAATGCCTAACCCCCTGGCTGTTTGTGGGACAATTTGCCAAATTCCCGCTGCAGCAGATCTGGACCGAACCAGAGGATCATAACCACTCTCTACAATGGGCAATAAGGCCAACTCCATAGGCAGCTGCCTTTTTTCTACTTCATTAACAATGTAAGCAAGAAATGGTTCGGCTCGGGAAATAGTGGTTTGTAAACCATGGGGATGGCGTCGATATTTGTCCAGGTATTCTCTGACTTTATAAGTAGAGACATCCGGCAATGAAAACCCGTTTACGATGCGCTGATATAAAAAAGTATCTGCAGGTTGCAGACGCGCCATCTCTAAAGTTGGTACCATAAGCGACTCGGTACGCTCATCCGTAATTGATCCGTCTGGAATTCTGCTATTGATTGACACTAACGCGCAGCCGGCATTAAGTAGTATCAAAGAAAAAATAACAGCTAACCTGCTAAACCGCTGCATAATGATGTTTCGAATATTCATGGGCTCGCGATAATAGTATGCTTTAGCTATGAGTACCAAGATGCCTTCGCCATTAAATTTTCAAAACTGGCTGTCCGGTTCCATGGGGAGTTTGCTTGCAAAAGCCGAAACCAGTGCATTCCGCGAACTTTTGACCTCGCGGTACTATCCTTACGCCATTCAGTTCGGTTCACCTGAAATTCGTGTTCTGGATGAGCTAAATAGCCGCTATTCTGTTCAGCTTGGTGTGCCTGGAAGTGATCTTAGGCCTTCCGGTGTCGTATCAGCAATGAATTCCGCTCCCTTCGCCACTCATACATTCGATTTGGTGATTTTACCCCATAGCCTGGATTTCACTCCGGACCCTTATCAGTTATTGCGCGAATACACACAAATTATGACCAGTGATGGTTATTTGATATTGACAGGCTTTCAACCATATAGTTTATGGGGCGTAAGTAAGTTGTTACGCCCTGCCAGTAAACAGCAGCCATGGGCAGGTAATTTTTATAGTGTGAATAGAATTCAGGACTGGTTATTGTTGTTAGGTTTTCAAATTCAAGCGGGACAATTGTTGATGTACCGACCCCCTGTCGCTAATCCGACTATCTTTGATCGTCTGGCTTTTTTGGAAAGCGCTGGCAATCGATGGTGGCCAATGTTTGGAGCAGTTTATATAATCCTCGCACAATTAAAAACGCTTCGTGCGATACCGGTGAGCAAAAGAAGTGCTCGCTCTCGTATTCAATCTGCGTTCCCTCGACCCGTATCACAATCTCAATCCTCAGGAAATCATTCGTGACTCAAGTTATTATCCATACCGATGGCGCCTGTCGTGGTAACCCCGGACCGGGCGGATGGGGTGCTAAATTGCAATTTAACGACACTGTTAAAGAAGTGAAAGGTGCTGAATTGCAGACAACCAATAATCGTATGGAGTTACTTGCCGTTGCCAGGGCAGTGGAGAGTCTTACCCGACCCTGTGAAGTTAAGCTGATAACCGACTCTCGTTATGTTATGCAGGGCATCACTTCGTGGTTGGATGGCTGGAAACGCAATGGCTGGCGTACTGCTGCAAAAAAGCCGGTAAAAAATCAGGATCTGTGGGAAATGCTGGACAATGCATTACAGCCACATCTGATAACCTGGCAATGGGTTAAAGGGCATTCCGGCGACGCGGGGAATGAACGTGCCGATACGCTGGCGAATCTGGCTATTGATGAATTGCTAAAGGTGAGCCGCAAATGAAACGGCAAATTGTTCTTGATACAGAAACTACCGGACTGGAGCATTCATTAGGTCATCGAGTCATTGAGATAGGTTGCGTGGAATTGGTCGATCGCCGCTTTACGGGCAACAATTTCCACTGTTATTTAAACCCTGATCGGGAAATCGACGCCGGTGCTATTGAAATTCATGGTATTACCAACGAGTTTTTGCACAATAAGCCACACTTTGCGGACATCCGACCGGAGCTGGTCGAGTTTCTAACCGATGGTGAATTAGTTATTCATAATGCCGCGTTTGATGTGGGGTTTCTTAACAATGAACTTCGGCTGGATGATTCAGACTCGGTATTATTGGCTGATATTTGTACTGTGGTTGATTCATTACAGCTGGCTCGTAAGCTTCATCCTGGGCAGAAAAACAATCTGGATGCACTTTGCAAACGTTACGGTATAGATAATAGCCAGAGAACTCTGCATGGAGCTTTGCTGGACGCAGAAATTTTAGCAGACGTCTATTTGCTAATGAGCGGTGGACAGACAGCAATTAAACTTGAGTTTGAACAATTTGGCTCGGACAGTGAAAAAAACCGCTTTTCTAGTCAACGAGAACCGGGGAAAATCATCGCGGTCGATGTTAATAGTGATGATCTTCAGGCCCATCAGCGATGGCTTAATGAGTTGGGCGAAGACTGTGTTTGGAACCGATAGTTGCCTGGGTAAACGTATAGATGTTGAAGTTTTCTTCGATACTGATGATGATTTAGTGCTTAATATTGAAAAATACTGATTTGAAACAACTCAATAACTTGAAAATTACCAGGTTTTCAAGTTATTAATAGAAACTCTTCAGTTTCGCCCCACCTAATCCCTAATTCAGCCCAAGGAGGCATGAATGTCTGACATTAAAACCTATCCTGTCCCGGCAGAAGTGAGCAGTCGAGCTCACATTGATAAGCAGAAATATGATGAGATGTACCAGCACTCGATAACAGATCCCGAAGGCTTCTGGGCCGAACAGGCGAAAGAATTCGTAACCTGGTTTAAGCCTTGGGATAAGGTTATGGATGTTGATTATCACAAGGCAAATATTCGCTGGTTTGATGGTGGTAAAACCAATGTTTGCTATAACTGTGTTGATCGTCATCTTGAAAGTCGTGGCGACCAGGTTGCTATTATTTGGGAAAGTGACGATCCCAACGTTGATCGAAAAATAACCTATCGAGAATTGCACGAAGAAGTGTGCAAGTTAGCCAATGTGTTGAAGTCTCGTGGTGTTGAGAAAGGTGACCGAGTTTCCATCTATATGCCAATGGTTCCGGAAGCTAGCGTCGCCATGTTGGCCTGTGCAAGAATTGGTGCAGTTCACTCAATTGTGTTCGGTGGTTTCTCTCCTGAGGCGTTACGTGATCGTATTCTGGACTCGGACTGTCGGGTTGTGATTACGGCGGACGAAGGTCCACGAGGTGGAAAAAATATCGGCCTGAAGGCCAATGTTGAAATGGCTCTGGAAGCCTGCCCCAATGTGCACACTACTATAGTTGTTCGTCGTACGGGTAATGACGTACCTGGCAATGCCGAACGTGACGTCTGGTATGACGAGGCCATGGCCATAGCCTCAGCAGAATGCCCAGCAGAAGAGATGGATTCTGAGGATCCACTGTTCATTCTCTACACCTCGGGCTCTACCGGCAAGCCAAAAGGTGTCTTGCATACCACTGCAGGCTACCAACTGTTTGCGGCAATGACCCATAAATATATTTTCGACTACCATGATGGTGATATTTATTGGTGTACTGCTGATGTGGGTTGGGTAACTGGACACTCGTATATTGTCTATGGACCGTTAGCTAATGGTGCGACTACCATAATGTTTGAAGGGATTCCCACCTATCCGGATGCTTCGCGTTTCTGGCAGGTAGTAGACAAACATCAGGTAAATATTTTCTATACTGCGCCAACCGCCCTGCGTGCGCTAATGGCACAGGGCGACGACTTTGTGAAAAGCACCAGTCGAAGCAGTCTGCGTTTGTTAGGCACAGTAGGTGAGCCTATAAACCCGGAGGCATGGGAATGGTACTACCGTGTGATTGGCGAGCAGCGTTGTCCCATTGTGGATACCTGGTGGCAGACTGAAACGGGTGGAATTTTGATTTCGCCGTTGCCTGGCGCAACAGATCTAAAGCCGGGTTCTGCAACTCTGCCATTTTTCGGAATCCAGCCAGCTTTGTTAGATGCTGATGGCAACGAGCTTGAAGGAGCGACCAGCGGTAATTTAGTTATAAAATCTTCCTGGCCCGGGCAAATGAGAACCTTGTTTGGGGATCATGAGCGGTTTTTTGAGACCTATTTCAAAATGTACCCGGGTACCTATACTACTGGCGACGGCGCACGACGAGATGAAGATGGCTATTGGTGGATCACCGGTCGTGTTGATGATGTTATCAATGTTTCTGGTCATCGCATGGGTACCGCTGAGGTCGAAAGCGCTCTAGTGCTTCACGAGAGTGTTGCGGAAGCTGCCGTAGTAGGCTATCCACATGACATCAAAGGGCAGGGTATTTATGCCTACGTCACGCTGATGAATGGAGTGGAAACCAGTGATGAGTTGCGTAAAGAGTTGGTGCAAATGGTACGCAAGGAAATTGGTCCCATTGCATCGCCAGATATTATCCAATGGGCACCAGGTCTGCCAAAAACGCGTTCTGGGAAAATAATGCGCCGGATTCTACGTAAAATCGCGGCTAACGAACTCGATAGTCTTGGTGATACCAGCACGCTAGCCGACCCCGCTGTGGTTGATGATTTAATTGCTAACAGGGCAGGTTAAGGCAGGACATTTGTATTATTTTCCGTAACCAGGGGGCTAAAGGCCCTCTGGTTTTTTGTGCGGGTTTTAATATCGCGATTAGTTTGATCAGGTTTTGTAATTTAGCTTTTGTTAGCCTATAATCCGCGCCCCATCCCTCCTTGCCTTACTGTAATTTTTCAGGAGGCTACAATCCATAAGGGGCATTATGCGTCACTATGAAATTGTGTTTCTGGTCCACCCTGACCAGAGTGAACAGGTACCAGCAATGGTCGATAGATATCGTGCCATGATCGAAGATCGTTCCGGTGTAATACATCGCCAGGAAGACTGGGGCCGTCGTCAGCTGGCTTTTCCAATCGAAAAAATTCATAAAGCACACTATGTGTTAATGAATATCGAGTGTAATCTCG
>JBLHGU010000176.1:0-10508 GCA_047615875.1 Parasphingorhabdus sp.
GCTACTAATCATGTACTGGATATGTTGAATGATCATATTGATCTGGGAATTAAGATTGCACCGTTAGCGGCGGAAGAGGTCATGATGACACCGGTTGGATTGCGTCTGGTCGTTTGCGCTAGCCCGGAATATTTGATAGAGAGCGGCGAGCCTTTATCACCTAAAGATATTTCTGATTACGAGACAATAACATTTTCCAGATCCTGCGATCAGGTGCCCTGGTCATTCAAGGCCCCAGTTAATCAGAGAGCGGATATTCACTTAAAATCGAAACTGATAGTCAATTCTGCTGAGGCGGCCGTCGACTCAGCAATGCTAGGCGCAGGTTTAACGCAGGTCTATTTGTATCAAGCTGCACATGAGATTGAATCAGGTGAATTTAAAGTTGTTCTTCAAGATTTTGAAACAAAGGCTGTCCCCGTTTGTTTAGGATGGCCAAAAGGTCTGAATTCGCCACAAAAAGTAAAAGCCTTTATCGAATTTGCAAAACCCATTCTTGAGCAACAATTACAAACACTCAATCGAATTCAAACCCAGAAAGAATAAAGTCTTCATTTGTAGCCAGTGTAATTGCAGCAACATAAAAGGAAGTCATACCATTATGGCAAGCCTTGAAATCACCAGCGGAATGCAATCGAAAACTCTGATGGTCTACATGCAGAATTGTGTTTGGTGAATCTATTTAACTGAATTATAGTCATCGAGCCTTGCGGCAGATTTTAGAAATTAGAGAATTGTCTGATGCCAAATTCAAACATGCCAACGCCAGATGAGCTCGTATTCAACGACAATTGGAGTGATCTTCGGCAATTCCGTGATTTACCTGAGATCAATTTTGATCGACTTTACAGTTACCGAACCTCCCGATTGCGTAAGCAGATGAAAGTGGCCGACATTTCTGTGCTAGTCAGTCTCAACCCGCTGAGTTTGCGTTACGCAGTTGACTACAGCACTTATGCGTTATTCCAGTCGCGCATTCCTTCTTGCTATCTTTTTATGTCGCAGGCTGGTCCGACAGTCATCCACGGTGCTTACGCAAATACCCATCTGATTGATCGGACCGAATCTGCCCGGCCTATTTCATTTTTCGATGCGGGTGACAATATGACCGATAATGCTGACAAGTTAGCTAATGATCTGGTCAAATATCTCAGCGAGATCGGAAGTGATCATCGACGAATTGCAATCGAATACGTTAACCCCAGTGTTACTCAGGCTTGTGAGCGACATGGGCTCGAAGTCGTTGACGGAATTTCTATCTCCGAAAAGGCTCGGATTATCAAATCTATCGACGAAATCGAATGTATAAAATGGTCGGTTGCCGTCGCCGAGCTGGGTGCGGCAAAAATGAAGGAGGCCTTAAAACCCGGCGTTACTGAACTCCAGCTCTGGGGCCTTTTGAATTACACCAACCTCGCCAACCATGGTGAATGGCATGACGGTAGAATGTTAGCGTCGGGCCCGCGTATTAATCCCTGGTTGCAGGAAGCCACGCAACGTCCGATTGAATCTGGTGATCTAGTTGGATTTGACACAGACATGGTCGGACCGCTCGGATACTTCTGTGACTTTTCTCGGACATTTCATTGCGGCCCGGCTAAGCCGACCCAACGGCAAAAAGAAATATATCGTCTCGCCCACGACGAGATCGAGCACAACCTTCAATTGGTTCGAGCAGGAATTACCTTTCACGAAATTCAGCAACAATCCTATCCAATCCCTGATGAATGTCAGGAAAATGCCTATCCCTGCATCATGCACGGCGTTGGCATGTGCGATGAGTATCCCCAAATCAAACCAGCACATTGGGGTAAGAACCCCTACGACGGCACACTCGAAGCAGGCATGGTGATGACCGTGGAAAGTTATATGGGGCCAATTGGCGAGTCCAACGGTGTGAAACTTGAGGAACAAGTGTTAGTGACAGACACCGGATACGAAATGATGTCTCACTTTCCGATGGAGGCGTCGTTACTCGAATAATCTGGTTACGGGTGGCTTAAAAATAGTTAGACGTGCAACTGAACGGGTTTTACTAGGAGTCTGTCGGAATTAGGATTAATTACTTGATTTTCGGACTGGATGGGAAGCTTGTAAACAACCTGATACCAGCTTTGGGTTAAGGTAAAGGTTTTCCAGCAATTCGGGCAAACAATTCACGGAAAAAGGTGATATCGGTCTGCGGTATATTCTGATGAGTCGGTAAGAAATCGATTAAAGCCATTCCAGTCGCCATACCCGTTATTTCGCTCCCTCTGACCCAGAGTGATTTCTCGACAAATTCTTTCGCTTCGCCGTGGCAATTACGGCACTCATTTTTAAATTTAATCGGTGAATTGGCTTTACTCAATAACATGTTACGAATGATTTCACTCGCATGATCGGGAATATAGTGATTGCTCATGAACAGAGCAAGATTGTTTATATGATGCCGCCCTTGTAACTGCCCATCGATGTCCCATAGGTACTTGCCGGCAAAGATTGAAGAATCACCGTGACATTCTTCGCAACGATTGTCCCATAGATACTCTGCACTTTGAGAATAGACTGCAGTTGGGGTTAATACCAGCATCGAAATTACGAAAGTTAAATGGATAAAACGCATTGATCCTGCAGTTTCGGGTAATAGACAACAGCATAACATTCACTGATCGACGTCGACAAAGCAATTTTTTTTGCACCGCAGACAATAGTTTTAAACTGGGACGTAGGGGGAAAAAGTCGTTTAATAACGAAATATCAGGGCAATTGACATGAAGGCCATGTTTTAAGACTAGTTATGGTAGCCACTTCTAAAACCAATCCGCATCAAAGTTTTGAAATAAAACCACTGACTCTTGCCAGTTCTCAGTAAAACTGGACTTCGAGCTGAAACGCCTGTCGGGTTCCGCATGATGTCACGCACTTGGTGGGCATTTTACATTTTGGGAGTTTGAGTTATTTTGATGCTTTACTTTACTCCAATGAAGTATAGCGGATCCGAATTAGATCAACTTACTTTCTAACCTACTGCATTGCACAGTATCTCGTACCCTGATTATCCCAGAAGATGATAAAAATTTGTCGATACCCATCCTCTATAAATAAGGACAATGTTGGTACGGAATAGAATTATTCATTTGGCTATTATCCTGAAAATATAGTTAACTTGTCAGCATCCAACCCTGGTATCACTACGTTGAAAAAGGCACGAATAGCTGTTGATATCGGTGGCACTTTCACCGATATCGCGATTGAAAAAGACGGTGAATTTATCACCGCAAAAACACCGACCACTCCGACTCATCCGGTTGCAGGCGTGTTAGAAGGCATTCGTCACACAATGGAACTTGCTGATTTAAAACCCGGCGACTTTTCGACATTCATCCACGGTACTACTCTGGCTACGAACGCTCTGATCGAACGCAAGGGCGCACGCGTGGCGACGATTACGACCGAGGGATTTCGCGATATTCTCGAAATTGCTTATGAGCGTCGATATGATCAATACGATTTGATGATCGACAAGCCGGATATGATCGTTACCCGTGATCTGTGTTACACCGTACCCGAACGTATCGATCCGGATGGTTCTGTGTATCGTTCTCTAGACGAATCCTGTATCTACGACCTGATTAGCAGAATTGATCGCGACGATATTCAAAGCATCGCGATCAGCCTGTTGCACAGTTATGTGAACGACAGCCACGAATTACGCTTACGCGAATTACTGTTGATACAGCGTCCGCAATTATCGGTTTCGTTGTCCTGCGAGGTCAGCCCAAAAATCGGAGAATTTGAACGCTTGTGTACGACACTGGCAAATGCCTATATTCGCCCTCTGATGGATGATTATTTGCGAAAGCTTGAGCAGGCGGTCATAGACGAAGGCTTCGAATGTCCTTTATATATCATCACTTCCGGCGGTGGCATGACTACTCCGGACAACGCCCGTCAGTTTCCAATTCGAATGGTTGAATCAGGCCCCAGTGGCGGGGCGGTGTTGGCCGCCAAGGTTGCCCGTGACTTACAACTCGACGAGGTGATGTCGTTTGATATGGGCGGAACCACTGCCAAGCTGTGTTTGATTGACAAAGGTCAGCCGCAATCTTCACGCCGCTTTGAAATTGCTCGCAGTGCACGATTCTTACCAGGCAGCGGTATGCCAGTGTTGATTCCGGTGATCGAAATGATCGAAATAGGCGCGGGCGGTGGTTCGATTGCTCACGTTGACTCACTGGGCCGTCTAAATGTTGGCCCGCAAAGTGCCGGTGCCGAACCCGGTCCTGCCTGTTATGCCAGAGGTGGCACACAACCGACAGTAACCGACGCGGACACGGTGATTGGCTACCTTGATCCGCAAACATTTGCCGAAGGTCGACTAAAACTCGACCGTAGAGCGGCAGAAACAGCATTACGGCAACACCTCGGCGATGAGTTGGGTGTGTCGGTACACGAAGCCGCGTATGGTCTGGCACAAATCGTAAATGAGAATATGGCTAATGCTGCGCGTGTACACGCAGTCGAACGAGGTAAAGATCTGCGATCACGCACTATGATCGCCTTTGGTGGTAATGGACCATTACACGCCGCGGCAGTGGCTGAAAAAACCGGCGTCGATACGATAATTGTGCCACGAGGACCGGGAGTCGGTTCGGCGATAGGTTTCCTGTACGCCCCTGTCGCTTACGAAATTGTGCGCAGCCACCATACACTGGTGGATCTGTTCAATTTTACTGCTATTAACCATTTACTCGACGATATGGAAACACAGGCGCGTGAAGTGGTTGCCGCCGGTGCTTTTGGTCAACCTCTGGTATTACAGCGTAATGCGTTTATGCGTTATCGAGGACAAGGACATGAAATTGAAGTGATGGTGCCCGAAGGCCGGGTCGATGAAGATGGACTTGGCCTGCTGAAATCTGCCTACGATACAGAATATGCCCGGTTGTTTGCTCGTGAAGTGCCGGGAATGAGTATTGAAGTCATGAACTGGTCGGTGTTGGTATCGACTAAACCACCGGAAGTCACAACGATTAAGAATAGCGCGGTCAATCGCGTTGATGCTCCGATTGCCGGCGAGCGCGACGTGTTTTTTGGTGAGCTGCGACAGCTGCAAACCATTCCCTTTTATCACCGTGGCGCTTTGCAGCCAGGGCATAGCATTATCGGTCCTGCCTTGATCATCGAGCCACAAACTACGAGCTATGTCTCACCATTGTTCGATGCCAGCATCGACGCAGCGGGCAATATCATCATGCAACGCAAGACCAGGGCGAATACCCATGCCAGCTAAATCTGCGATTGAATTGCAAGTGATGTGGAATCGCCTGCTGGCGGTTGTCGAAGAACAGGGACAAACACTAATGCGTGCCGCTTTCTCAGCGATGGTGCGTGAATGCGGTGATATTTCGGCAGGCATTTTCGACTTGCGAGGCCGTATGCTGGCGCAGGCACAAACCGGTACACCCGGGCATATTAATTCGATGGCGAATGCTTGCCCGGTTATGATTCAGTATTTCCCGGTGGAATCGATGCGTGAAGGCGATATCTATGTCACAAACGATCCGTGGATTGCCACCGGTCACCTCAATGACTTGCTGCTGGTGGCACCGGTGTTTCATCTTGGCAAGCTGGTCTCACTGACTTCATGCACGTCGCATCTCTACGATATTGGCGGTCGTGGTATGAGCACAGACAACGCCGATATATTCGAAGAAGGCATTCGTATTCCACCGATGAGGCTGGTTAAACAGGGTCAGCTCAATATCGACCTGCTGGAAATCATAAAAGCCAACTCGCGGACCCGCATTCAAAACGAAGGTGACATTTATGCGCTGATGGCTTGCTGCGATGTGGGTGCTAGTCGCCTCGCTGGCATGATGAGTGAATTCAGTATTGATTCGATTGATGAACTCGGTGGTTACATTTTGCAAACTTCACAGCGTGGTGTGGAACAGGCCATTAAAGCGATTCCCAACGGCGAATACATCAATAATGCAGTGTTCGATGGCTACGACTTTGAGATTAATATCAACGCACGTATGCGCATTACTGACTCCTGCATTGAGGTCGATTTTAACGGTAGTTCACCGAGTTCACGTTACGGAATAAATTCACCTCTTAACTATGCCACGGCTTATTCAGTATTTGGAATCCGCTGTATAGTCGGTCCGGATATACCCAACAACAGTGGTTCGTTACTGCCTATTCAACTCAACGTACCCAAAGGCAGCATCATTAACGCGAATGACCCAGCACCTGTTTCTATGCGCCACATGATCGGTCAGATGTTGCCCGATGTCATGCTCGGATGCCTGCACCAGGCATTGCCCGGTAAAGTCCCCGCCGAAAGCGTTGCCTGCATGTGGAACCTGCCGCTGCGTTCAACTGCCACCGCGTCAATCGAAGGTAAGACTACCGCCTTCTCCACCGACCCGACGCACAATGGTGGCACCGGTGCGCGTGCTGAAAAAGATGGTTTAAGCGCTACCTGCTATCCGAGTGGTGTATGGGGCAGTCAGATTGAATCAACCGAAGCCACCGAGCCTTTACGCTATCTGCGTCGTGAGCTACGTCCCGACAGTGGTGGGCCTGGCAGATTTCGTGGTGGTCACGGGCAAATACTCGAAATCGAAAATCGCGAAAAGGCACCGATGTTAATGTCGGCCAGTTTTGAGCGAATGGTTCACCCGGCACTCGGCCGCGAAGGTGGTGAAAGTGGCCGGCTTGGAACAATCTCGTTACGTTCCGGTAAAGCCCTGAGCGGAAAGGGCACACAGGAAATTCCGGGCGATGAAAGTTTGATTTACTATATGCCTGGTGGCGGTGGTTATGGTTTGCCACATGCCCGCGACCCCGAACGGGTATTGCGTGATGTACGTGATGAATTGCTCAGCCGCGAAGCAGCGGCAATCGATTACGCCGTTGTGATTGATGAAAACCTGTGTATCGATTACTCGACAACGATTGCGATGCGTGATCAGATCGACAAGAACCTGGCAAATTAGAATGTAAGGGACGCCTCCAATGTCATTAAGTTGAGAAGGTTGGGTTATGCGGTAAAGCCACTAACCCAACAGCCGGACGTCAATCGTGTATTTGTAGGTTAATGGAATGGACGTGAAACCCAACGTGAAGTGGCTCCGATCCCTCGTCCTAACCAACGAATCATGAGGTTTCAATTCTCTTTTGCATGTCAGTTTGTATGTTCATGATAATCTTGTTCGAATTCATTCGGTATGTTTGCTATTAGATGCTGGATTGCTAACCCAACAAAGCATTTGGCCTGGATAGGCCTATGGTTCCATCCATGTTGTAAAATACCTGCCTTTTGGTGATAAAGTCTCATCAACAATCAAAGGTAATTTAACATGAATGACATAATAATTATTCCGGGCGCTCATTCCCGCGCATTCAAGATGAAAGCTAACCAACAGGTGAAAATCACTAATCTCGAAGGATCGCAGGTAGTCGATGCCTGGGCGTTTTGCGAGTCGGACATCAACGAGTTTATGTCGAATGAACATTCTCGCTCCTGTCTTGAAAAATTGATCCCCGAAGTGGGTGATTCTCTTTATTCAAACCGACGAAGGCCTATCTTAACCATAGTAGAAGATAGATCTCCTGGCATTCACGATTTACTGTTGTCGGCTTGCGATATTGATCGCTACCGTTTACTCGGGGTCGAGGGCTATCATCGAAATTGCACTGATAATCTTCGAGAGGCAATGACCGAGATAGGTCTTACTGCTCCCGAAGTACCGAGTCCGTTTAATATTTTCGAAAATGTTAATATCAGTGCTAATGGTGAACTATCGATCATACCGCCTGAGGTCAAACCTGGTGATAGTATTAGCCTGCGTGCTGAACTGGATATAACCCTGGTACTTTCCTGTTGTCCAATGGATATTGCATTAACCAATGGTCCGGATTTGCGCTCCAAACCGGTACAGGTGGAAATTTCGTAAGCGAGGGTATTAGCATTGGTTACTGTGTTTACTTTAGGACGAGTAATTTACCCTATAAGTTTACTATTCATGAATCAGACATCTATCGAACGATGAATTCCTTGCACTCAATATTATGATGTACAAATCAATTATTCCGACAATTGAGCAGTATATCGAAGCCTGCTAAAGTTCAATAATAATCGGAAGCTAAAATGTCTCAAAATTTACCGCTAGCCGCACAATATTATGTAGACCGCGATTGCTTCGAAATCGACAAGGAGAAGGTTTTCTATCGAAGCTGGCAATGTGTCTGCCATGTATCGGAGTTTAGCAAAAGCGGTGATTTCAAAACTCATACCATTGCAGATGAATCGATGTTTGTTATCCGTGACACCGATGGCCAATTGCAGGCCTATTACAATATCTGTCGCCATCGCGGTCATCCAATTGTCGAAGGGCAAGGCAAGGCAAGGCTAGGCAGGGCTAGGGAAAACGGATCCTGGTCTGTCCGTATCATGCCTGGACCTATGAACTGAATGGAAAGCTACTTCGCGCGCCGGGAAGCACTGAGGCGGACAATTTGTCATGTGATCAGATTAACTTGCGCAGGATAAAGGTAGAGGAGTTTTGTGGTTTTGTCTTTGTGAATATGGACGAAGACGCAGCGCCAATGAGCGATGGATTGGAGGAGTATGAAGCTAACATGCTGAGCTTCCACCCTGACCCTTCCAAACTTCGGTTTGTTTGTGAAACCGAAATCATACATGACTGTAACTGGAAACTATACGTCGAAAATTATAATGAATGCTATCACTGTCCAACCGTACATGCCTCATCGCTGACCCGGGGCGTACTGGAGATGGACGGCTACACGACAGTGCCGAAAGGTCGAACAATCTGGCATGACGGCAAGGCACAAACAAAAAGCAATATGATTACGATCCAGAAGCGGTCCCGCGCGCGGCTGATTACGGTGCCTATTGGATCTGGCCGAATGTCTCGATGGGCTGGTATCCCGGTGGTTATTTTACTATCCGTCAATGGTTGCCGGTGTCCTGGAACCGGACCATTTACCGCTATCGTTGGTTCACAAGTGGAGACATTTCGGATAATGATGTTCGGGCACTAATGATCAAGCATAAAGAAACAACCGGTGCGGAGGATGAAGTCGTCGTCTGCAAAATCCAGAAGGCCATGCAGAGCCGGGCGTTCGAACCCGGACCTTACGTCATTGGAGATAGACGCGGGGCAATGAGTGAGGTGGGACTCAGACACTTCCATAATCTTTATCGTGAAGCATTGGGAGAATAGAAATGAGTGATCCTTGCTTTAGCTATCACTCCTGCTCTCACATCCATGTAGGCAAAATAATAAGTCGCTGTTTGACTTCTGCCGATGGGTTGCCCACTAACAAGATAATAAAACTTACCTAAACAATTTCACTAGCCAATTTGCAAAATCTATTGCGGGTTGATGATTTACTCCCCTGCGAGTGAGGCAGGCGTGGTAGCCACGATGTGTGCTGACAATCCTGGGATCTGCTTTTACCAGTTCGCCAGAGTCCAGGTATTGTTGCAACATAAACTTCGGACCTAACACGATTCCCTGATTGTTGAGAGCGGCATGCAAGTAAACCATGTAGCTGGTGAAGTTTTGACCGGCAGATGGTGTCGGGAGAAGGTAGTCGGTGCCTTCAAAATACAGTTTCCAGTCATCAGCATAGTTACCGCTGACAAGGTGCAAAAGCCTGTGATTGCAGGGCGCCCAAAAACTTTGTTGATGTTGTTGTATGTAAAAAGGCGATGCCACGGCGATCATTTTCTCCTGGCAGATAAGCTGACTTCTGACCCCAGGGATTTTACCGACTGCATCAAATACGGTAATCAGGTCGGCATTTCCTTCTTCATAGGCATCATTCACATCCCGTGAAATTAGCTCGATATTAACGTCGGGATATTGTCCGTTGAAGGCATTAAGTCTTGGTAACAGGAAACTACTGGCAAAACCTATGGTGGTATTGATGACCAGAGGCGAATGCAAGGAACGTTGTTTGATGGCTGCCAACGTTTCAGACATCTGTTTGAAAGTGTCCTGACTGGCCCGCAATAAGGCCTCTCCAGCATGGGTTAAGGTTACGCGAGGACGTGTGCGCAGCATGAGATGCGTGCCTAGTTCCCCCTCCAGTTTGGCAATGCGACGACTTACAGAGGGCTGAAGTACTTTCAGTTCATTGGCTGCCAAGGTGAAAGTACCCAGGCGGGCTACTGCTTCAAAGTTAGCGATGGCTTGCCAGTCAATACTATTCATCAAGTATTCCTATAATGAATGCAAACTATAACAGATGAATCTCTGTTGCAAGACATGGAATCTGCCTATAATTTTTTCTAGTAATCTGGAACGAGAGCGACCATAAATGCCATACAAGTTCGACGAATATCTTTTGAGAACCCGCCGATGACTATTTCAGTTGTAGCCAAAAGTACGGCATCTGGTCAGTCTAAAATATTGCAGGCTACGACCGGTAGTGCTGGCATAGATATCGACTGGGGGGATGGTCACCATAGTAAGTTCCACCAT
>JBLHGU010000177.1:0-10477 GCA_047615875.1 Parasphingorhabdus sp.
CCACTGGCTCGCTCCCAGTTGCTGACTGTCAGTGGGGATATGCCAAGCAGTTTGGCAAACTGCGGGACTGTCATCTTGAATCGTTTGCGCAGCCTGGCCACTGCCACGGCAGTTGGGTTGAAAGCCCTTTTCTTTGTGGCAACCGCTTTCTTCGATGTCCTCGTTTTGGCAACCGTCCGCCGCAAAACCACTTTTTTCCTGACGGCGATTCTGCCGGCAGTCTTCTCTTTATGTACACGTTTTATCGGCTTATCCAATTCCACACCAAATACATCAGACAAATCGACTCCAGCCAGGCGGCGACCTTTTGCTTTGCCGGTGATTGCTGCTTCTATATCCAACTCTGCGGTTATCAGCTCCTCATAATCTACATTGCGCAAAAGGAAAAGCAATTCTGGTTGCTGATCCAGTCTGGCGCCGATGCCGTACATAACGGCGGCAATGTGTTTACACATTCCTGCCCCATCCGGACAGTCGCAGGTAAACTGTATTTCACTGGGTCTGGGAAACAGACCAGCGTTGCGGTTTGTCACTATCTGCATGACGTTATTGGATAAACCACCTTGCAGCAGCTCTAACATAGAGCCGATTTGTCCGGCACACTGTTTACGCAGGTTCTTCCACTTGGGCGAAGAAAGTGATGTGATCTGTATATTGACTTTATATAGCTCCGAACCACTAACGATGGCTGCCGCCTTGCCCTTCGTTATTGCAAGGTGACAGACGGAGCCGTTACGGACATAAGTTCGCCCTCTCGGCAACCGGTTTTGGTAGTCACTGAATTTTTCAAGGTGATCACACCAGGCCAAACCCCAGAAGGTGCGGACAATCTTTCTGCCCTGAATTTCTATGGGTTCGATTTTATGGCCGCTCTTTTTGAGTTTTTGCATTTCTCTAGCAGCTTTAGCGCGTCTTTCCGCCACAGGCACATAGGGAGACCAATCATCGTAACCAAAACCCATATTTTTACCTCTATCAGACCTTCGTCCTGTCAATATCAAGTGTGACCAGCTTTAGTAATTCCTTATCATCCATCTCTGTCAGCAGTGTCTCGGCTCCACCTTCCAGTAGATCACTGGCAAGATCGGTTTTCTCTCTGATCAGGGCGTCTATCTTCTCTTCCACAGTGCCCTGGCAGATGAATTTATGTACCAGCACATTGCGTTTTTGGCCGATACGGAAGGCGCGATCGGTGGCCTGGTTTTCCACTGCTGGGTTCCACCAGCGGTCAAAATGGATGACATGAGATGCCTGCGTCAGGTTGAGGCCTGTGCCACCAGCCTTGAGGGACAGCACGAAGAAAGGGGGGCCCTGTTCGTCCTGGAATCGCTCAACCATTTTTTGTCGCTGTTTGACGGCTGTGCCGCCGTGCAATACTAGACCGGACTGGCCAAATTGCTGGGCAAGAAAACCCGCTAGCGGTGCAGTTATTTCACGAAATTGGGTGAATAGTAGCAACTTCTCCTGGCGTGCGACAATCTCTTCACAAAGATTTTCCAGACGTTGAAATTTTCCACTCAGCTTCGGATCGTATTCATCATTTCCCAACCACTGTGCCGGGTGGTTGCAAATCTGCTTGAAGCGCAGCAGATAGGAGAGCACCAGACCGCGGCGCTTGATGCCGTCGATATTCTCAATGGCGTGGGTCATCTGTTTTACAGCCAACTGATATTGCATAGCCTGGGCCTTGCTAAGGCCACAATAGGCCGAGACTTCAGTTTTCTCCGGCAGGTCGCTGATGATTGAACGATCGGTCTTGAGCCGTCTCAGGATGTAGGGACTGACCAAATTGCGTAAGGGTGCGTATTGGTCGGTGTCCCGGGTGGAGAGGGATTTTACAAAGCCCTTGAATCTGCTGGCCGATCCCAGCAGGCCGGGATTCAGAAAATCAAACAGCGACCAGAGGTCTGATAACCGGTTTTCTACCGGCGTGCCTGTCAGGGCTATTCTTGCGCCTGCGTCGAGCGCCTTTACTGCCTTTGTCTGTCTGGCTGATGGGTTCTTAATTGCCTGCGCTTCATCCAGTATCAACAGTTGCCATTTCTGATCCTGCAGCCATGCTTGACGCATTAGGGTACCGTAGGTGGTCAGTACCAGATCAAATCCTTCCAGTGACGTATTATCGTCGGCCATCTCTTTCATGGCCTTTTTTTGCATTTGAGAGCTATGGATAAACTGGCAACACAAGGTGGGAGCAAATCGTTCCAGTTCTGCCTTCCAGTTGCCCAACAGAGAGGCCGGTAGCACCAGAAGTGAAGGCTTCCTGGAATGTCTCTTTTTCAACGCCAACAGTAGTGAAATCACCTGCATGGTTTTCCCCAATCCCATGTCATCAGCCAGGCATGCACCCAACCCCAGTTGAGAAAGCAGCCATAACCAATTGACGCCGGTCTGTTGGTACGGGCGCAGAGTTGCCTTGAGCGTGGTGCCAGGGTTAATTGCCGCTACCTGTTCAGGAGAGCGCAGCGCCTGTAGCTGTGCGGCCAGCCATTTACCCGGTTTGATAAACAACCACTCCCGGCTCTCATTAAGGGAATCATCTTTCAAGTCCACTGGAGCGCCAGCCAGTAACCGCATCCCATCCGCAAAGGTAAGCCCTCCGCCTGCCGCCTCTGCCTCAACCATTTCCCAATGTGCCAGAGCTTCATCCAGTCGCTGTCGATTGACCTCGACCCATTGCCCCTTCATGAACACCAGGCCATCAGCGGTGTTCTTAAGCTGGTTCAACTCGGCACTCGATAGCTTTTCGTCTCCCAGCGCGATCTGCAGTTTAAAATCCAGCAGTGCCTCGGTATTGAAGTTCTTGCCATTCTCGCCGATGGTGACACTAGCGCGGATGCGGCTGCGTTTCCTCCACCAATCGGGCAGACGAACGATCACCCCGGCCTGCTCGTAATATGTCGCATCTTGAAGAAATCGATAGGCATCCCCGGGTGTCCAGGCCAATGGGTGGTAAATATCGCCAGTATCTAGTAGTTCTTTGATCACAGTGCTTGATTCAGCAGCAAGTTGAACCGGCGATAACAAGCGTATCAGTGTTTTTTTATTTTTTGCCCCGGCATATTCCTGCAAGGCGCTGCCAAGTGGCTGGTGGCGTATGTGGCCTTGTTTTGTGAGTTCAGGGGCGTAGGTTGCCATGAAGGCGAATGGATAGTCGGGATCGTTTTTGTTCTCTGCCAGATGAAAGCAAACCCGCCCCACCTGATGCCACTGCGGGGCCTTTTTCTCCAGCAGTGTATCCAATCCACCCACAGTCTGTATCTGATCGCATACCCAACCATCCAGCAAGGAACAGATATCCTGTAGCACGGTTGCGGTGGCGTACTCGGCACCACGCATGGGCGGCAGACTCAGGAGCAGCAGCATGCTGTCGACAGCGGTGAACGGCTCGATAGGACCAGGCTGCTGTGAATTCGTTTGCTCCATGAGACAGCGTTCACTAAGATACTTGCAGGCGAAGTTACGCCAATACTGTATTGACGGGCTAAGATCAACGCCACTTTTCCTTGCTGCAAGATTGAACAGCCCTTCGCCTGTACTTCGGGCAAATGCAGAGCCAATTGTGGCAGATACTGTTTCGGATAGTTGATTTGCATCAGATGGAAAACAGTGAAGACGCCCTGATGGAAGTAGGCCCAAATCGAAATGGGTCATTTAATCTGAAATCCTCAGTTGAAAGTCGGCAACATGGTCTGGGGCGGAAGGCTTTGGTATAGATGATATCGTGTTGATTAGGATAAACCGGCGGCGGAATCCAAGATAACCCTTGGGCTCGCTCAGTGGCTACCGTAATGAGAATGGTTCTGCCCGTGAGAATGGTTCTGCCCGATCGAAAAGTAAAGCTCAACGGGCGGCAGGTTACCCTTTACGGCCAGTCGACTAAACCGCCACCAGGCTCAGTTTTGCCTAATTTAGACAAATTGATTAGTAGACAAAGCAATTCTACTCCGTCCAATTTACACAAAAATAGAGTTCTTAGTCATTAGTGTAACACCCCCTTTTTACGGGCGAACCATATTGCACTTCACAGGATCTACCTGTTTTGGAGTGATACCACCCAAAAAGTAATTCACAATATGAAAACGATCCAATCTGTTGATCCCCATCTGGCTCATATAATGTTCCTTCCCCACTAATCTGATTGCCCGAGTCGTCGTCGAGCCTGCCTTCGAATACTGATCCACCAGGATAGCTCAGTTTCCCATAACCCCGTCGGGCGCTCACATACCAGCGGCCCTCATACACTACACCAGACAAATACTTCATAGTACCCACGCCATGTCTATACCAGTCTTTGTATTCACCAACGTACGTTCCTTCTGAGTCAGTGCCTACTCCTTCAGTTGGTTCTCCACTTTCAAATTGACCTTCAAACTCGAATGCTGAACCATCTGAAGACTGCCCTTTCCACAATCCAAATCCGTGAATTTTGCCGTCCACCCACTCACCAACATAAGTTCCGTGTGGGTTTGTATACTTTCCAGATCGAAATATACCAGACCGAATTGCACCTTCAAAACTTTCAGAATATTGCACGCCAGTAATATCATATATAGCGACGTATTCACCGTTTCCATTTGCTTTCTATCTTTACACTCTCCATCTGCGGGCTCTCCGCTATTATCGGTTTCTCCAGACCAGACTGGTAACGCTTCTTTAACTAGTGAATGATTCCAAGGATAAAAAGGTCGCCACAGGCTACAGTCAATGTCTGATCCTAGAACAAAAACTTTAATCCACTCCCCTTGCTTATCTTCAGATGAAGATTCTTCCTCAACATGCTCAGAATTCTTATATAAAGAAGATATCGAATCTTCTAATTCGGCAAGACTGCTATTCTTAGGATTGACCTTTATCAACCTATCAAGAAATTGTTGTGCTTTAATTCCATCGCCAGATTCAATACTCGAAAGAGCCTATTCCTCATAAATTTTTTCGATTCTAAGTATGCCTTCTCTAGCCGATATATTGTCTGGATCCCTCGAAAGAATATCGTTAAAACAAGCCATCGCATTACCACCCTCGCCAGTGGTCAATCGGTTCGCTTCCATATGTACTTCGCATTGTGCAAGTAAGTCCTTAATTTCCGTTGAATCATCAGGCTCATTATCTTTCCCACGAATGATTGACTTTAAGCATTTCCTAGCTTCATCAACATAATCTCCCTTTGGGTACTGCTCAAGATACAACCATAGCTGCTTTTCTTTACCGCAATCCACCATACCCCAGAAAGTATTTTCACTTTCGTCTTGGGCGATGGTAGGTAGTAGAAATAAGCACCCGATTAGGCCAAAAGTTATTGAACTTAGCGTCTTCATCGAATCGTGCAACTATTTAGGAAATGGTCCGCTATGAGTATCATACTGCTCGTTTACAAAGTCAACGAATGGGCCTTGTTTGCCCTTTAGAGCCATTTGCTGGATTGTATCGAGGGGCATTACTACTTACTATCTCAATCTGGATTAAAGAAAAAGCAGCCAGTAAAACGTCTAGCTCAGCACCCGAAGGACAAGCGCAGATTTCCGAGGTGCGGCGGAGGCGATAGCTGGAGCGAACTTCATAGGCTTGTTATACGGAGTTAGAAATCTTTTTAACAAATTCTAATCCTCTTTCTTTATGGTCGTCAGAAAGATCAGAATAATTTTCTAAACCGGCATAGTTTTTTTTGACATTTCACTAATTTTTACAACTAGCTCTATCATTTTCTCAATCAGTTGAAAGTGCCAGTTCCTGGATATTCTTTGAGATTTGTAACCGAATACGAATTGCCCAGACTTCTTTCAGCTTCAAAGCTGGACGCTGACCGACAAGCTTGCCTTTATTCCATGGAACATGATTGGTTGAATCTACGTTTGATTTTTCCATTTTGATACCTCATTTTGGTGATGGGTATCTAGTATGTTCTTAAGAGAGAACTGTCGCTTTGTTGCCCTATTGAGTCAGTCAGATTTGTCTGTTAGACCTAGTGTTTACTATTTTTAGTTGATCTCTTATGTTTATTTTGCTGAAGTAGACCAGTAATAACACTTCCAATAAAAGCGACAGCACACCCATAAAATGAATACGCAAAAATTACTGGTCTTTTGCACCTAATATTTTCACTACCTAGAGAATATGTGCCATCACATGCAGCGAAAGCCAAATGAGATGATGATAAGGCCCATAAAAAGAAACCCGCACCAGTCAAAAAGAAAATTGCTGAGAGAATAAATGCAATTCTGCCATTTGATCTATGTTGTTTTTCCATAATAGACGACCAGCCAGTAATAGTGAACCTTATTAGGCCGTTGGTTGCCCAGACCGTGTAAAAACTCGGAATTGAATTTTACAGTAGGTATTGAAGTGCGATAGTTGTGATACACAAGTGTAATAGTGGTAAATCCGTATGGTTTTTTATGCCAGAGGTTAAGCTTTAGGTGTATCTGGCCCATTGGTCTTTTCAAATGCTGCGTTTTTACACAGGCTCTGCCCTGAACAGCCATAGCCTGATTCTCACTATGATAAGCTGTAGTGCTGATTAAGTACTAAGGACGTGGATTTGAATCTTTTAAAAACAATCGCCTTTCTTGTACCTGTGCTAACAATAGTGAGTAGCAACTTGGTTTATGCACGAGCAATAGTTGTCGACAATATGGATACCCTTCATAAATTGGCATGTTCCGGTGAAAAAAAATAATTCTGCCTGGAGTATTAACAATCTATACGACTGCACAACTAAGCAACTATTTGTTCCCTACCATCTATGGACAGGAGCTAAATGAGATGGAAATAAGAAATCAAACTGCATGCACAAAGCAAAGAAAACATTTCACGTAAACAAAATGAGTGCAACAAATATTGTCGGACCAATAGAATGGGAGAATCCTCAATCCGGTGTTACTTCAACCGTCTGGACACGAAAAAAACTAAAGGGAACAAAAGTACAACATTTTGTTTGCCACGAAACTGGAATTGGCCGAGTATATGATAGTCGCGGGCCACGCTACTACGACATTGGCAGATGTAAATTTCCTGCTGGTTACACTTGGAAAATAATGGAAAAAAAATCCTGCACTAACACCTCCATCCAAATCACTAGCATCTCATTCGATAGCAAGCACAATCTAAAGGACCTAAAGTTTAAATGGTGGACTAGGTCAATTCTGGATCATATTTATCGATATGTTCCAAAAAAAGGTATGACGAATGCCTGGAAACAATAAGTAAAGTGACCACGATCAGCAGTGCTTCGAAAGTTATTTATTTCCAACTCGAGCTAGTTCCAACGACTTTGCCATACTCGGGAATTTCAACTATAGGGAATGTTCCGATAGGCTCAAAGTTGCCCTGAAGAGCCATTTAACGAAACGCATTATTTCGAGAGAATGGTCTGTAATGAAATTTTCAGGATTTAGTCCGTTGTTTCCCTGTAACCATATATAACTTAAGACTGATCTTCCTTTTTCATTTTTATTGCTTTTTTAAGTGCAGTCGGATCAGGTCGCTCAATGAATAAAGGTGCAATAAATACCTCGTGTGAATCAATAGCAAAACTGATAGAGCCAACAATGCTTTTAGCAATTGCTGATATAGTCCCAATTGTTTTCCACTTCGGTGCCTGAATGTATTTAGCGTTTTTTGTGACATCCAATCTACCCACAAAACCGTCGATATCTAATAGATTTTTTTCTCATCCGCCCATATGCGAATTGTTTGGTCGTCAATAGAGCCAACAATTGAGCCATCACTCATTACCTTAAATGCTTCAGGATTATACTTAAGCGTTGCAATTGCATTAAACTCTCCTAGGCCAAATTTCTTTTTTGTCAATTCAAAATCATCGCGAATCATCTTGATATTAATTTGATGAGTTTTTTTAAACCCTTTCATTTGCTTCTGGCGACAGTTCTATCACCTGCCTTAGATTCTTTTCACGATATTTCGCAATCACTGTAGTCGTAGCTGTCGTAGCCCCTGCAACAGTCTCAAGATAGTCGATAGTAAAATTAGGGTAATTCACTGTTCGGTTACTATCGTATTCTTGCGCAAAAGAAATAGGATTCACAAGAAGCGCGACCAGACTAATCATAAATTTCATTTCGTCTCAGCTTTCGGTGGAATGTCTGCTTTGAGCACAGGCTGTGTGAAAACTCCGTTTTAAGATTGTCGGTGGTAAATATTTACCTATACTCAGCAATTTTTCACATTAAGTGGTGCTAGCAGTCTCAAAACAAACTGTATTATTTCAGTTGGTGTTGAGTGGTCCCACGTTACTAGTTTTCTAATGAGTTTTCACACAGCCTGAGTATACAACCGCCAATGTACGATCAAGTCTAAATATTTAGTGCGCCACGAGGCGCTTGTATACCAGTGGCTGAAAGTGCCGTCTGTGAAGTGGCGACCCGCCACACACTGTATCGAGTCTTGAGTTCTGTGCGGTAACAATCAGGATTAAGCGTAGACAGAAATGATGCAGGCCGTAAGCGAAAGCTGAAGTGATTGAGTCCCGTTATTGGACCTTTTCGAGAAGGTTGATAGTTTTAAATTTCTAGAAGGCAACACTACGTCATGCACGATTGGGCAGTATGAAGTAGCTTCTCCGGGATCATAGAGCACGGCATGTATCAAAGGTAGACAGGTGAACGTGGGAGATCCAAATAGCTCTTCGATGGATTGGAGTACCGATTGACGAGTGTAAAAGCGAGGAGATTGGGACGGTTATTTGGAAGTCAGATCGGCCATAGTACTGCTGAAGCGGAGTAACGCCCGTGGAGGGAAGGGCCGTGGGTTAAGTTAACCTCAAAGAGGACACGTTGTGGAATCAACAGAATTTCAGTATACAACGACAACAAAATTGATGAGGATAGCCGAGCTATCTCGAGGTGATTGTGACAAGCAGTTCGATAGCTTGATGCATCACTTTAATGTGGAGTCGCTGAGAGAATGTTACCAGGAGTTGGATGGAAAGAAGGCGCTTGGTGCAGATGGTGTAAGTAAAGAGAAGTATGGAGAATACCTTGAAGGAAAACTGAGCGCGTTAGTGGAACGGCTGCGAACAATGTCATATCGGCCCAGTCCGGTGAGACAGGTTTTAATCCCCAAAGAGGGGCAAGCAGGGCGCGACGCGACCGTTGGGTATCAGTAACTTTGAGGATAAACTGATCCAAAAGATGACCCAGAAAATACTGGAAAGTATCTATGAACCTCTGTTTCTGGACTGTTCCTATGGATTCAGAACGGGTAGAGGTTGCCATGATGCGATTCAGGAGCTGGGCCGTCATCTAGTGAGCAATGAAGTTCAAACCGTCATCGATATGGATTTATCCAATTTCTTTGGCTCAGTTGATCACAAGCTATTGCAAGAGATGTTAAGCGAGAAGATCAAAGATCGTCGGCTTATCCGATTTATCATTCGCATGTTCAAAGCGAGTGTGTTGGAAGAAGAAGGCGATCTATCAGTTAGTGACGAAGGCGTTCCTCAGGGAAGTGTCTGTAGTCCTATTTTGGCTAATATCTACGCGCACTTTGTGATTGATGTGTGGGTTAAAGAAGTGGTAAAGCTACATTGTCGAGGTCGGGTCGAGCTATTCCGATATGCGGATGATGCGGTAATCTGTTGTCGTCATCAACGTGATGCGGAACGAATCAAAGCCGCATTGGAAAAGCGTCTTGCCAAGAACAATCTTAAACTGAACGAGGATAAAACCAAGCTGGTTGCATTCTCTAAAGACAAAAGAAGCCGTGGTACTAAACAGGGCGTGTTCGACTTTCTAGGATTTACCTTTTATCTTGGCCGCTCACGTAAAGGAAGCGTGATTCCAAAAGTTAAGACGAGCGGTAAACGCTTACGTTCAAAGCTTAAAAGTGTGAATCAGTGGGCGCGCCAAGTCAGGAATAGATATCGACTCCCTGTTATCTGGAAAACATTCTGTCAGAAGCTTGTAGGACATATCCGCTATTTTGGTGTGTCATTTAATGCGAAGCAGATGGATAAATTCCTGTATCAGGCGACAAGGTTACTATTCAAGTGGCTTAACAGGCGAAGCCAGCGAAGGTCTTTCAACTGGGATCAGTTTGGTTGCTTTATGCAGCAGTTTCCACTTCCACGGGTGAGAATTTATCACCCACTTTACGGGCCGGTAGCCCGGTGAATAACTTGATCTTGAGCCTATTGCCCGAATTGGGCACGATGGGTTCTAACGAGGGGGGAGCCCGGGTGGCCGGCTCCTCTACTCACTCGAAATACAGATTACATCGTAATCTTACAAATGTCTTTTGTAATCCATACGTTCATGGAGGACAGCTAATATCTTTAACTTGGTCGTGCTAAATGTGTAGAAAATTTCGTGTTTCTCTTGGTGAAAGGAATAATAACCCTTCTTTATCACATCTCGATTTTTCCCATGTGTTGGGTTTTCTAACAACCAGTTAAAACGATCAACAAGGACCATTATATATCGTCCCCGTTGATCTGTTCCCCATCTACTCTCGGTATAGG
>JBLHGU010000178.1:0-10423 GCA_047615875.1 Parasphingorhabdus sp.
AACCCCGTGGGCAGAAGGTTGCCCCAAACGCCATGATTTCTCCTAAATAAGGATCAGATTGCGCATGGGTAGACGGACTTGTTAGGCTTGCAAGCGCAATACTTGCTGCTGCCAGACTGTATCTTAATGTTTTCATTATCGTTCTCCCGGTAAATTGAGATAGGCCAGTGTGACTGGCTTTGATGGTTGGTTCGATATAGGTGTGCGCAGTCCTGCAACAAATCCTGGACGGTGCGGATTGCGGTGTCATCATGGATTGCACAGGTTCTATTTTTCACATACTCAACTGCGTGAGGGAAATACGCCCTGGGTGGCAATACAATATGTAATGGCTCGATAGGGAGCCATATTGTTATGCGCCTGCGCTCCGCCGGAATTGCCGATCGATTCGCCGCCAACATAAACTTCTGTACCATTGTCGATATTATTTCTATATATGTCGGCGCTAGCTAGCACTGCACCGTTAGCTTCGCTGGTATCGGCGTCGCCCGAACTTGCGCTAAGCGTATGACTATGTTGGGGAATTGAATTAATATCCAATTCGACGCTCTCCTGTCCGCCTTTTTCGCCTTGATGTCTGGGACGCAGGCCTGGCCCATTGCCTACCCCAATGGCCATTCGCCCACGTAGATCCGGCACTCCAAAGATAGTGCGGCTATCACCGCCATAGGTAGTTCCGTACAGCGAAAAAAGAGCTGAGTTCGATTGAATTTCAATTAACTGGCCATCGGCCTTGACCCAACCCCGTGGGCAGGAACCGGCCCCAACCATCATGAGCTGTCCCCAAATTGGGTTGACTTCTGCTTTTACAGACGGGCTCGTAAAGGTCGTGGTCATTACAATTGCAGCGCCAATGGCGACTAGACTTTGTTTTACTTTTCTCATCGTTCCTCACCTCGTGTATCGATGTAGACCGGCAGAGCCGGCAATTGATCAATTAAGTGTAATCTGTTTGTGATCTGACGTGTGTATGCGGCTTCGGGTGATCAGTCCAAACGCATTATTTTTAGTATTGTTAAGTTTCTTATCCGTCTTGAGATTAACTATATCGCATTTTCTGACTATAGATACTTACAATAGATGCTCAACCAGAATAGTCGATGGCTGGTAATCTACCCATTCAGAATTTAAACTTGCAGGGTGGTGCACCACAGATGTGGCAATCTTTTTGAAAACGACACCAGAACGACCCAATATAATCCTCATTCTAGGAGACTATATGGGCTACGGTGATCTTGGCTCGACCGGCGTCCAGGATATATCAACCCCGCACCTGGATCGGTTGGCTCGCGAAGGTACTCTGTTTACCGATGCAACCGCTGCCGCGCCAATCTGCTCGCCATCACGCGCGGCAATTCTCACCGGACGTTACCCCGCTCGCATTGGCCTCGAAGAGAATATTAACTTTGGTCACGCTGTTGCGGGGCTGCCTGGGTCCGAAGTTACACTGGCCAGCATCCTGCGAGATGATGGTTTCCGGACTGGTTTATTTGGCAAATGGCATTTGGGCATGTCCCACGAGAATGACCCTATAGCCCACGGGTTCGAGAATTTCCTCGGTTTCCACGACTGGTCTATCGATTACCACACACATCGAATGATGAATGGACGGCCAGGGCTCTATGAGGGTCGAAAGCCAACGACTCGCTCGGGTTACTCAACGGATGTTTTTACTGACGCCGCAATAGACTTCATCAATGAAGATGATCCTCGTCCATATTTCGCCTTCGTTTCCTATAACGCCGCACTACCACCGCATCAACCGCCACAAAATCCAGATGATCATCGGAACTCAGCTAGCTGGCATGACGGCACTCGTTCAGATTACAAAGGCGTAGTGGAATCACTGGACGCAGGCGTTGGTAAAGTGCTAAACACATTATGCAAGTCTGGGGTAGCGGAAAACACCATAGTGGTATTCAGTTACGACCATGGTGGCAAAGAGCTAACCCGTCGCCATCCTTTCTCGCATGGCTTCGCATCGTTGTGGGAAGGTGGGATCAGGGTGCCACTGATCGTACGATGGCCGGGGCACGTACACTCCGATCGGCGTAACGCTCAGAGCTTGAGCCTCATGGACATTATGCCTACGCTAGTCAATATGGTCGGAGCCGCCCTGCCATCTACAACGTTGGATGGCATTGATTTGCACGAGATTCTTTGTGGTAACGAAATACTCGCAGAGCGCACCTTCTGTTGGCGCTTGTCGTTTTACTATCGACGTCAGAAAGCAATCCGACAAGGTATCTGGAAATTTTTGCAAGATGATAAAAACGAATTATTATTTGCTCTTGATAAGGATCCTGGTGAAAGTAACAACCTTATTTACGAAGAGCCTGAGATTGCAGCAGAGCTTCGTATAAAGTTACGATGCTGGGATGAAAGTTTCCCTAAGTTCTGATGATCCTTAAGCGACCGGGGTAAAGGATTGAAATGTTGAGTTTATGTTGTAGAAGTTCTGAGCTAATCTGATGCATTGAGATTTCAGAGTATCAACTGTGCATTTTAGCCAGGCGTACACATAATATTTTTGAAATGCTGAGTAATAACCGAGCTGCAATATTTGGGTGATTTTCGATCAAGCCCCGTAAAACAGTTTCACTTACTGATAACACTCGTACATCATCGCTCATAGCGTATATATCTTTTGTACGTGGTATGTTTAAAAGAAACGCCATTTCACCAAGCATCTCACCGGGGCTGATGATTGCAAGTCGGTTTCCCTCATCTCTGACCTCGAGAAGACCAGACAAAATAACAAACAGATTATTCGTGACATTGCCCTGTTTGATGAGGTGGTCACCTCGACGGCATTCAATTATGGAGCTTTTATCAATTAATAGTCGGATTTCCTGGTCAGATAGTTGATTGAAAATTGAGGTGGTGCCTTTCGGTAGTGATTCCAATGCGCCATAGATGCTTGACCAGTACACAGAATCGCCAGCAATACGTTGATTTAAAACCGCACTTGAAGAAATCAGCCCTGATAGTTTTTCGGGAATCCGGTTGTCCGATCCAAAATCCTGAATTTGATCAACCAGAGGTGAGCCAACCCTGCGTAAGTACTCGACGTCTTCAACTACAAATAATAGAGGTATTAGATAACCTGTCTCCTTGCTGTTTATATTCGATCTTGAGTAGGTTTGGAAACCGAGTCCTAGATACAAGTTCAATAGATGCGGTTCGCAATCACCAATAATCAGTTGAATTCGATGTTCGTTAGCGAATTTCAGAAAGGCACTAAACATATCGAATAGTAGTCGAGTGCCTCGATATTCGGGTCGAACCATGAAGCGTTCCCCAATAACCATGTCTCGATCGTCGCAAAACGGCAAAGATTCACGAAGTGTATATTGCCCAATTTGTCTATCAGAAAGTCCAGAGTCGCCGCCCCAGGTATGACGCATCGTGCCGGACAATTTACCATCTACCAGGCAAAGATAATGCCTACTAAAGGAGTCTTCAGGTTCTACTAGCAGGCGTTTCTCATGATCAGCTATGTGTCGATAGCGACCCATTTCCTCAACATAAATTTCATAGCGGAGGCGTTGAGCTTCTTGTATTTCAGATTCAGTAGAGCAGGGTATTATTTCTGTTTTCATTGAGCAGGATCATTGAGCAGGATCATTGAGCATTCAAAGATACCAAATTTACAGCAACAGCCGCACTCTTTATCATCACTTATCGATAGAAAATCGAATTCCTTCTACGGTGATAGGAATGCAATCCTGATCTATGATCTTGGTCATTGCTAATTCTATCTGTTTAAACGCTTGATCAATGTCTTCAAGCGAAAGACGAACATTGCCAGCATCTACAATGTTTAACGTATCAAATGGCGAAGGCGATGCATCCTTGATCAACTTTCCGGTGAGCACTGACGCGTGTCTGATTGCATTTGGACCCTGGCGTGAGCCAAAACGAATTATGTCTCTTGCACAGTCGTATGGAATCCCAAGAATGGCTACATCTGCTTTCTTAAAGTCGGTTGAAAGTGGTAGGTTTAAAAAAGTCAGTGGAGATTCGAAGTTGCTGTTGTTTTGCATAGGGATTATCCGGTAGCCGTGTTAATTAACTAATTTTATCCAAACCGCGCAATCATGAAACGCAGCTCCACCATCGGGGCAAGGTGACTTCGCACTGATTAAAGTATTAATGCCGGTTCCGCCTTTAAATGAGGTGCCCGGCCAAATGCCACGAGACTCAAGCACGCCAGGTTGAATACGATCACTGATTCTTGCTTTGATTTCCACTTGTCCTTGAACGTTGCCAAGCACAACTATCTGCTCATCTTGTACGCCGTACATTTCTGCATCAACGACGTTAATGTGAACGCAGGGTTGATGTTCACCTTTCAGTGAATGTGGAGACTGTGTAAACGAAGTATTCAGAAACCGTCTTGCAGGAGGCGTTATTAATCTAAAAGGATGTGTTTCATCGGCATTAAAAATCGTATCCCAGTGACCCGGCCATGCAGGCATAATGCCTTCGATATCTCCTGCGGCTTGCCAATCAGGCTTAAAACGAAATCTTTTGTCCGGCCAATCAAACCCACCAAGGTAATTCATTTCAGCGTGATCGCTCGCACAGTCATGCCATTTATTTTCTTTCAATGTATCAACATCTGGATAGTTAGAGTCGAGCAAGGCTTGATTGATGACTTCCTTCGCAGTTTGTGAAAATGCTGGATGTTTGGCACCTAATCTATTTGCCAAATCACAGACTACTTGATGATTAGAACGAGACTCGTAATAAGGGTTAATTAACGCACTCGCAAACTGCAGATAGGTGTGCCCAAAACTGGTGTATACATCATCATGCTCAACAAAACTGGTTGCGGGTAATACAATATCTGCCATTGCAGCAGTTTGTGTCATAAATTGTTCGTGCACACAGACGAACAGATCATCGCGCATAAAGCCTTTTTTGACGTAACTCGAATCCGGTGCTACAGCCATAGGGTTGGTATTCTGAATTAGCATGGCTTTGACGGACGGACCACCTTTTAGATCGTTTTCCTCACTGTTTAAAACCGCCCCGATTCGACACATATCCAACTGTCTCGAATTCGAGTCCATGTAATCATGACCTTCAATATAATTTTTACTTAACGCAAAACTGCCAGACGAGCCTAATAACGCACCACCACCTTGATGCTGCCAGGCGCCGGTCACGGCAGGTAAGCAGGACACAGCATGAATATTGTGTGCACCGTTTTGACTACGAGAAAAGCCAATCCCTAATCGAATGAAACTTTTTTCCGTAGTTCCATAGAGGCGTGCCAATGCAATGATATCGCTTGCGGGAACGCCAGTAATATCTTCTGCCCATTGAGGTGTTTTATCTATAAGTGTAGATTGCAATCCGCTGGGATCATCGGTGTATTTTTCCATATACTGCCAGTCCGCTAAATTCTCGGAAAAAAGCACGTGCATCATTGCGGAGGCCAGTGCACCGTCGGTTCCGGGCTTAGGCGCTATGTGTATATCTGCCTTGTTAGCAGTTCCTGTTTTAGCGGGGTCGATAACAACCAGTTTGGCGCTGTTTTCACGTTGTGCACGACTGACATGCTTCATAAAATTGATTGATGTTGCAACGGCATTGCAACCCCAAATAATAATCAGCTTAGAGTGACGGACATCACGTGCATCACTACCACGCACTGAGCCGCAACCAGCCCGCCAACCCGCATAACCAATGTTCGTACAAATATTGCCAATACGCCCGGAGTAATTTAGCGTGCTTGAAAGTCGCACGACGCCATCGCGTTGCAATTGGCCCATCGTACCGCCGTAAAAATACGGCCAAACGGACTGACTACCAAAGGAATCTGTAGCTTGTTGAAATTGCTCTACCACGGTTTCCAGTGCTTCATCCCAACTAATTCGCTCAAACTGACCGCTTCCTTTGGGACCAACCCTTTTTAGTGGATATTTTAATCGGTCTGGATGATGGGTGCGCTCAGCGTAGTTTGCTACCTTTGAACAAATCACTCCCAAAGTGTAGTCGTTATCTTTCGCACCACGAACCTGACCGATCGTATCGTTATCAAGTATCTCGACTTCCAGCGCGCATGCAGAAGGGCAATCGTGGGGGCAAACGCTATTAACAAATTTTCCCATAAACTCGGCCGTTGTAAATTAGATATGAAAATTTAACAAAGTGTATTCTAGCCCTTTATTGGCATCCTAACTATCATCTTTCCAAAATAGCTATTTGTGGCTGTTGCTACTAGCAATAGAGTAAGTGAAAAGTAACTAACCATCGCCCAACCAAATTGAAATAATACGAAGGCGACCATGGGTGCCGATAGTGCGAAACAACTCATGATGGCCAGATTGTTCAGGCCTTCAGCTCTCGACTTATACTGTGGTGATATATTCGTCAGTAAGGTGCTACATTAGAAAAGTATTCATTGGAATGGCTGGCGATGGCGGGGCTAAGGAAAGCCGAGACAATGCCCCCCGAAACGACAATCGAAATGGCTCGATTCTTTTGCTTGGTATCGCTATAGAGTTCAGTCGCAGCAAATCGTGCAACTCTCCAAAACCGTAGTACATGCCAAGGAATGGCGTACTGCAAATCAATAACCAGAGATTCTGCTGATAAATGCTAATTGCACACAGTATCGTACCCACCATGCCGATAAAACTACCGAGCAAAAATCCTCAACGACGGCCAAACAAGTTCATTATCTTCGATGCTGGGACCGTCATCGCTACAGCGCCGATGAGGGACTCGAAAGGGCTAGTCGGTTGGGCACAGTTTAAGCAGATGAAATCAAGCCTTTAATATTTGTGATGCATTGCTCGATCTCACTTTCAGTGTTGTAGTAATGTGGAGCGATTCTCAAAACTGTTGGTAACTCTCTACGTTCTGCATCTAATCGTGTGCTTGATGGAGGAGAAGAACCTATCGCGAATCCAACCTTAGACAAACCAGATACTATATCAAATGGTTCGGTCCCATCAATTGTAAAACTCACAATGCCACATTGATAAGTACCAATATCCCGTAGCTCAAGTCTGTCAATCTGTGAGAGTTGATCTCGACATTTCCTGGATAATTGCGTAATTTGATTAGCGATAGTATCGATTCCAATTTTGTCAGCGTATTCTATAGCCTTTCCCAGTCCAGCTCTGAGTGCGTACGAATTTTCCCAAGTCTCAAATCGCCTGGCATCATCCCTTAGAGCGTATTGGTTACGTGCCACCCATGGCGCGCCAAAGTGGTCGATCATGGCTGGTTCAAGAACTTCAAGCCATTTAGATTTAATGTACAAAAACCCGGTACCTCTAGGGCCGCGAAGAAACTTACGTCCGGTAGCTGACATAAAGTCACAACCTAACTCTTCTACGTCTACACGCATTTGTCCCGCTGCCTGGCATGCGTCAAGTAGGTAGGGTACACCGAATTTCTGCGCAATTTTCCCGACCTCTGCCGCTGGATTGACCAGCCCCCCATTAGTAGGCACCCAGGTTATTGCAATTAGCGAAACATCACTGTCCAGCATATTTTCTAATTCGGCAAGATCGAGTGCGCCAGTTGCATCACTCGGCACGACTTCAATCCGTAGATTGTCTCGCTTTGCCCTTTGGAGGAAAGCAACATAATTGGCTGCATATTCTGCTTCGCAAGTTAAAATTCGGGAACCTGGTTTTAAGGGTAATGCATAAAAAGCATGACACCAGGCAACCGTGGCATTCTCCATTAGGGCAATCTCATGTCGTCGTGCGCCTATATGGGCGGCAACCAAATTATAGACATTATCAAGCATCTCTGATTGTATTGACTGCGCCTCGTATCCACCGTACTTCGCTTCAAGCAGCGTATGATTAATTACTCCATCTATAACTGGCTGTGGCATTAATGCTGAACCAGATGCTAAAAGATGAGTCACATTTTTCAGACCGGGAGTATCAGCCCTTATTTCTTGAAGATCGAACTTTGGCGGCATTGGTATAAACTAAGGTTTTTAGTTAAAAGAATTCTAGAGTTATCAATCTACCTGATTTTACCAGCGTCCGTTATCGTAGTAACAGGTGCTGAAGCGGGTGTTTAGAAATTGAGTATCAGTTGGCTGCGACATTGTTATAGACAAAGGTTTTAATTTTTAAGGACTCATGTTTATTCCCGTTGAGGGTCTCACTCGTTATTCGTTTGCCTCGCCAGTAAGTGACTCCCTGGCTTTCATTAACTCCGTCTCTATCGCTTGCAATGTTTTGTCAACATCTGAGCGGGTAGTGACCAAGGACGAAACACTTATTCTGATAGCCAGAGTGCCATGCCACTGTGTATGCCCAAACCAAGCTATACCCGAATTCTGTACCTGGGTGGCGATAACCGGCATTAACTCAGGGCACTCCGGCCAAGTCGCGACAACTTGGTTAAGAACGACTTCATTGAGCACCTGGAAACCCATGTTCTCCAAGCCTGTCGCAAAATATCGGGCATGATCACAGCAACGATCGATAAGGTCGCTCACCCCGCCTTTACCCAGACTATGTAGCGCGGCCCAGACTTCTACTGCGCGTGCCGAACGCGAGAATTCCGGGACCATGTCCTTGGGCGCAGCCGTACCACCTACGTCAAGATAGGGGGCCTGTGTCGCCATGACCTTGTGAACTGACAGCGGATCCCTGCAAATGGCTATGCCACAGTCATAGGGTGTGTTGAGCCACTTGTGACAATCAGCGACCCAGCTATCCGCATTTTCATAACCTGTAAGCAGGTGACTGGTTGTGGGCGAGGTTGCTGCCCACAAACCAAAAGCACCATCTACATGCAACCAGGCTCCAGCTGTTCTGGTCAACTCAGCAATTGAGCCGATAGGGTCACAGGCACCTGAATTGACATTTCCCGCCTGTGTTACAACAATGCTGTATTGATCAAGCACCGGAATTTCATCGATCAGCATGCGACCATTGGCGTCGCACTTGATGTGGATCAGGCTGTCGCTGCCGAATCCTAGCAGGCTGAGCCCTTTCAGTACGGTAACGTGGATTTCTGCGGAGACGATGAATTTGAGGGGTGGAGCTCCTGACAAACCCTTTTTCTCCAGGTCCCAGTCGAGGCGCTGGTAAAGTGCTTGGCGCGCTGCCAGGCAGGTAAAATTAGCCATGCTAGCGCCGGTGACAAAGCCAACCGAAGCATCGCGTGGTAGGCCAAACAATTCCAATAACCAGTCGGCAGCAACCTGTTCGAGTTTCACACCAATCGGACTAGTGGCTTTGTTGAATACAACCTGGTCCCAGGCGGCTGCCAAAACCCGAGCACCCAAGCTGGCGGGCAGAGCACCACCGACGATCAGCCCAAAGAACCTCCCCGCTGCGCTAGCCGTGGTGGCAGGCGAACCGAATCGATGCAAGTGCTCCAGAGTCTATGTCGCATCAAAACTGAAGCATGCGCGACCAGAGTGACGCAAAGGCAACTGCATAGTGCGTGCAGTACGTATTCAACCGGATTGGGTGCGGTATCATCGCCGGACAGAAATATGGGCTGATCGGCATCGACTGTATGCGCCTTACTGCGGCTCGAATCTTCTGCGCTGTTGGTATAGAATCCTTGGATGGCGCTTCGACTACGGGTTCCATTGAGCCACTGGTTACTGGCTCGGAAACTGGTTTTACCGACGTTTTTGTCCTGCGAAATGCGGGTTGCCAGGTCGACAACTTCGTCAGTATCCACGCCGTTGATGATAGGACTGATTTGCTGTGCAGTGTTTTGCATTGAAATCTCCTGTGATTGTGTATGAGTAAACCGATGTTTGAATCGATTCAGTAATCTTAATTGGAAGAAGCTATTTTCGATACGACTAGGATTGTAGTAATAGACTACTAAATAAGTAGTAACCCGAATAGATCTGGGCTCTCAAAATTGGAGCTCGGCTAAACGCGAGACAAATTAACTTGAGTAAATATGGACAATTTTGTCCGGTAGCCAGAGCTAGTGAATTACTTTGGGAGCGCTGGGTTCTGCTGATCCTGCGGGAATTGATGTTGGGTACACACAAGTACAGCGACTTTCAGCGCGGACTGTCACGAATTTCTCCGTCGATGCTAACAAAACGGCTACAACAGCTTCAGGTGGCTGGTATTGTTGTGCGCAAACGTATATCTGGCCGCAGATCGAATGATTACTATCTGACACCTGCAGGCAAGGAATTGGCGGTGGTCATCGAACATCTTGCGACCTGGGGAATGCGCTGGGCACGTGGACAGCTGACTGATGAGGAATTAGACGTCGAGTTCTTGATGTGGGATATCCAGAGGCGTTTACATACCGACTTGCTATCCGACGGTGAGACAGTGCTATGTTTCAATTTTCCAGACGTAACAGGTCTCAGTCGCTGGTGGTTGGTTATCCACAATAACGAAGTTGATCTTTGTACGGACAATCCAGGAAAGGATGTCGATCTTTACGT
>JBLHGU010000179.1:0-10399 GCA_047615875.1 Parasphingorhabdus sp.
TAAACAGCGACACTCATAAAGAAGATTTTCTGGCCATGAATCCGAATGCCAAGATACCTCTATTAAAAACAGAGGAAGGCACGTGTCTGCCAGAATCAAATGCCATTTTGAATTATCTTGCCGACGGCTCTGATTATTTGCCCGGTGATCGAATGGCCCGAGCGCGGGTCTTACAATGGCAGTTTTTCGAACAATATAGCCACGAACCCACTGTAGCCGTGGCCCGATTTATTCGCCTGTTTTTAAAAAGCCCTCAGGAGCGATTGCTGGAGCTGGAGCAAAAACAAGTCGGCGCTCATAAAGCGTTGGCGGTAATGGAGCGGCAATTACTTGAGTCTGCCTATATCGCAGGTGAACAATTTACTATCGCGGATATCAGCTTATATGCCTACACCCATGTGGCTGATGACGCTGCGATCAGTCTTAATGATTATCCCGGCATTAAAAATTGGCTTGCCCGTATAGAATCAAGACCCCGACACCTCACTATGCAACAGGCATCTGAGAAAATAGTTAAATAAAATAGCCGGGCTGTCTATACGAGTTCGGCAAGACTTATTGTCTAAATGCAAAAAGGTTGCATGGCCAGCTTGAATGCTTCAACAAACTCAAGGGTTGCTATGGATCGAGGCATATAGGCTGGGAAGAGTATATTGATCTCAAAGGGGATGACGGGTTCAAAAGGCAATACAACTAAATCTGCACTTGCAAACTCCATGGCATCAATTTCACTGACGATTGCAGCCCCAAGGCCTTCAGATACCATGATGCAGGCAGTGGCAAATTGGCGGGTTTCGACAATACCCCTTAGTTCAACACCGTCAGCACGGAAACGCTCCTGTAGCTCCAGATAAATCTTGTGATCCCGGTAGGTTAGTATCAATGGGGTATCATGTAGATCCCGAGCCTTAATGACCTTCTTCTCAGCTAATTTGTGCCCCTTGGGAATAACGCAAACCGTACGTACTAATAGAGTCTCTGATTCAATGGCTGGATTCTGCTCAAAACTTTCAGATAGACCCACATCGAACTGTCGGGCTGAAATCCATTCCTGAATTCTCTCCGGAGCCCGCGGTTCCAGGGTAAGGGTCAATCCAGGACGTTCCTTAAGAAAGCGCGCCAGTACTCTTGGTAACAGTGATGTAGCGAAGCCAGGTAAGCAAGCTACTCGCAGATGGCCTTTTTTGAGGTCTTGAAGATTCTCTGTAAGCCGTGAGATATGGTTCAGATTCGCAAGTGCTTTTTCAACTTCGTCAAATAAATATCCTGCTTCTGGCGTCGGGCGTAAACGCCCGGAAAGCCGCTTAAACAATTGAAAACCAACAGCTGCCTCAAGCGAGGCCACCAACCGACTAACTGCCGGTTGAGATATGTTTAGGGAAGTAGCAGCTTTTGTCATGCTGCCATTAACCACCACCGCATGAAAAGCTTCCAGTTGACGTAAGGGTAGTGGCATGTGGCTCTCCAGATCATCTAATCAATATCCTAGACTATAATGTAATGTTATATTAGTTGTGAAGTAATTAATCTTGATTTATGACTTGAGGTGTGTAGAATAATCCGAGCATTGCCCACTGATGAACTAACAATTGGGTGAAACCGAGTTAATTTTTAGCAAAATTACTAGCTGTAAAGCCAGAGGAAGCAGGTCATGACACTACGAAGAAAAACACTCGCAATATGTTCAGCACTCGCATTTAGCGGTCTTTCACTATCCGCGTATTCAGCAACCGAAGTCCAATGGTGGCATGCCATGGGCGGTGTGAATGGCGAACGAGTAAACAAGATTGCTGCTGATTTCAATGCCAGTCAATCTGAGTACGCAATAATGCCCTCGTACAAGGGCAACTACACTGAAACCATGACCGCTGCAGTCGCTGCATTTCGAGCCAAACAACAACCGCATATCGTTCAGGTATTCGAAGTGGGCACAGCAACTATGATGGCGGCCGAAGGTGCTATCTATCCAGTTGAGCAGGTGATGAATGACGCGGGTGAACCATTCGATAAATCCACCTATCTGCCGGCGGTTATCAGCTACTACCAGACCTCGGAAGGTGAGTTGTTGTCAATGCCTTTTAATAGCTCAACACCAGTGCTTTGGTATAACAACGATGCATTCAAGAAAGCTGGTGTGGAATCACCACCGACAACTTGGGATGACATGAAAAGCGCCTCGGAAAAACTCGTCGCGGCCGGTTATAAATGTGGTTTTACCTTCGGCTGGCAGTCTTGGGTAATGATTGAGAACTATAGTTCCTGGCATAACAAGACCATCGGTACGATGGAAAATGGTTTTACCGGACTAGGAACCGAATTTAACTTTAACAATGACGATGTTAAGAAACGCATGGCCAGCATTGCGGATTGGTCCAAGGATGGTCTGTTCAAGTATGGTGGACGACGTGGTGACAGCCTATCCATGTTTACCAATGGTGAATGCGCTATGTGGATGAACTCCTCGGCTTACTATGGCAGCATTAAGAAGCAGGCCAAGTTTGAGTTTGGACAAACCATGTTGCCACTGGATACCAACGTTGCTGATAAACCACAGAATTCAATTATTGGTGGTGCGACTCTGTGGGTACTAAAAGGACATGATCAGGATGATTACAAGGGTGTAGCCAAATTCATGAACTATCTATCATCACCTGAAGTACAGGCCTGGTGGCATCAGGAGACCGGTTATGTGCCGATCACCACACCTGCTTATGAATTAAGCAAGACTCAGGGCTTCTACGATTCCAATCCAGGAACCGATACCGCCATCAAGCAGCTTAGCCTTAATACTCCCACGCCTAATTCTCGTGGACTGCGTTTCGGTAATTTTGTGCAAATTCGCGATGCGATCAACGAGGAAATGGAAGCCATCTGGAATGGCACCAAAACCGCTGATCAGGCTTTGGATGATGCCGCAATGCGTGGTAACAAACTTCTACGTAAGTTTGAGAAAGCCAACAACTAGACTGACTAACGGCTAATCCGACGCCCGGGTATACCAACCCGGGCGTAATTATTATCCGGCTATATCATGCTCAAGCGTGTCCATTTCGGTCCATCCGCACTACCCTTTTTGCTGGTTGCACCGCAAATACTCATCACCCTGGTATTCTTTATATGGCCTGCCAGTCAGGCTGTTTACCAATCACTGCTAGTGGAAGATCCGTTTGGACTCAGTTCTGAATTTGTCTGGTTCGAAAATTTCGAGGAACTGTTTGCCGACGACTACTATCTAGGCGCTTTTAATCGAACGGTCTTTTTCTCTTTTACCGTAGCGTTCCTGTCGATGTCTTTTGCCTTGATTCTGGCTGCCATGGCGGATCGAGTGATTAAGGGATCAACAACTTACCGAACATTACTCATTTGGCCCTATGCGGTAGCGCCTGTAGTTGCCGGTGCGCTGTGGGTATTCATGTACGATCCTACTCTTGGCATCTTCACCTATGCACTCGGTGCGATAGGTTACGAATGGAATCATAAGCTCAACGGCAATGAAGCGATGTTTTTGGTAGTGGTCGCATCGGCATGGAAGCAGATCGCCTACAACTTCCTGTTTTTTCTGGCCGGCATGCAGGCTATTCCAAAATCGCTAATAGAAGCGGCGGCCATTGATGGAGCGGGTCCGGTGCGCCGTTTTGTCACAATTATCTTGCCACTCATATCACCTACAACATTTTTCCTGTTGGTTATAAATGTTGTGTATGCATTTTTTGACACCTTTGGCATTATCCATACCGTCACCCAGGGCGGCCCTGCCAAAGCGACGGAAATATTGGTTTACAAAGTGTTCAATGATGGATTTATCGGTCTTGACCTGGGTGGGTCAGCTGCCCAGTCAGTAATCCTCATGTTTATAGTCATAGGGCTAACTGTCATTCAGTTCCGCTATATTGAGCGCAAGGTGGAATACGCATGATTGAACATCGCCCTATGGTGACTATTGTCTCCCATGTCGTTCTATTGCTTGGTGTGGCAATTATTGCATTTCCAATCTGGATAACTTTTGTTGCATCCACACATGATGCGGTGCGCATGGTGCAGATCCCCTTGCCACTGTTGCCAGGTGATCAATTTTTCATCAACCTTAAAGCCGTTCTGACCAAGGGACTTACCGGTACTGGTACACCGCCGGTAGGAATCATGATGTTTAACAGCCTTGTCATGGCAATGATGATTGCGGTTGGGAAAATCGCCATTTCATTATTGTCGGCTTTTGCCATTGTCTATTTTCGATTTCCTTTCCGCATGGGTTTCTTCTGGATGATTTTTGTCACCCTTATGTTGCCGGTGGAAGTTCGTATACTGCCGACATTTGAGGTAGTGGCAAACTTAGGCATGCTCAACTCCTATTGGGGACTAAGTATTCCGCTTATTGCATCAGCAACTGCAACGTTTATGTTCCGTCAGGTATTTCTAACCATTCCTGACGAACTGTTGGAGGCAGCCCGTATTGACGGCGCAGGCCCAATGCGTTTCTTTATAGATATATTAATTCCCTTATCGCGTACTAATATAGCAGCACTGTTTGTCATTCTGTTTATCTATGGCTGGAATCAATACTTGTGGCCACTTTTAATTACCACTGACCAAAGCATGTTTACTATTGTCATGTCCATTAAGCAGATGCTGGAGTCCGCGGAACAGTCCCCAGACTGGCATTTCATAATGATGACTTCTCTGTTGGCCATGTTACCACCGGTACTGGTGGTAGTGGTTATGCAACGACTATTTGTAAAGGGCCTGACTGAAACCGAGAAATAACCATGGCAGATATACAACTCAATACGGTGCGCAAATCCTATGGTGATGTCGATGTCATTCATGGCATCGACTGGCACATTAGTGATGGTGAATTCGTCGTGATTGTCGGACCCAGCGGTTGCGGCAAGTCAACTCTGCTACGCATGATTGCGGGACTCGAAGAAACAACCGATGGTAAAATATCCATAGGTGGGCGAGTTGTTAACGATCTTGAACCGGCGGATCGTGACATTGCCATGGTATTCCAGAACTATGCGTTATACCCGCATATGTCGGTATACAACAACATGGCTTATGGTCTGAAAATTCGCGGTGTGGATAAGCATGAGATTGAACAAAGAGTTAAACGGGCAGCCGATATCCTCGAAATTGGCGACTATTTAAAGCGCTCTCCGCGCCAACTCAGTGGAGGCCAGCGCCAACGTGTCGCCATGGGACGCGCTATTGTCCGAGAGCCCAGTGTTTTTCTGTTTGACGAGCCGCTATCAAATCTGGATGCCAAATTAAGAGTGCAAATGCGTCTCGAAATTAAGAAACTGCAGGAGCGTCTTGGCATTACCAGTGTTTATGTAACTCACGATCAGATAGAGGCCATGACTCTGGGGCACCGACTCATGGTGTTGAATGGCGGACACGTTGAGCAACTTGGCACACCAATAGAGTTATATGAATCTCCGGCGACAAAGTTTGTCGCGGGTTTTATCGGTTCACCGTCAATGAACTTTTTTGACGCAACAATTAACGAAGATGCTACCAGGGTGAATTTTACTGGTGGTGAATCTATGTTAATTGACGGCGACTTTTCCCGTCATGGCAATCAAGCCGTTACTGTTGGTTTACGACCCGAACATCTATTTATATCTAATAGTGAGGAAAGCCAGCTGCAACTTCAGGTAGATATGATTGAACATCTAGGTGCCGATACTCTGATTCACGGAACACTTGGTAATAGCTCGATTAATCTTACCGTGAGCCTAAAAGGGATTCAGCGTGTGGATAAGGGCACGCTGCTAACGCTGCAAATAGCTGCAAAAGATATCCACATTTTTGACCAGACTTCAGAACAGCGACTTAGCTAACCAGTTTTGATCATATTGCACATTAATAGGCTGCGGATCTGTTCCGCATTTTTATGAGAGTTATTGAACGAATGGAGCAAAGATCATGGCGAAGCCCTATTTACCCTTATTTGCAATGTTGCTCGGAATGAGCGCTTCAGCAAACGGGTTTGATGCCCAGGGGCATCGAGGTACACGTGGTCTGGTAGCAGAAAATACGTTGGCGTCTTTCGCCAAAGCATTGTCTATTGGTGTCAACACCCTTGAGTTGGATGTGGGGATTAGCAGTGATAATGTGGTAGTAGTTATACACAACCCCAGACTTGAGCCAGAGATTGTTCGAGATAGCAATGGTAATTGGTTGCAGGAAAGTGGCGCTGCCATCCATTCGCTGACATTAGTGGAGCTTAAAACATTCGATGTTGGAGGCGTCAATCCAGTCACCCGTTACCATCAAAGATTTCCAGAGCAGGTTAGCGTGCACGGCGCGCAAATACCAACACTTGAAGAAGTGATTATGTTGCTAAAGCGCTCAGGCAGTGATCGAATTGGTTTAAATATCGAAACAAAGTTGAAGCCGATCGATACGCATCTGTTCGCCAGCCCATCTGAATTTGTAACTGCGATTCTGGACGTCCTTCGATCCCAGGACTTCTTGCATCGAGTTACCATCCAGTCCTTTGACTGGCGCACTCTAAAGCTGGTTCAGGACATGGAACCAAACATTCCAACTTCCTATTTGACAGCACAGCAAGGATGGATGGACAATATTCTTGTCGGTGAGCCTGGTGCTTCTCCGTGGACGGCTAAATACGATATTGATGACTATAATGGCAGCTTACCCCGAATGATTAAGGCGGCTGGCGGAAATATCTGGTCAGCCTACCATCAGGAAGTATCTGCTGAATCTATTGCCGAGGCACATGCTCTTGGTCTTGTGGTTAAAGTGTGGACAGTAGATGACCCAGAACGGATGCTAGAGCTTATTAATATGGGAGTAGATGGAATTATCACAGATTATCCAGACAGGCTGATTGCGGTCTTGAAGAAATTAGGTATGCCTCTGCCAACTCAGCACGTAGTTTCACCTTAGCCCGTGTTGAAAAACCAATACAACTAAATTAGCTCGGCCAAACTTATCCGATAATTTCTACACCACACATGGTGTCGGGTAGTGAATAGTTTTTCATAATGTAGATTTAAGAATTTGTCGATCACGGTACCAAAGGAATAGTCCACTGGCCACAACAATTGCGCCACCAATAATAGTCCACGAGTCAGGCACGTCGGCGAAAATAAGGAAGCCGAAAATTACCATCCAGACAATCTGGGTATATACGAATGGCGCCAGCGCGCTGGCAGGTGCCAGTCGATGGGCGATAATTAATAAATAGTGGCCAACTAATCCAAAAACACCGATCAAAATCATTGCAACCCAACCCCACAGGCTGGGCTCTTGCCAATACCACGGAATAATTGGTGTTACTACAATAACACCGACGAAAGTTGTATAGAACTGAGTTGTAGCGTGACCATCAACGCCAGCGAGTTTTCTCGTAGTGATCTGAAATAGTGCCAATACCAGAGCAACACTGAGTGACAAATATACTGCCCAATGTACATCGCCAAAACCCGGCCGAGTAATAATCAGTACACCAATAAAGCCTACCATAATGGCCACTATTTGTGCCCGCCCAACTTTTTCACCCAACAAGGGACCGGATAACATCAATACCCAGAACGGTGAAGTAAAGGCAATGGCTGCAGTCTGGTCCAGTTGCAGATAGCGTAAAGCCATAAAGTTTAGCAAACTACCCAGCGCCATGAGCAAGGATCTTGCTAACTGTAAGGAGATCCAGTTACTGCGAAAAAGGCTTAGCTTGTAGGTTGGAAATAATAAAATCGCTATAAGTGCAAAGTGACCTATGTATCGTACCCATAGCACCTGCACCACATGGTAGTCAGTAGACAGATATTTGGCACAAACATCCATGCCGGCCAAAAAGACCATGGCCAATACCATGCAGCCGATTGCGCGGTTACGGGCCGCGCCAGGACTTTCGGTTGGACTAATATCGATTAACTACTCCGCATCCATTTCAGCAAACACACGTTTGGCGATACGGTGGCATTCAACGCCAACGGGCACACCACAATATATTGATATCTGGTTGATTACAGCTTTTAGCTCGTCGCGGCTGACACCATTTTTCATGGCGCCTTTGAAATGCAACTCCCATTCATGCATGCGATTTAACGCAGCAATCATAGATACATTGATGATGCTGCGAGTCTTGCGATCCAGGGTGTCGTCACCCCAGGCAGCACCCCAGCAATACTCTGTAAGTAGCTCCTGAAAGTCCTGGGAGAATTCCGGTGCGTTGGCCAGCGCGGTTTCTACATACTCAGCGCCTAATACATCTTTACGAATGCTCAGGCCTTTTTCAAAACGTTCTTTATCCATAGTGGTTCTCTGCGATAGGTGGTTTAGAAAAATTCACGTTGCCAGGATAGCTGAAGCTGGCTCATGGCGATTGTCGCCGGGATGGGATTATGACTGATTACAGCGCGGATGTTTTGCAGTTTCAGAATTAGCTCTGGAATATTCTCTGCAACCAGGTCAAGGTATTACTGAAAAATTTGCCAGACCTCGCCAAGCCAGTTTTCATCAGGGCTAACACCCAGTCCGGGTTTGTTATTCAGTGTAACCATGCCGGCAACATTTCGAGCGCCTTGCCCAGGTGCTGGATCGTCCACTAGATGGTGTTGACACAGCCACGAGGCCAGTCGATTCTCCTCCGGTGTTGAGTAGGCAAGATGTAAAGCCGCGGTATCAGCCAACACCGTTCCACCGACATCTTCAATGTGCATTTGCCAGCCCACCGATACACCAAAGTCCCGTACCTGTCGGCAGGCACTAATTCCGCCCAGTCGATTGGGTTTAACTTTTACACCTTCGCAGCCATTCATCTTCCAGGCCAGCAGGTGGTCTTCAAAACTCATCATGCATTCATCCAGCATAATGGGCTGTGTGGTATACAAGCGAACCTTTAGGCACTGATCCAGAGTCTGACAGGGTTGTTCAAACCAACTACTAGATTGCACCGAGTTCATTACCTTTATCGCTGCAGCAGGCGTCCAGGCGCGGTTAACATCAAATGTAATGTGCTCGTCATTTTGGCGACAGGCTTCGATGGCCTCAATGCGTTGAATATCCAAGGTATAGTTGGTGCCACCGACCTTGGCCGAGTGAGTGCGATAGCCTTCTGCCCTGGCTGTTTCAATCAACGCTACCATCTCTTCCGGTGTGCCAGTGGAAATTGAACTGTTGACTGGCACGCCTGTTCCCTCTGCACCGCCAAGCAATTGGTATAGTGGCTTGTCTGCAACTTTTCCGGCGATGTCCCACAAAGCCATATCGAGTGGAGACTTGGCATAACCATGGCCAGGTAGCGCCATATTCATTGCCCGATTAAGTCGCTCAATATCGCCTGGGTCTTCATCAATCAAGGCGTCACATAGCAAGGGTAAAGCCGCCCGTATGCCGCCACCGTGAGCGGGAAGATAAGTGCTGCCCCAGGGGCAGCCTTCGCCCCAGCCGCTGACACCCTCGTCGGTGTCAATGCGAACGAAGGTGGAGTCCAATGCTTCAAATTTAAGGCGACCGCCGGATAACCAGTAAGGGTGGGTCAAGGGCAGGGTTTTCTGCCAGGCTGTAATACGAGTGATCTTCATAGATTAAGATTCTTCAAATTGCCGCACAGGCTTCGTCCAGTGCCTGTGCTGTTAGGTCCTCATCTTCTTGTGTATTAACTGCCGAGACAAAACGTCGTACTCCAGGCAATACATAAATGCCTCGTCGTAATAATTCGGTGTCGAGTTGACGCATGGCCACCGCATCGGAGTTCATTATATCGATCTGGGATGTTGGCTTATGTTTCATAAACAGAATCTGCCAGAAAGAGTGACTACCCGCTGCAATGGCAGGTATACCATGCTTATCCAACACGGTTTGTAATCGAGCCAGAAGCTGGTCAGAGATGCCAAACAGGTTTTCATAAAACCCTTTCTCAGCAAGCACATCCAGTGTCGCGAGTCCAGCAGCGGCACCAACTGGATTACCGTGCAGGGTGCCATTGATATAAGCGTAATCGTCCCGACCTTTGCGTTTGGGATTAGCAGCATCCAGCACATCGGCGCGACCGGCGATACAACCACCCGGCCCACCACCGCCTACTACCTTGCCAAAGCTAGCCAAGTCTGGAAGTACGTCGAAGTGTTGTTGGGCACCACCCAGTGCCATGCGAAAACCGGTTACCACTTCGTCGAACATCAGCAATACATTATTTTCATCACAAATGCGTCGAAGCCCTTTTAGGAATTCGCCATCGGCGAAAATGATGCGTTGAATGGGCTCGACAATCACTAGCGCCAGATCATCACGATGCTCACGGATAACTTGTTCAGCAAATTCCAGGCTATTGTAAGGCGCAACCAGCACCGTATCAGCCAATACACCGGGCACACCACCGCTATCGGCTTTGCCGCGCGGATATTCAGCCGGTTCGGTAGGGAACAGA
>JBLHGU010000180.1:0-10332 GCA_047615875.1 Parasphingorhabdus sp.
GGAGGTACGACCCGCTTCTGTGGTGATTTCTGTAGATGAGATATTCTCCTCTTCCTTGGTTTTCTCGATTGATGCGGTTCGTACCTCACCACATACTACGGGCTACCTTTCTAGCCTGGCGCATACAGCCCCGCAGGCAGACTAGACGGTTTCGTTGCCGGCAATATCTTCGTTCCAGATTTCCGGTTTCTCCTGAATAAATTTCTTCATCAATGATTTACAGTCGTTGTTATCCATAAGAACTACTTCCACGCCATGGTCCCGCAGGAAGTCGATATTGCCGGGGAAATTTTCCATTTCGCCCACCACCACCCGCTTAATACCAAAATGCAAAATAGCCCCAGTGCACATCATGCAGGGACTCAAAGTGGTGTATAAATCGATATCCTCGTAATCGTCGCGCAAGCCAGCTGCTCTAAGGCAATCCGTCTCACCATGCATCACGCTATCACCTTCCTGCACGCGTTTATTCCTGCCGCCGGCGACTACCTCGCCATTCTTTACCATTACCGCCCCTACCGGCACCCCGCCTTGCTGGTACCCGTCAAAAGCTTGCTGATAAGCCGCCTGTAAAAATCTGCTGTCGTCTTTCGCACTCATGAGTTGTGCAACTCCTGGCAAGCTGGATAGGGATTAAACGTAACCGGCACACCCTTTTGCTGCAAAAGTCTGATGGCCGCTGTGTCAGTTTCCGGCAAACCTATAACGATAGCGCCGATAGAAAATTGCAGCATCGTGCCCGCGCACAGCATGTCAGGGTAATCTGTCGTATAGAGGCTCAGCTCAGCCTGATCACTACGCCTGCCCGCGGTGCGAATACAATCCACAGCGGCTACCGCTATAGGATCATTCAGTTGGCAGGTTTTATTGTGGCTCTGGGCAACAATCTCGCCGGCCTTCACTAGTAAAGCACCGCTGGCAATGCCGCCGGCCTGCTGACTAATCTCTGCCTGCGTGCAGGCTAGCTTTAAAAAAGTATCGTGATTCATTATGCGATCTTATCATTTCATCGGGTAATTTCGTAAAGCTCTGACCGAAATAGCACAAAGTTAAGAGTTACTAGCAGGGAATTTTCTGCAACCTGTTGCAGGATGGGTGAAACCCATCAAAACGAGAATGAAGTAGCACGACTAATCGCAGCACGTAGGATGTGGTGAGGGACGAACCGCATCAATCGAGAAAACGAAGGGACAGGAAAAAATCTCATCTACATAAACCACCACTGATGCGGTTTGTCCCTCACCACATCCTACAGTCTTTGCAGAATTGATAGCGCACAATGCCTGTTGGTTATTGCTGGCTATCGGGTTGGGATTCCGGGTTATAAGTAAAATTGGAACCCTTTCCCCAGATGGTGTAAATTAAATCGACATCCCACAAATATAAAACGATATGAATGTCACCGTAGTTGATCACCCGCTTATTCAGCACAAACTCACTTTGATGCGGCAAAAGGAAACACCCACCAGTCTTTTCAGGCAATTGGTTAATGAAGTCGCCATGCTGTTGGGCTATGAAGTCACCCGCGATCTGGCACTTACTACCAAGCAAATCGAAACACCCCTCGAAACAATGCAAGCACCTGTCATCGCGGGTAAAAAACTCTGCTTTATTTCTATACTACGCGCAGGTAATGGCTTACTAGATGGAATGCTCGACCTGGTGCCCTCAGCCCGTGTTGGTCATGTCGGCCTGTATCGGGACCCGGCGACTCTGGTAGCCGTGGAGTACTACTACAAGGTGCCGAGAGACATTGGTGAACGACTCGCCATAGTTGTTGACCCCATGCTTGCCACGGCCAATTCTGCGATCGCTGCTGTAGACCGACTAAAACAAGGTGGTGCAAATAAAATGAAATTTGTTTGCATGCTGGCATCTCCCGAAGGAATTAAGAAATTCAACAGCGCCCACCCTGATGTTGAGTTATTTACCGCAGCGGTTGATCGTGAATTGAACGATCACGGCTATATTTTGCCTGGATTGGGTGATGCCGGCGATCGCATCTACGGTACTCAGTAAACCTGGGAGGTTGACCTCATCAAATTTTGCTAGCGGTGAAACTACCCCTTAACGACCCGGAGATCAGGTTGCATTTAACATTTCTTGAGGTAATCGAACCATTTACCTGACTTCCAATTACATTACCGCTGGCGGTAATTATGCCTCTGCATTGGCTCAATCCGAGTCGTTTAATAGAACCCGATATTGAATAACCTCCAGCCTTGGTTATAGCGCCAAGAAACTCAACTCTATTGTCAAAAGAGATTCTAATTTGACCATTGGGAGTAATCAGAATTGAAACCGTAACATCGGAATCACCGGATTGACCTGCAATTCGAGCGATGAGTACGGCAGTACCTTTATACATACCAGCCAGGGCACTGGTATCTTGTCCGCTAGTGGTCGGATTGCCACTACTGCTGCCGCCACTTCCTCCACAGCCTGCGATTAAAAGGGAAAGAGCGACGATCATTGGCCAGAATATTTTCATAAATTTACCGATGTATAAACTAACATTACAATTGCGCCTTGTTCACTGCCTGCAGTATGCATGGCACCAGGCGCGCGCAAAATAAAGTCCCCTGGACCATAGCTTTTTTCTTCATCATAGAAGCTACCCTCAAGGACCAGAATTTGTTCCAGCTCATCGTGAGCATGAGCGGGAGACCAGGCGCCGGCATCTACCTTCATAAGCCATGTTCTTTGTTTGCACTGATCATTCTCATACAATGGTTTTATCCAGAATCCTTCAACTCCAGCGCTCTGCCAATCCTGCTGATTAGTGGCAACTGAAGCTGAAGCCGCCGGAATTGCCAGCGGTAATGGTGAGGGACTATCGCTATCTTTGGCTTCGAAAAGTTCAGTCATTTAGATTCGGTTTATAAATAGTGTGGTCGCGAAATCCGAAGAATACGATTGTCCATCGTTAAGCGCAAGAATAAGAGCGCTGCACAAACCTATCCTAATCGCCAAATAAGGGCGCATGGGAATGAAGGAATACACCAATAGTGCAGATATAAATGTACTCATTTAACTCTTCTTTGCTGCCTTCAGGATTACGATAAGTATCACATCGATAAGACTCTCGTTTTGAGGGCGGACGATAATTCAGAACGTATTCATCGTCCTCAACGCTCCAGTCGGAACGAGCAAACTCCTTTCCTAGCCAATAGTGAATTCCGGTGCCGTCTGCAAGATTTTCCACTTTCCAATCACCTCCCGGACTTCTGCCAATAGAAGCTCTTCCGCTTTCGATGAGAGCAAGAAGCTCAGGCCCTGTTAGCCGATGCTCGGGCAGCAAATTCAAATCTTCGGGAATTGCGCGATCCGTAATGCCGGCAAGCAGCAAACCTTCATGAAGTTTTTCTCGATAGTCTGGGTGACCTAAAACCCACCGTCCAAAACTACCCGTTATAGTTACCAGACCAATAGAATTTCTAGTCTCAATAAGTTGTCCGGCGGTTTTTTTGGCCTCGTCTATCCGCCCTAGCAATGCGTTCGCCGCGGCAAGATCTGCCAGATACCCAGGATCGTCTGGCTGTAACGCCCGGGCCTGTTCCAGTAATCGTAGGGCGACTGAGTTGCGCGCAAGTTGAATGTTAAAGCGTGCCAGCAAAATCAACGTACTCGAGCTATTGGGATCAAGTCGAAGTGCGGTTTTTGAATAATTAATAGCCAGCTCTGGCTGACCATCGAATGCGGCCAATATGCCTCGCCAGTTATAGGTGCCGGCGTAGTTGGGATCCAAAATTGATAGTTGCTCAATAATGGACTGGATTTCCGCCGTACGAGTCTGGTTTGATAACCAGCCAATTTGCGCTTCGTAGGCCTCCGGTGTTGGCTTCTGCAAAGCCTTTTCGAGCAGATCGGGGACAATTTCCAAATCTAATTCGAGTTCCTCCGCAAATCCGCGCCAGCTCGATTTAATATACAAACGTGCCAGTTGGGCCCAGGCCCGAGAGTATTCAGGATCCAGAGTGACTGCCTTTTCAAAAGCTTCTTTGGCCTTAGCAAAAGATTCCAGGGATGTGGTTTGAAAGTGGGCATTTCCAATCAAAAATAAGTCGTAAGCCGCAGCCACATTGGTCTCTTTACTAGCCAATATATCTTGTTCCTGGACGAGCAGTTGAATGGAAAGCTCTTTAACGATGGTCGAAGTAATTCGATCCTGTAAAGCAAATATATCCGTCGCATTGCCATCATAGCGATCGGCCCAGATATGACCCCCACTAATGGCATCAATCAACTGGGCGTTAATACGTATTTGATCACCCACTCTACGCACACTACCTTCCAATACGTAGCTGACACCCAATTCTTCAGCCACCTGAGATATCTTTACTGCCTGGTTTTTGTAGCTAAAGGACGAATTGCGGGCGATAACAAAAAGTCCGGAAATCTTGGATAGATCCGTAATGATGTCTTCTGTCACACCGTCTGAAAAATACTCCTGATCCTTATCTGCAGAAAGGTTGTCGAAGGGCAGCACAGCAATTGAGGGTTTTTCAGGTAATGAGTAAGCCATATTGGCTGGATCTGCCCGCTCACGGTCTGGCTGCCAGGGCTGAAACCAAAATCCGAGGCCTGCGATAACTACAACCAAAATCGACAGTCCCATCACCAGCCATGCTCGAGTTAAGAACGGCTTAACAGGTAATTCAATAAGACTTGCTTTACCACCCCAACTCCAGGCTTTCACTGGGACCTTGATATTCTTAAGCTGCAACTCACCGACAGTAACAAAGTCCTGACGACTTTCACCTTGTAGCTGGGTATACACAGAGTCGGATATGAGGACTCCTGTTCTAGGTGCCTGTCCCTCAAGACGCGCTGCTATGTTGACACCATCACCAAAAATATCATCGTCATCGACAACGATGTCACCTACGTTTACACCGATACGAAACTCGATGGGCTTATCATGGGCACCGGCTTCGTTGTAGGTCAACATCGAATTTTGAATGGCAATGGCACAATCCACCGCATCAACTGCGCTGGCAAATTCAACCAGCGCACCATCACCCATTTTCTTGATAATGCGACCCTGATATTTGGCAACGGCAGGATCGAAGTACTCGCTCCAGGTGACCTTCATAGCCGCCAATGTCCCCACCTCATCATCGCCCATTAACAGGGAGTAGCCAGCAACATCTACGGCAAGAATGGCTGAAAGTCGGCGCTGAAGTCTCGCTTCGGTCATAGCGTATTAAGGTGCATAAACCAGCTTTGTTAGTCTGTGGCCAACCCTGAAATTAGATTCGCTGCCTGAATTAACGGTCGGCGAGTTGAGAGCATACGTTGAGCTTCATCACTTTGCCCTTGTTTTAGCAGACAACAAAGCATAGCGAATTCAATCAGATCACGCTGCGCCCGGCTACCACCGATCCGAGCATGATCCCGTAGGGCAATTGTCAACTCATGGATCGCACGATCCCAGTCTTCAATGGAGAAGGCTAAAAATGCTGCCGCCAGGCACTTCACCTGATCGGCAGCTGGCCCTTTGGCGTCCTTTACTATTTTTAACAGCGCCGCCGAGTTGCCTGCCATAGCATGGGCCAGAGCCGCATGAGCATCCGCGAATGCGATGCCCGGTTTAGGGAAATATTTTAAAGCGTAGTCACTGACCTTGAGCCAGCGCGAACTATCTATTTCGACCCCGGCGATATTGGCGCGAAACAAAATAGCCGCCGTATCCGTTAACACATTAAGTGGCGGCCCCCAGGCACCACCCGGTGCGACATCACGATCAACGATTTGCCACATAGCGTCGATGTCACCGCGTGCCAGTGACCATAGGCCAAGATGCCAGGAAATATGGCAATGCAGCAGACCCTGCTTATCATAAGACTTCATCCAGTGGTCAAGAAACTTGAAGCCGGCCTCGTGTTGACCCAGTTCGTAATGGATATGAGATTTATAGTGTGACATGTTGGCATTACGAGGATTCGCCTCCTGCGCTTTCTCGATGGTACTTTCAGCCAGATGCGTCATACCAACTTCAATCTGTGCGAAGGCTTGCTGGGCTAAAAACCACCAATCCTCACCATAGTGTGGTTGCAACGAAGTAGTAAAGGCCAGATGTTCAGACTCGCGCCCGGGCTGCCCACTAAAACCTATCAAACTAAATACACCCATACAGGTTTGCGCTAACAAAGCATCACGTGGGAATGTTAGAAGATGTTGGCGTATTAAAGGATAAGCGCTACTACCTTTGCCTTCTATAAGCATACCCAGGAGCTCTAGTTGCGCCTGTTCGCCTTCACTTACGTCCTGGCTTACAGCTCGAGCTGCGGCCAGCGATTCAAGGGCAGCCGCACCGTGTCCAATGGATTGGAAATTCCTCGCCCGGCCAAGGTGAGCCAGACAAAATTTTTCATCAGCATCAAGTGCTTTCTGAAACATGTCATCAACACCAGCATTAGAACTCAGAAACAGATCAACTGCTTCAATATAGGCATCTCTTGCTGGAGCTGAGTCGGTGCTTAATAAATTGTCGTATCTATCTTTCAACATTATTATCTGGCTTGTTTGATTATGAATTCCGCACAAGTCTGGGCGAGACATGTTTGGATGTAAAGTTTCTTCCATCAGCAATCTAAAATTTGTGTGCAATTTTTCTACCGTCAGAACACTACAAAGAAGAACCTGGCCTTGATAGACTAACCGATGACCCAGTTAGCACTGGGTTAGAACGAAATAAACAAGTTTGCCCCCTTAATTGGCCTATAGCCCGGCAATATCAATCTAGAAATAAGTTGTAATGCGTAGAATAATACTTGTTCGCCATGGCGAAAGTGAATGGAATCGTACTGGCAGAATTCAGGGCCAAACAGATATTCCTCTAACGGAAAATGGTAGACAACAAGCCCGAGTGATTGGCCGGTTTCTGGCAGATAAACTCGACGTTTCGACTCTCAATATATATGTTAGTCCGATGAAAAGAGCGCAGCAAACAGCGCAGATTATCGCCCATGCCATGATCTTTAAGATTGAAGATATAACCATAGATCATCGACTGAACGATTTCGATGTTGGCGACGTTGCCGGTACGAGTGGATGGGATCAGGTGGCTATCGACCACCCCGATATCGCCTGGGCCAGACTGAATAATCCACTTGGCTTTCGCTGCCCAAATGGAGAGAGCGGTAGCCAATTTTGGCAACGTCTGGAAAATTTCCTGCTACAGAACGCAGATCCAGACAGAACTCATCTGATTGTTAGCCATGGTGTCGCCAACAAGTTTATTCGCTCTATAAGACGCAATCTAACCGGGGCAGAGATCATTGCATTGGGAGAAGGGCAGGATACAGTCTATGAATTGATCAATGATCAGGAAACAGAACATCAAATATTAGAATGGGAACTATTAAATGAATAAAAACGTGACCGTAAATCTGGGCTCGCGTAGCTACGATATTGTCGTTGCACCTGATTTACTACGGAACTGTGCAGAACACCTGGCCCCGATTATAAAAAGCCGGCGGGTAGCACTGATCACCGACCCTTATGTTAATGAAACCTATCTACCCGGCCTGGCCACTACGCTGGATCAACTATCGCCAGGCTGGACAGCCTTCATTATCCCCAACGGCGAATCCGCCAAGTCGTTTAGTGGCGTGGAAAAACTATTGAGTGAAATGCTCGATGCCGGAATCGATCGGGATTGCGTGGTTATCGCCTTCGGTGGCGGCGTAGTAGGAGATGTTGGTGGGTTTTCCGCCTCGCTTTTAATGCGCGGAATTGATTTCATACAGATACCCACCACCCTGATGTCTCAAGTCGACAGCGCAGTTGGCGGTAAGAATGGTATCAACACTTATCATGGAAAAAACCTGGTCGGTTCATTCCTGCAACCAAAAGTTGTACTCAACGATGTTTCGTTGTTGGCCACTCTGCCGGAAAGCGAACTTCGAGCAGGCTATGGAGAAATCATTAAGTACGGAATACTACGCGGGGAAACAGAGTTCTCCTGGCTGGAAGACAACCTGACCGACATTCTTGCGCGAAAACCTGATGCTTTGGTGCAAGTAGTTAGTATGGGCGTAGCAACCAAAGCGAGCATTGTTTCTGAAGATGAACTCGATAAAGGAAAACGGGCACTGGTTAATCTCGGCCATACCTTTGCCCACGCCTTTGAAACCCAGGCAGGTTTCGGTGAAGTCCCCCATGGGCATGCCGTGGCAGCGGGCCTGATCGCGGCGGCAGACCTGTCGGTTAGAACATCTGCTTGCGAAACAAAAGTACTAGAGCACATCCGCGCCCATACCAGATCAGCCGGCTTGCCCACTAATTTAAAGGAACTATCCCAGGACAACGCCTGGAATGCTGACGCCATATACGCCAGCATGGCACATGACAAAAAAACTATTAGTGGCAAAATTAATTTCGTGCTAATTCATGGCCTCGGAAAACCTTTTGTAAACAATGAGGTGCCAAAGGAACAGGTTTTGGCGACTTTACGGGAATGCGGGGCCAGTTAGCCGGGGTTTGAGGCCTTTTTTGAGGCCTTATATTGTTAAAACTGCTATAGAGACAACCTGACGTGCGGGTTTAGACGGCAACAAGAATAATATTCTTGTAAAATATGCAGTAACATAGAAATTGTTACAACTAGACCTGCTTAGCAGACTACCTTCCCGACTACAAAATTGGGTCTAAATATCTTTAGAATTTCCCATCAACATGACTAAATTGAGGATGAAGCTATGAGCGTAACTGTACTATTAGAAACTAAAGCTAAGCCAGAATGTGTTGAAGAGCTGAAAACACTCTTTCAGAATATTCTCCCAGATACTCGCGCCTACGATGGATGTATTAGCGTACTGACAACGTGTAATCAGGACGATCCACTTAATGTTTTGCTTATAGAGACCTGGGAAACACGTGCGAAATATGAAGCCTATTTAGGCTGGAGATCAGAAACCGGCGTAGTAGCAGCCATCGTCGCCCTGTTATCTGAACCACCGAGCATTCGTTACTTCGATACTTTGGACATTTAGGAGTGCCTGTCATGCTTTGATTAGTTTCAGGCACCAGTTAATTGAAGAAATCCCCATGTTGGGGATTTTTTTGATCTACAGAATACTGTTTAAGTGGGCGATGACACCGGTTTAGAATATCTTCATCCATTGCACACAGAATTACTGTTCACTGCCAAAAAGCTAGCTATATTTTGCTAGTAGCGATGAACAAATTGCGTTGTGTACGGAACAATCTTGTCGCACAAATTGATAACATCAATCGGAAAAACCAAAAACAATGGAAACTGCATATCAGAAATAATCCTATGACATTTTACTAAAGCTTGCTAACTTTATGTATCAACACGATTGTATTAACTATTCAACTAGTTGAGTTAGTCAGGAAAAACCTTTGTTTCTCAATTCTTCGCATCGAGAAGTTTAAGGCTAATCTGCCCAGATTACGTGTATAGCTCTGTATCGTAAATTTGAGACTTCCTTAAATTCACAGTATTTTAACAATTTCGAATTGGGGAAATGGCATACTAAGCCCAGCTCCTTGGTTAATAGTAGATGGAATCTCCACTATTTTGGTGTGAAATTTAGAGGGAGTTGATTACGCAACATTTGGTATGGAAATTCGTCTAGCAAGTTGAATCATTGTCGTTCCACACGATATATCTATGATTAGCGTTCGCCCATTCGTCATCAATTTCAATCAGAATGGCGCTCACCAATCGTAACAAAGCCTCTCGATTAGGAAAGACTCTGACCAGGCGGGTTCGCCGCTTAAGTTCTTGTTGAACCGTCCGTTCAATACTGTTGGAGGTTCGCATTTTCTTCTGGTGCCGATCTGGCAATGCAAAGGCATTGAGACCTTCGGGCACGTTGTTTTCCAGCCACTCCGATAGATGCGGGTGTTTCTCCTGGTATTGCGTCACAAGCGCTTTTAGGTTGGCCTGAGCGGTCGCGATGTTGGGCGCATTCCATACAGTGCGCAGCTCGCCACCAATACGCTGTTTGATGGCATGATTGGGCGCATGATGAATCGCATTCTTCGCCAGGTGGAATTGGCAGCGCTGCCAGGGTATGCCCGGGAATACCGCCTTTCTGGCCGCCTTTAAGCCGCTGTGATCATCGCTGACGATAAATTCAAGGCCATGTAAGCCCCGATCCACCAGGCCTTTAAGAAACGCTCGCCAGTTGACCTCTGCTTCATTCAGCGCAACCGCCGTTCCCAGTACGCTACGCCGCCCGCAAGGCATTACACCCACCGCGCTCAACACCGCCATATCAATCACTTGATGTCCTTCTCTGACTCTTTCATAGCGTGCATCCAGGATCAAGTAAGAAACTTTATCCAAAGGGCGAT
>JBLHGU010000181.1:0-10218 GCA_047615875.1 Parasphingorhabdus sp.
GTCTCTCTTGAAACGCTGCCTGATTCATTCCACGCCCTCAAATAGACGTAGAATAAACCGGACAGATCATGTATCAATTACCCGGACAGTTAATTTACTCTTAACAATGAAAAAAAGTAGGTTTGCACGTGACTTAACTTACAGTGATAATGGTTAATTCTCATAGGAGTTTCCGTGCACAGATCAAAATCCATTTGACCTATGGAATCTCTGAACAATAAAAGCAGGAGTTATATATGAAATCATTATCAGCGCTTAGTATCAAGGTTTGTTCTCTGTTATTTGCAGTGGGTATGGCCAGCAACGTAATGGCCGAAGAATGTTATCGAGGAACTCTGGATGAAAAGTATTGTGACCGCAATCATGATCAAGTCGCCGATCTGCCCTTGAATGAGAGCGACTGGGTTAATCCTGATACAATAATATTTTCCTACACACCGGTTGAAGATCCTGCAGTTTACGACAAGGTTTGGGTTGGATTCATAAACCATATGGCGGAGGTAACTGGCAAGAAAGTGGTATTTTTTCCAGTGCAGTCCTATGCCGCACAATATGAGGCTATGCGCTCTGGAAGACTGCATATTGCTGGCGTAAATACCGGTGGCAACCCGGTGGCTGTATCCTGCGCCGGCATGGTGCCATTTGCTATGATGGCATCTGAAGATGGATCGTTCGGTTATGAGATGGAAATTATTGTCCCCGCAGGTAGTGATATAAAGTCACCCGCCGATATCAAGGGCCGGACTCTGGCATTTACCTCACCTACCTCTAATTCAGGCAACAAGGCCCCTTCAGCCTTGCTGAAGTCCGAGTTTGGTCTGGTGAAAGATGTAGACTTCAAAACAGTTTTCTCAGGCAAGCACGATAATTCTGTGCTGGGTATAGCCAACAATGACTACGAAGTTGCTGCGATTGCAAATTCCGTTATGACTCGAATGATTGACCGCAAGGTAGTTGATGCCGCCCAGATTACGTCTATCTATAAGTCAGCAACTTTTCCCACCACCGGTTATGGTCATGCTCACAACCTGCATCCATCAGTTGTAGCAAAAATTAAGCAGGCCTTTTTTACCTTTGAATGGGAAGGTTCAGCTTTACAGGAAGAATTCAAAAAAGAAGGCAGTTTTGTAGGAATACATCATAAATCCGACTGGAGTGTTATTCGAAAAATCGACACTGCCAACGGCGTTACTTACGCTTGCAAGTAGTCTTTCATCAGTTTCTCAGGGCCACTTGTTCAGGTGGCTCTGATTATTTCAAAACTCCTGCTGGATTTGTCTGGCATTATTTTTACTAAGGAAATTTCTGCATAAGTCATGCTGCGTCTCGACAATCTGGTAAAACAATACAAAACCGGTGATCTGGCCCTCAAGAACATTAGCCTGGAAGTGCCCCAGGGTCAGGTGATGGCTTTGATCGGTCCTTCTGGTGCCGGAAAAAGTACACTCATTCGATGCGTTAACCGACTGGTGGAACCTACCAGTGGTAAGGTTTTCCTGGGTGAAATCGAACTGACCAGCCTAAGAGCTACAGCACTGCGTAAGGCCCGCAGCAAGATGGGTATGATTTTTCAGGAATACGCGCTGGTTGAACGTCTGAGTGTTATGGAAAATGTGTTGTCAGGTCGTCTGGGCTATGTTGGTTTCTGGCAAAGTTTTATGCGCAAGTTTCCACAGTCTGACATTGATGAGGCTTTTCGTCTGCTCGAACGTGTTGGTCTGGATCATATGGCTAATAAACGAGCTGATGAGCTATCCGGCGGGCAACGCCAGCGCGTCGGCATTTGCCGCGCTTTAATTCAAAATCCAGATTTATTGTTGGTAGATGAGCCTACTGCAAGCCTGGACCCGAAAACATCCCGACAAATTATGCGACTGATTTGCGAGCTGTGTGCGGAAAGAAACCTTGCCGCAATTATCAACATACATGATGTACTTTTAGCACAGATGTTTTCCAAACGTATTGTCGGGCTTCAGTTGGGTGAGATCGTTTATGACGGCCCACCAGATGGACTAAGCCCGGAGGTACTTACTCAAATTTATGGTGAAGAAGACTGGGAAGCAACCATCGAAAATGTAGCCGACGAAAAGATAGACGCTGTGGATGAGGTAAACGTCTCTTGAGCCAAACAGGGATTTCCAGAAACTGGACCCGCCCGCCGATCATTGCCAACCCCCAGCTGCGCTGGGCATTGTGGATCGCTGTAGCAATTTATTTGTCTCTGGCCTTTGGCACTATGGAGATAAACTGGCAGCGAGTATCCGAAGGGCTAACCCGGGGACAACGATTTCTAGGCGCGTTCTTTCCACCAGATTTCACATCTCGCTGGGATTCCATCTCAGACGGCATTCTTGAAAGCGTGTGGATGGCTGTAACCTCTACTGTCGTAGGTATTTTACTTTCTATTCCGATCGGGCTCGGTGCTGCAAGAAATCTTGCCTATAAGCCTGTTTACTATTTCTGCCGAGGAATTCTTGCAATATCGCGCACATTTCCCGAGGTTATACTGGCCATATTCTTTGTTAAGTTGTTTGGATTTGGGCCATTCGCTGGCTTTCTGGCATTGAGTGTTGGCACAATCGGGTTCTATGGCAAATTATTGGCAGAAGATATTGAAGATATGGACCCGGTCCAGGCCGAAGCAGTAAAAGCTACCGGTGCAGGCTGGTTACAATGGTTAAATTACTCTGTGCAACCTCAGGTAATGCCACGCATGATCGGTCTTGGCATTTACCGTCTGGATATTAATTTTAGAGAATCTGCAGTAGTCGGTATTGTCGGCGGTGGTGGCATTGGCGCCACATTACTAACATCCTTTGATCGTTACGAATTTGATTCTTCTGCTGCCATATTGCTGATTATTATCAGCATTGTAATGGTAATGGAATATTCCAGTGGGTACATCCGCAAGTGGGTGCAATAATGACTACCAATTCATCTGGTCAGCGAACATGGCAGCGCCGTACTACTACTAAACAGCTGGGCATCTGGCTTGGCTGGCTTATCGGTCTGTGTATTTTTGCTTATTGCTGGCATCTAATTTCAGAAAAAACCATCTGGATGTTTGTATTAGATGCGCCTGAGCAGGCCGCTGATATGGCGGATCGTATGACGCCTCCGAAATGGTCCTATATAGATCAGCTGTGGCTGCCGATATGGGACACAATCAATATTGCTACACTAGGTACCGCGTTGGCAATTTTGATAGCAGTACCTGTGGCTTTCTGTGCAGCACACAACACCACGCCGAATGCTTACTTTGTGCGCCCCATTGCACTGTTTATTATTGTGTCTTCGCGTTCAATCAATTCGCTGATCTGGGCGTTGATGCTAGTAACTATAATCGGCCCTGGTGTGCTGGCAGGAGTTATTGCAATAGGTTTACGTTCGATTGGTTTTTGTGCCAAGTTGCTCTACGAAGCCATTGAGGAAATTGATCCTGCGCAGGTTGAAGCCATCACAGCAACTGGGGCATCTCGTGCCCAGCAACTGACCTTCGGCATCATCCCGCAGATACTTCCAGCTTTTGCTGGCATAAGTGTTTTTCGTTGGGATATTAATATCCGCGAATCGACTGTATTGGGATTAGTTGGTGCAGGGGGTATTGGCTTACAACTTGATTCATCAATTTCGACGCTAGCCTGGACCCAGGTTTCCTTAATATTACTGGTTATTCTTGCGACGGTAATTGTCAGTGAATGGATTTCCGCAAAAATTCGGCACGCAATAATCTAGACTTTCTTTACTACGACCTCAACTCGTAAGCTCTACAGGTTGAGGTGCAAGCTATGTTAGACAGTCAGAAATAACCTGCGGCCAATCCAAAAACAAATAGCCCTGACCTGACTTTAGACCCCTACAGCAGGTAAAATGTGGGTTTCAATTTGCTAAATCTGATCTGAGATCGCAATGCGCTGGAACAAGAGAAGAAGAAGTTCGAATATAGAAGACCACCGAGGGCAACGAAGTTTTAACATGGGTGGTATGGGTCGTGGTGGCTCTACACTATTACGTTTACTTCCCTTTGTATTCAGAAAACTGGGTTTTAAGGGCGTTCTGTTTGTCGGTGCCGGCCTGGTAGTCGCAAACATGCTAGGTGTTGATGTTCAAGGCTTGTTGCTTGGAACTCCTGGTACGTCGACACAAACTACTTCGCCAAGTACCGCAAAATTTAGCCAGGAAGAACAGCGCCTTGCTGATTTTACTGCAGTAATTCTGGGCGATACAGAAACCACCTGGCAGCAAATATTCGAGCAACAGGGGCAGAAATACCCTGAGCCAAAACTGGTGCTTTTTACGGGTTCAGTAAACTCCGCCTGCGGTTTCGCAAAGGCCACTATGGGGCCGTTTTATTGCCCTGGCGATCGAAAGGTGTATATTGATTTATCCTTCTACAGTGATCTAAAAAGTCGACATGGTGCTCCCGGTGACTTCGCTCAAGCCTATGTAATCGCACATGAGGTCGGTCATCACATACAAACTGTTTTAGGTATTTCAAGCAAGGTGCAACAACAAAAGCAATCTGTTAGCGAAATTGAAGCACGCCAGTTATCAGTTCGTCAGGAACTTCAGGCAGATTGTTTTGCGGGAGTATGGGGTTACCATGCAGACAAAGGACGCCAAATGCTGGAGCAAGGGGATGTAGAGGAAGCCCTGGTTGCGGCCGCTGCTATAGGCGATGACAGATTACAGAAGCAGTCCCAGGGTTATGTGTCACCTGAAAGTTTTACCCATGGAAGTTCCGAACAACGTATTAGCTGGTTCAAGCGGGGACTTAACTCTGGTAATCCTGATGACTGTGATACCTTCAGCGCAAAGAATCTTTGAGATCAAAATTGGCCATCTATCCAACATCGTATAACACTAACGAGCCATCTGTTAGCCAGCCCAGGGTTGCGAAGAAATAACCACACGAATTTCCGTTGGCTGACCGCTATTACAGGGATTATTCATCTGTGGGCAATTTGAAATTACCGCAAGCGCATTCATCCTGGCTTGCAGCACGACATAGTCTCCAGGCTTTGAACTGCCTGTAACAAACACATTTTCCGCCATTTGATTGACATTAACCGGAACATCGCAGAAGAAATTGATGTTAGGAACAATGTCTTTTCGACCTAACCCGTTGTCCGCCAAAGCGCTCAGAAAGTTCTCTCGGCAACCAGGCGTATCTTTAACCCCATAGAGCATTTCATTACTCGGCGCACTACAACACCCACCAATAGTATCGTGGCCGGTGCAACTGTCATGGGTAATCGTGAATATGGGTCTTGCTATATCCGAATATAGATTATGCCCAGTGGATAATTTGAGAGTCTGTATTGCCTTAAGAGTATTGGGTGCGTGGTAACGCTCCTCGGGGTTATCTGCGTTGTAGCACAAAAAATCCACGCCCTGTTGGCCATGCAAGTCAATTATGCTGAGAAAACAACCTTCGGGAACTACTGCAGACCACGGACTACCTGCCGGAATGATGCTGTCATGTATCAGGGGTTGGGACATTTCCAATTCTCGTATTTTGGTTAATCAATAAATTCTTTTGCAACATGTGTCCTGTTCGCCACGGCCATAAGTTTACTTTGAAACCGACAGGAGTCTTAAAGTGATCATTATGCACAAAATGACTGTATATTTACTACAGAGAAAACACTCGCCTATGTGCAATCTAATTGCCAATATTCGTTGTAAGTTGGCAATTTACCTATCTGAACTACGCCACGATATATGATCAACACGACCGAATCAGCCAGTACCGAATCACTGCTTCTCGAACGAGAATTCAAGGTTCTTAGTGCCCTGACTATTTTTCGGGCCCTCAGCATTGTGATCCTGTTCCTCACCACTCTGATAGTGGCTTTCAGTAATTTCGAGAGAATGGCAACGGCTCTCATCTGCCTGTTTTATCTTTTCGTCTTAACGCTTTGCTGGCGCAATGTTAAACGTAAACAACATCTTAGATTGGTGGGGTTTGTTGGTGTTTTACTCGACGTAACCGTTCTCGCATTGCTACCAGTCATCTGGTATATCTCCGTCGGCGGTTCTGAAGTAGAACCTGCCTATATGTTGAAAACTGGTCTGGCTCCTATGGCCTTATTATTTATTGTACTTAACAGCGTTGCAATGCGAGCTGTTTATCCGCTGTTAGTTACGGTCGGTACATTGGTTATCTACATCGCCTACTACATCTTTGTAGTCAGTGATCCGCGTACTATTGTAAGTGGCGATTATGTTCAAGCGATAATGGGCCCCCATCTTCATGTCGGTTTGCTTACGGGGACTCTAATTAGTATCGCCGGTGCCGGCGTAATACTGACTTTCCTGACCTGGTCTACACGCAAGCTTATTTATCAATCTTCAAGACTCGAGAATGCCAACACCCGTTTGGGTCGTTACTTTTCTCCTAACCTGGTAAAACGACTGGTAGAAAACCCCGAGCTACTAAACCTTGGAGGTGAAAGACGTGTATTGAGTTTTGTTTTTACCGACCTGGCCAACTTTACTGCCTTAGTAGAGAAAAAAGATCCCCAGGAGCTAGTCACACTACTGAATGATTATCTGGATGGCATGATACAGATCGCATTCGAGCATGAAGGCACCATCGACAAGATTGTTGGTGATGCGGTACATGTGATATTCGGTGCACCGGTTGAACAAAAAGATCATGCACAACGGGCAGTCGATTGCGCTCTGGCAATGGACAAGTTTTCCACACAATTTGTCAGTCTAAAGCACTCAGAAGGAGTGGAATTAGGCATAACCCGAATTGGCGTAAATACCGGCTCTGTCATGGTAGGTAATTTTGGCGGCAAACAAATGTTTGATTACACCGCCCACGGCGATGCCATCAATACAGCAGCACGCCTTGAGTCTCTTAACAAGTTAACTGGTACTCGGGTTGCAGTAAGTCAGAACGTTGTCGATCAGTTAGAGACCTTTGTTGGTCGCCCTATGGGGCAATTTATTCTGCGGGGCAAAACTGAAGCATTAACCGTCTATGAGCCTCTTTCTGAGGAACACCCCGCTCTATCCTATAGGCTGCAATATGAACAGGCTTACTCGACGCTCGATAGTGAAAGAGAAGTCAGCCTGAGTCATTTTGAAGCACTGTGGCGTGAAAACAAACAGGATCCCCTAGTGAATTTTCATCGCGACAGATTGGCCTCCGGTAACTCGACTACCGTCATCAGTTCCAGTTGAGATAGTTCGTACTCTGCGCCTAAATTGGGAAGCTTTATTGCTGTTTCTTATCTGTCTCTGTCTCAATCGGCTCCTCAACCGCTTCAGAAGCGGCAGCACCTATTGCCTTAAGGTCATTCATTGAAACATCAGCGCCCTTCTCCAGACCCGGTATATGCACCATGACCTGTTTACGAGCAAATGGGATACCGGCTTCATCGAAAGCCTTTTGCACCCGTACATAAACTTCCTTTCGAATCATGAATTGTTTGCCCGGCTTGGCCATAAACTTACCGCGCACAACGATGCCGTTATCATCAACCTCGGCCACACCCTGAGACTTAAACGGTTGTAGAAAGTCTGGTCCAAGGTCTGGATCATCAATCAGGTCTTTACCAATTTTTTTGAATATCTTTTTCACTTTATTAATATCAGTTTCAAACGGTACGCGAAAACGTAATTTCATAATCACCCAGTCGCGACTGAAGTTAGTCAGCTTGGGGATTTCACCATAAGGAATTGTATGCACCAAACCCCGATGATGTCGTAAGCGCAGGGACCGCAAGGATATTTTCTCTACATTACCCATAGTGCCGCCGACATCAATGTATTCGCCCACTCGGAAGGCGTCGTCCGCCAGGAAAAATACACCGGAGACAATATCCTTTACCAGGGTTTGTGCACCGAAACCTATGGCCAGACCTACTACACCCGCACCGGCAAGAATCGGACCAACATTCACGCCCCAGTTATCGAGAATCATAATGACCGAAACTACCGCTATGAGGAACTGGGCGGTGCGTCGAATAATGGGTAACAAGGTTGCCACACGGGATAACCCCACCCCGCCGATCTCACCACCGCCGCCATCCTGGTCATCGGGGTTGCCACCCTCTGCAGCCAGCCAGTAGCCTATAAAAATAGATACCAGCTCCCAGGCAAGATAGCCGGTCATGGCGACAAACAATAATTCAACCAGATTACCTGCGGCCTGGGCACCAAGACCTGCTTCGGCCAGATCCAGGATATTCAAACCCCACAAACGTGCCAACACATACAACACTAGACCAACTACCATTATTCGCCCGACTCGTAACAAGCCTTGTTGCATGCTCCGTCGGGCTTTGCCTGCCCCAGCAGATTCATCCTCTGGTGTCTTGATTCCCTTGGCAACCGTCAAAGACAGGTTGGCATCGATGCCGGGCCAGAGAAAAATTACAATGAAAGTGATATAGACCGCACCAGTTGAATACACCCCAACATCTGCGGTGTTAACAACTATCTCCACCATTAGGTACTTGCACAGGATTAGCAGCATAGCAATTTTCGGCCAGTGCATAGCAAACCAGCTGAGATCAGAGGGTGCATCCTCACCAATGGCCATATAGACCCGCTTCTTGTTCTCAGTCAGCACTTCAGTAAGGCTAAGCCGGTTGTACCAGACAACCCAGGCCGCCGCCGCGTAAAGCGTGATATTCATGAAGAAGCCCAGCCTCTGCATATAATCATAGCCGCCATAATCGGTGAAGCCTATTTGAACAAACAGGTAGAAAGTATTGTGCATCAACACAATATAGCCGGCCAGAATGGAAAAACTGATGGTTAGTTGCCAGGCACGTTCGTCTGTCGTCTTGCAGATGCGTAGTTCCGGTCGCGCTGGGGCAAAGAAAAATCGGCTTACAACAAAAGCCATCCAGGTGGCGACAATGCTGGCAATGGGAATATAGACGAGGGCAAGGGTCAACGATTCTGCTGGGTAAAAATTTCGAATAACCAAATAGCTAACGAGAAAAAATGCTAGCACTCCAAGAATGTCATAGGAAAGCCGGGTATAAATAATGCGCAATATTCCAGACAAAGTTGTGGAGAATGAATCGATCAAAGCCTGTTTACGCCGTCTGAAAGCATACGTGACGGCACGCTCTGCAGCCACACCCAGAAGCACTGCGAGAACGAACGCCATAGTTAAGTGCCATAAGCCATCCTGTGCAAGTGCCTGATTTAAGCTGTTGCTGATCTTGGTTAATATTCCCGGCACATTGCTAATGTTTACAATGGCATCTTTGGCATTCAGCCAATACACTGCAAAGCCATCACTGAGCACGCCTAACACACCAGAGTCTGTATTTTCTGCTGCCTGATTTGATTCAGCTACGGCGTCCAGTCTTTGAATAAGTAACTGCCGAACCGCGTCATCACTCAAAGTTGACACGAGTTCCCGCACTGCCTCCTTACTAGCAGGGTCAGCAAGCTCAATGGCGACCTGAGCCTCCGGCAGGCCAGGTGATAAATTTTGGGCAAATCCAACCCTCGGCAACGCCAAAACAATGAGGACTATCGATAGACCAAACAGTAGGTGTTTGATGTTAGAGAAGGGTAACGCAGCAGTATGTTTCATTGCTTTTCCATCTAATTGAGCAGTTCTTGTTTTTGACTTTTGGTTAGACCAGCACGAATGGCGACGCGCGGTCCGTAATGCAGCAAGCTCGATTTAAGATTGCCCTGTCGATCTGCACTGGGGGAATAAGCCAGCGCGGTCTGAATTCTACGTTGATCACCTTGCACCGGTGTGACCTGATGCATGGAGTAATGACCTTTGAATAAGTTTAGCATTCCGGCCTGTATGGTGATTTGCCTGACTCTGGATCGGTCACCTTCAATAACAGCACCTACTTCATCAAAGTGTTCATCGTCATCTTCGCGAATATTCGGCACATATTCGAAAACACCGCCAGATTCAGATTGCTGGAGTAGCAGTGTGGTTACGAAAATGCCTCGGTCAAAGTGCCATTGCTGGCAACCGCCCTCATCCATAATGGAAATATTCAGGGATTGATAATGGTCCGTCATTTGATAGAGGTTTTCAAAACCCAGCACATCAGCCAAAAAATCCGGCAACGGCTGCCAATGATATAAGCGATGCAGCGCCGACTCCGGCGGAATCAAATCATAGGCCACCTGAGAAAGCCGCCTTGGATTATTTCTTTTAACAGGATGATCTGATTCGAGGTGTTTTATCGTATCGTAGTCGAAGAAATAGGG
>JBLHGU010000182.1:0-10163 GCA_047615875.1 Parasphingorhabdus sp.
GAACACCTCCCGGTGAAACACGAAACCCTGTCACAACTTCATCGAATATCAACAGAACATTGTTGTCTTTTGTCCAACGTCGCAGTGATTGCAGAAATTCCGGGCTAATTGGCACTTTGCCAGTTGCCGCACCTAACGGCTCAACAATAACGGCGGCTATGTCGTTATCTTCAACTAAATATTTTTCGACTTCAGATTCATTGTAGGGATCCAGTGTTATCGAGTTATTTGCCGTACTTTCAGGCACACCAATGACCGGAGTTCCATCAAAGTGAGAGATATAGCCCGTAGTCATGTCGTCCAGCCAGCCATGATAATGACCCTGAAAACGCATTATTTTTCTTTTACCTGTGTAAGCACGCGCCAAACGTACGGCCATTTGGGTGGCCTCGGTACCGGATGAATGGAATCGCACCCGCTCGGCAGACGGCACCATCTCAATTATTTTTTCCGCCCAGCGAATCTCCATTTCATGGTTGGTTGCAAAGTGGGTTCCTTTTAGTAGTTGAGCATTTGCGGCCGCGACTAGTTCAGGGTGATTATGTCCTAGTAGCAACGCACCGTGGCCACCGTAGTAATCGATATACTGATTGCCATCAACATCCCATTTTCGTGATCCTGCAGCATGGCTGGCATAAAGCCCGTGGGGTTTAATAAAGCGTGAATCGTGTACAACTCCGCTAGGCAGAACATGTCGTGCCTGTTTTCCAAGTGCAGCAGACTTTGGAGTCATTGCTATGTAGGCATCTTCGATTGCCTCCTTAGCACTCTTTAGTGAATCATTCATTACATTGTTACTCAAAATACTGGCCAAATGCTCTACCAAACAACTACATTACTTCCAAACAGACTCAGCAACACGCAGCCAGTTTTCACCCATTACGTTACGAATAACATCTTCACCGTGCCCCCGCGATAATAGCAACTCTGTTACATTTGGCAGCTCTTCCGGTTCAAGGACACCAACAGGACGACCGGAATAATGTGGCGACCATACGGTTCGCATATCAAAGTTCTGATCGTAGACATAATCGATGCCAAGACCGACATGTTGTGGTCCGACCAGGTCAATGAGATATTCGATATGTTGCACCATATGATCAGCACGTACATCTTTATCATTTCCCAATACTTTGGAAAAACCTACCACACCAATAACACCACCGGTAGCGGCACAGGCTAGCAACTGATCATCGGGAACGTTACGGGTGTGATCACACAAGGCACGGGGATTGGAATGAGAAGTAATAACCGGTGCCGATGACGCTTCGATAACATCCATGCTGGTCCGATAGCCTGTATGACTAACGTCCACCAACATGCCGACTCGATTCATCTCTGCAACCAGTTGTCTACCAAAGCGTGACAAACCTGAATCAGTCTCTTCCTGGCAGCCATCACCCACTGAATTCTTCAGGTTGTAACACATCAACATATGACGGATACCCAGTTGATAATAGACCTCAATCAAGCCAATATCGTAACTCACCGGATTGGTGCCCTGAAAATGAAAACCCAGTGCAAGTTTGCCTTCTTCTTTAGCTCGCCGAATGTCTGCCACACTTTCTGCCAGAATATAGCGATCTGAATTTGCGCGAATAAAAGCACGTTCTGCAGCAATGGTGCGTATAGTCGTTTCTACCCCATGCCAATCAAGTGCCAGGGTCAGTGAAACAAAATCGACGCCGTTCTGTGCCATACGCTCTAAAGCGGCTTCGCCAAGAGGCCGTAACCCCATATGACTCCAGGGAAAAGTCATATCGCAAACTGTAATGCTTTCGTGCAGTGAACTGGTTGATTCAGTCATAGGGTTTAGGCCTCCCCGGTAAAATTCGATAAGCCATTAGTGGCTATAGGATAGATCCAATCTAAATTGTAGTCGTTCAGCAATCACCTGTCTGCAATCGGGCGATGCCGTCAAGCTCGATCGTCTGTTGAGGATAGGCCAGATGATCAACGGGTACAAATGTTGTGATCGGCTGTGAGTCGGGAAACAGGTCAATTAATGACTGCCTTATTTCGGACCCTGGATGCGGGTCTGTGCTGTCGCAGAACAGTCCATTCAACTTAACCATTTCATAATCACCCGATGCGTGGTTGATTATGTTTTCGATAAAGTTTTTAGTTACGTCAATTTGTTTAAGAATATTCTCAGGGTGCTGCACAACACAATCTTTATCCAGGGCCGCTTGCCCGCCCACGAATAGCCAGGGCCCAACCTGCAACCCATGGCTGTAACTAGTGGCAATTTTCCAACCCCAGTGATCAGGCGGATTAATTGGGGTTCGTTGTACTTGGGAATCCATGGCCCAAAGATCGAGTCGTATTTGATACCCAATTGCATTCAATCTCGGTATGGTTATGCCAGTCACCGCAGGAGTCGCGGCGCCCAGAAAACTAAAGCGATCATCGGCGGCTTTTTTATAGGCGGCATAGTCAGTGGCAGGCGCGCGCCAACTATTTACCTTTACAATGTCACTATTATCGACCCCCATTGTTTGCAATACGATTTGTAGATTTTCAATAGTTTTTTGATTTTGGCTAACCAGGTCATCGGCAAATAGAATCGTGCTATCTCGGGATGCTGAAGACTGCCCACTAAGAAAAGAGAACTCTCCACATTTCAGCCCATGGCAAAAACCCACACCTGGCTCCACAAGATTACCGTGCACAATTACGTCTCGAGCACTATCTCCCAGCATTGCAATGGCTTCAATTTCCGCCAACGCCCCTGAACACCGAAGCTGTCGTAATGGCACAAACGTAACAGTGGTGTGCACGTCGGTCCCAAGACATTGTCCTAAATGCTGTCGGAGTTGTATTTCATCAACGTCGATTTGAACATAATAGACAACCAGCTTGACCAGAGCAGCTAGACTTACGTCAATTTTTCTTAAGGACAACTCAAGTGCTGCAATAATTCCGGACACCTGGGCCGATATATCACCAGGGTTTTTAATCATCCCAAGGTCATCGATATCCAGTCGTCCAGCAGCAAAAACAATCTGGTTATCAACTACACGTATACGCTTGCTGGCATTTACTTCTGTTGGGGTCAATTTCATTTCAATTCATATCACAGATATTACTCATTAGAATGAACACCTCGCAAAGTTAGACTACTGAAACTAGCCGTAGCACATCACCCGTTAACGAGTTAAAGAATTTCTTACGCCGCTAGTGGCTGCTTTAAACCATTGAGCAACATAGCTTGAGTAGCTTGACTCAACAAATAAATCATAGTGAAAATTTTGCTTAACAACTTGAATAGAAGCACCGCATCGGGCAAAGCCAGCGCGAGTGCACTGCCCGGTGGCATAGGTGTTTAAATCAATAGTCATACCTTGTCGCAGAACTTTGCTTACGTCAGGCCCTATGATCGAAAACCCAGTGAAATGATCAGAGAGTAGTGTCGTTGCGCAATGATGATTCTTTTGCAGGTCATAGAGTTGATTGAACAATGCCATTTCGTTTTCTAACGAGCAACGCACCCACCATTGATCCTCTGCAAAACATAACACTGACACGTCTTCTACCTGAAGCGCGCTATGTGGGGCTATTGGTAATTCGTAACCCAGAGATTCACCAATAGCCTTCTGCGCAGCAACATCAGCGCGAATATTGATGAGTCCATGGCCTTTTATAGGCTCAACTTTAACGTCATAGCTCATGCGCGCATTCTCTCGCCACGTGGATCGTAGAAAACCGGCTTGGTAACGGTTGCAGTAAATGAACCCTGCAAACCGGAAATTCGAATACTTTCTCCATGACGAGTTTTGCCATTCTTTAATAATGCCAACGCAATAGTTCGTTTCAATGTCGGGCTATAACAGGCAGCCGTAACGTGGCCCTGAAACTCTGGGTTTCCACTGGTACCTGGCTGCACAGGAACCAGAGCCGATCCATCAGCGATCTTTGCGTTGTGATCATCTGGCAGCAAGCCAACGACATGCTGACGCTCACCGCCAATTTTTAAGTCTCGTTGCAAGCTACGTTTACCGATAAAATCTGGCTTTTTCATGTCGATAACCCAACCCAGACCCGCATCGTAGGGATTGGTTATGTTGTCGCCCTCGATACCCGGAGAAACAAAACCCTTTTCAATGCGTAATACACCACTGGTCTCCGAACCAATAGGAGTTATGTCATATTGACGTCCAGCTTCCATAAACATATTCCACAATTGCAAACCATCTCTTCTTCGCACACCAAATTCAAAACTTAATTCCCCTGTATAACTAACACGAGCAATTCGTACATCAAGGCCAGCAATTTGCGTAGATCTCATCTGCATAAACTTCATGCTATCTAGCAGATCACCATCCAGCCCGGCACCTGTCAATACTTCACGGGCTAATGGGCCACATACACAGATATTCGCCCACCCTGCTGATACATTAACCAGATAGACTTTCAGGTCCTGCCATTCGGTCTGCAACAGCCGTTCAATATGTCCAAGTACAACGGGGGCGGCACCGGTACCGCAAGACATCAAATAATGATTAGTATCGAGCTTGAATGTGACACCGTCATCCATAAGACGGCCATCCTCCCTAAGCATTAAACCGAATCTACCCTGCCCTACTGGCAGATTTGAGAAGGAATTTGTGTAGACCCTATTGAGCAACTCCTCCACACCTTCGCCATACAACTCGAATTTGCCTAGCGGGGTAGCATCATATATAGCGCAACCATTACGTGTAGCGAGTGCTTCCCTGTTCATGGCATCCTGCATCGACTCACCCGTTTTCGGATAGTAGAATGGTCGACGAAAATTAGCACCTGCCTCGTTCATAGCGGCACCATTTTCAATATTCCATTGGGTAATCGGTGTAATTCGTGCCGGGATAATTAATGCACCACGTTCCATACCTCCAATTACGCCAAAGCTTACCGGTTGAAAAGGTGGTCTATAAGTAGTGGTGCCAGTCGCTGTCATTGAGGTACCACTCATTTGAGCAACAATTCCGATCACGTTGGGATTACCCATCTTGCCCTGATCGGTTGCCATTCCAGCTGTTGTATAACGTTTAATATGCTCGATGGACTGAAAGTTTTCTCGCATAGCCAATGCCAGATCGGCGCGCGTAACATCATTTTGATAGTCAACGAAGGCCTTGCCTATATCCTCATCCTTCGCCCAAAAAGCCTCGATTGAATAATGTGTATCGTTTGTGTCTTTATCGAAGGACAGACCTTTAACGTTATAGCCAAGACCTGCAGCAACATTCTGCCCTGTTACCAGGCCATCTGAAATGCACTCTGACAAAAGGAAACGACCATTGCAAGCACCGACAGATTGTTCTTTCTGAATCGGCTTTCCAGGGATAAAGGTGACATTTTCAGAATCGAAAACAGGCTTTGCACCGCTATGAGACTGTAGATGCACCAGGGGATTCCAGCCACCGGAGTGGCAGACTAAATCACAGTCGATGGTATGGCGATTGGTGTTGCCCTTTATTGAGCAAACGGTAACGGAACGCACTGACTTTGTGCCGTCTACATTTATTACATGGGAGCCTGAAACCACTGGGATATGAAGCTGCTTGGCTATTTCCAGACTTGCATTATCTACTGTGTCTCGACAGTCGACTATTTCAAGAACTTTAATACCCGCACCCTGTAGCACAGGAAGATAGTGGTAGGTCCTGGAATTATTGGTAAACAGAACACACGCCTTACCGGGCTTTACACCAAAACGGGTGATATAACCCGCAGCCGATGCGCACAACATAACACCCGGGCGATCATTGTTTGCGAACACCAAAGGACGCTCTACGGCACCGGTCGCAACTACCACTTGCTTCGCACGAATATGCCACAAACGTTCACGAATCCAGCTTTCCTCTGGACTGGTTTGAACGGCTATTACAAGATTGTGATCGTAATAGCCTGTTGCAATGGTATTTTTCAGGCGCGTAACATTAGCTAGTTGATCAAGGCTGTCCGTAGTCTCCTTAACCCATTCGAGTGCTGGCCGGTGATCAATTGTTGCGGTATCGAATAATAAATCCCCACCGGCTTCAGACTGGTCATCAATTAATAGAACATTCGCTCCACCCTGGGCTGCCGACAGTGTTGCACTGAGACCAGCGGGCCCGGCACCAATAACCAGCACATCTACATGATGGTGAATTCTTTCATAAGAGTTCGTGTCAGCAACTTTAGGCATCTGCCCGAGGCCTGCCACACGACGAATAAAGCGACTGTAAAAATCCCAGGGCCTTGCCATAAAGGTCTTGTAATAAAACCCTGCGGGAAACAGTGGCGCGAGCCAACCATTAATTGCACCAATATCGAAATTAACACTTGGCCAACAATTTATACTCTCTGCTTCAAGCCCTTCTGTCAAAGGCAAGATTGTTGCTCTTATATTGGGTTGATCCAGATCACTGCGCAGTTGCACTAAAGCATTAGTTTCTTCCACTCCGCAACTCACAATGCCTCGTGGACGATGATACTTAAAACTTCGACCAACCACACGCACACCATTAGCTAACAATGCCGATGCTAACGTATCGCCCTCAAATCCCTGATAAGCTTTTCCGTTAAAACGAAAGTTTATGACCTGGCGACGATCAATAGCACCACCACTAGACAGGCGACTCAACTTTCTTTCTCCTCTATAGAATGTATTGCATGGGTCACTGTGTTTCTGTCAATCTGAAACCACTTGGTGCAGCCATTTACATGCCACCACCATTCGCGAACCAGGCCTTTATGGTTGGTGCTGTTGTACAGGTAATCTGCCCATTCTGCATCCGTAGTGATATCCGGGTCTTGCGGTCGAACCCGGGCACATTCACCACCACATATGAATTCGTCTTCATTACGTTGGCCACACCAGGGACAAGGTATTAGCAACATGTTTTATATCTCATCATCGATTAGCGGATACACCGCCTTCCTGTACGAGCCGACCATTCTGGAACCGGCCTAAACCGAGGTTTTCCGTTAACGGATGTGATTCATTTCGAGCAATTAAATGCGCAAAAGTTTTAGCAGCAGCAGGTGTGGTTTTAAACCCCCCGGAGCCCGCAACATCTACATAAAATCCGTCTACATCTGTCTTGGAAATGATAGGACTACCATCAAACGGCATATCCAGCATGCCTGCCCAGTGTCGAAGTAATTTCAAACGACTGAAACTCGGAAATACTTCCAGCATTGCATTGGTAGCATCTTCAATAATCGAGAAGGTACCGCGTTGCGCATAGGATGCGTAGGGATCACAACCCTGACCGATAACAATCTCACCCTTATCAGATTGCATTAAATAGGTTCCGTAGTAACTACGAATTACGACAATTTCGTTAAGAACTGGCTTAATGGGCTCTGAGACCCAGGCCTGCAATGGCTGAGTCACTATGGGTAAACGAATACCGGCCATATCGGCGACGACACTGCCGTGACCAGCAACCGCCATGCCAACCTTCTTGGCCTTTATGAAGCCACGGTTTGTTTCAACCCCGGTCACTGCGCCGTTTTCTCTTCTAATTCCACTCACTTCACAATTCTGAATGATGTCTACACCCCGCGAATCCGCACCACGCGCGAATCCCCAAGCCACTGCATCATGCCGCACCATCGACGCTCTTGGCTGATACACCCCACCAAGAATCGGCAATCGCATATCTGCAGACGGATTAAATATTGGCACACGTTGCCTAATTTCATCCAGGCTTAACATGCGATATTCAGCACCATAAATATGCATGGTATTAGCCATTTGCATAGCAATTCGATTAACGGCCGAACTTTGAATAAATGTGATCATGCCGCGCTGACTGACCATCAAATTGTAATTTAGGTCTTTGCTTAGCTGGTGATACAGGTCTATAGAAAGCTCATGAAATGGCACGCTGTCTTCGCGTAGGAAATTTGAACGTACTGTCATGGTATTACGGCCAGTATTGCCGCCACCCAGCCAGCCTTTCTCAAGCACAGCGACATTGGTTATGCCGTGGTCTTTGGCGAGATAATAAGCGGCACCTAGTCCATGCCCCCCTCCGCCAATAATTACCGCGTCGTATTCCTTCTTGGGTTCCGGACTACGCCACATTTTTTCCCAGTTCTTATGACCGGTCAGAGCATTGCGCGCGATTGAAAATATTGAAAAATGACTCACTAAACGCTATCCGAAACTAGTTGAATGTGATTTAATTATGTTTCACCACATTACAATTTGTCGAACCAACTTGTCAAATACTATTAATTGCATGGGCGAACATATGACTTATGAAGATCTAAATCAACGCTTACAAAATGGCGAATGCTTAGTCCTAGATGGCGCTATTGGGACCCAGTTACAAAGAATGGATGTGCCGATGGATAACATCTGCTGGGCCGGCAAAGCACTGCACACACATCCAGACACCATCCGACATATGCATCATAAGTATCTAGATTGTGGCGTGGATATCCTTACGACGAACACTTACGCCTCGGCACGACACAATCTGGAGCCGCTAGGACTGGGAGACTCGACCCGCGAATTGAACATTCGCGGCGTCAACCTGGCACAGGAAGCTCGTGAGCGTTTTGCAAATCGCCCGGTTTGGATTGCCGGATCAGTCTCTAATTTCGGGCTCACAATAGGCGGTGAGTCTATTAGAGCTCTACATAGGCATGCTAATAGTCGTACTCAAATTTCCGAACAACAAGCTATAGCAAATTTACAGGAACAGGCTGAGATTTTGGCCGACGCTGGTGTTGATTTTTTGCTGGGAGAGTCGACTGGCTCAATGGCTCAACGGCACTGGGTTATGCAGGCCTGCCAGAGTACAGGACTGCCGGTATGGATTGGCTTTCGGGTGCGTTGGAACGAAGTGAGTAATCAGGTTGAAATGGGTTATTCTGATCAGGAAAACTTTGCTGATGGACTGAAGCAGCTACTTAAAGCTTCGAAACCTGACTGTATCGCGCTGTTTCACTCCACTGTAGAAAGCACTAACAAAGCCCTGCCTATTTTGCGGGAGCTTTGGGATGGACCTGTTGCACTCTATCCAGAGGCAGATCGAAGTGACTACACATCCAGTCATAGAGATGAAGCGGTTGCTACCGAGATCACCCCGGAAGAGTTCGCCAAGCAAGCTGCCGAATGGAAAAACGATGGCATCGAAGTTATTGGCGGCTGTTGTGGGATCGATGTTGAGTTTATTCAACAACTCAGGCAGGCAATTTAACGATGGTCGGATTCGGAAAACACTAAACTGTATTTACCAGGGCAGATAAGCTGCACCTACTGCTCCTCACTTTGATGAACTAGAAAGGTTATCTGAGGATGACCGTATTTTCTTTGAAAAGTTTATGCCGCTAATTCGACGCATTAAAGGCAAAGGGATGGACTCGATTGAAATGATTGAGTCTGCCCATTTTGCTCTTTTGATTCTTAAATCAGGTAACTGATATATAGTTTACGGTGATTGTTGGTGCGCCTGCAGACCCGGCAAAAACAACTTCATAGTTCAGGGTTCTAGCCGGTGTGCCACCCTGATCCAGAGTCAGAGTTTGACCTGTGAGAGTTTCGTTAAGTGGGGTAGCACAGAGATGATCACCTGAGCCATTTAATGGGAAATTATAGAATGTGTTTTTTGGAATTCCGGTTCGCATCCCAAAAAAGAAACTTAACAGACCAAAATTGCTTCCCCCACCACCGGTTACGGAAAACGCATAGATCTGGTTCCCGGTCAAAACAGGGGTTGAAGTAATCGGGGTTACTGTTATTGCGTCACCGATCTGTGGGGGTTCATTAGTGAAGGTAACTAAATACTGAAACTCACTCGTCTCAGTTGCAGGATTATTACAAGCTACTAAGTTTGCACTAGCCGCGCCAGTGTCATCATCTACCTCTGTCGTTTGGGCATGCGCTGGAAGAACCACCGACTCTACAACCGGTTTGGTCCAGGATTTGGTTAGATTAGTGACCGAGATCACACCTCCTCCCAGCGTGATCGCTTCGATTAGGCGACGACGTGATTTCTTAATCATAGTGATATGCTTATCAGTAAATTATTATTCAATTGGGCCACAAATTAGGGTGCTGCTAGATATGGGTGCACAATGCAAGAGGGATTGTTATGTGACACAGTATCAAACTGACAAACCCCTGTTGGAGCGCTTCGAGGCGCTCATAGCAAATCTTTTTGATAGGCTCGATTTTG
>JBLHGU010000183.1:0-10159 GCA_047615875.1 Parasphingorhabdus sp.
TAAACTTTACACCAGCCACCACCACAGTCTTAGCCGGATGGTCGCGACCAAAACGCGCCATCTCGAGTGAATCCGACACGCAACCACCGGTCTCATCCGCCAACTCTTGTAAATCGGCATCGACATAATAGTGCGCGACCAGCACCGCTTGCTGTTTTTTTAGCAGGCGTTTGATGCGCGTCTTGAGGGCTGCTTTTTCAGCCAACGACAGCTCTACAGGCACGCGCGCCCAGGCATTGGCGGTGCAACTGGTGCCCTGGTCCATTTGCGGACGCTCGAATTCAACGGTTTTGATGGATAGAGAATTCATAAATAGTTCTCACTGAATAAGTCGTTTAACGGTTCACGCACAGCCGCTTATAGAGATCAGCCTTTGCGGGGTCATATCATCTAAATAACCGGGCAGGTGCGATTCGTCCCACACTCGTAAAATAAAGTTCAAAATAGTGGTCCATATCCTGATAAAAACAGGCACTCGGTGAACAAGCAGCCTTTGTCGCTTCATTTCTATTAGCCGCCTTTTTTTCATAATCTGATATAGCCTCGGCAGCAACAATGCCTTGTCGTGGCCAACGTCACCCTCACCCAGTTCGGGGATGTCTTTGAGCTTTAGATTGCAGTTCGCAAATTTTTAAAGCTTGCTAATTTCGGCACTTCAAAGCGGTCGGATACCATCGTAATAAAGAATATCTTTACCTGTCTAGCTCTTTACGCGCGATCCACCAATATAGATCTATGGCCAGGGATCCTAAACAAGTTTAAAGACAACGGGCCTATATGACTCGAATAGCGGGGTAAAGATAGCAGACCTGACGTTACAATCGATATCAAGCCTGGCTCCGTCTTCGAAAAGGAGACCGACAGCTTTGAGTACAAGACGTGGAAGGGGCGTTACCTCAAATGTGGGAAGTAAGGTCTGCACCGTCAGTCTGGAAAGGCAAAACTCTGAAAATATAGAACTTCGTCTGCCGTATGTGATCCTAGACCTGAATTCATTCGTAGTAACTCACATCCACTGCATCAAGAAGCTCGAACAGACCTTGAATATATTTTTGTTAGATCACGATATCGAACGTTGCGCCCAATATCATTGCGATCAGCATGTCGTCAAGATGATTCTGGAAAGTGTTCAAATTTTGTGTACCTCGTTGAATAAAATGGAGTTAAAAACGCCTTACCGCTCTACCCACAACAATCACCCCTGTGTGTTGTGGGTCGGTGATTCCTACGATAATTTTCTATGGCTCAAGGACCTGACATTGTTCCTCAACGACGAGTATCTACATCGCTTTGAAAAACAAAACAACCATCGATCAATCGATGTGCTGGAATCAATTTCCGGATATCGATATAGGCGTCGTGGGCTCACGCCATTTGCTCAGGCAATGCCCGGTGAATATAAAATTGCCGGCGATCCTGTAGCCGCATACAGACGTTTCTACATCGCCGAAAAACTCAGCTTCGCTCGCTGGACCAGACGCGACAAACCCGAATGGATTGTTGATGAAAAGTCGGAGGCAGCCTGATCATAAAAAAAGAACATTTCATACCGAAGAGCCTTTTAAACCCATTATTTAATAGCAATGAGACAAACCATGAAACAGGAAATGACCCGAAGAAGATTTTTGAAAGCAGCCGCGTTGGTGTGCGTTTTTCCATCCATCGTGATCGGTAGTGGTAAAGCGCTTGCCAATTCACCACAACTCGATCCCGGAAATGCCCAGGCGAAAGCTCTAGAGTACGTTCATAAATCGGCCCTGGCAGATCGAAATTGCGCTAATTGTCAGCTCTATACGGGGGACCCCAGTAAAGAATGGGGGCCCTGTGCAATCTTTCCCGGAAAGAGTGTTGCCAGTGCAGGCTGGTGTAAGGCGTGGGTTGCCAGGGCTTAGTTCGGTTGGCTCATTCTTCACAAGTTGCAGCGCTGAGTCAATGAGATAAAAAACCGAGGAAGTTAGAAGCCTGCACGATCACGCGGTGATCTGGCCAGATTCGGATAGTACACAAAAAGAGGGCGGAGGCATTATTTTTTATCCTTCCGTCCCAATGTCGTTACGTTAAGCTAAATACCTGGAAGGTTGGGTCGGTAGGTTAATCGAAGAGCCGGTGAACTCCTACAGATCAGAGCCATAAAACCGTTGGCTTTTACTGCGGACCCTGACTTAGCAGCGACACTAATGGTTTACTTTTCACAGGGACTATTTACGATGGAACTCATAGTTTTCGACCTCGATGGAACGCTTCTCAATCGGCAAGCGATGATTTCGGATTACACCAGCGAGACGCTCAAGCGGCTGTCTAGACGCGAGATTGCCTATACCGTCGCGACGGGCCGCACACTTCACGGAGCACAGAAAGTTCTGGAAGGTCATCGCTTCGATCTGCCTCAAGCGTACAAGAACGGTGTCATGATCTGGCACCCCGAGCAGAAGCGCTTTTCGAACAGCACAACGCTTGCGACGTCCGAGCTAGAAAGGGTCGTTCAGGGTTGCTTCCACCAGGGAGTGACGCCTTTCGTCTTCACGCTGGATGAAAACCATCAAAGCACGGTGTACTACCCAGCATTGCAAACCGAGGCCGATCACGTGCTCGTTAAGAGCTTCGGTATCGAAGGCCATGTGTGGACGCATACGCTCGACCAACTGCCGTCTGATGCTGTAGTCACACACGTCAATTCAATCGGGCCTGTCGATGCCATCAACGCCATACTGCACAATATCGGGAAAGAACCCCAGCTCGTCGCTTATTCCGGACTCGCCATCGAGGGTGCGCAATGGCACTGGCTGGATATTCACCACAGTGATGCCAGCAAGGGTGTTGCGATAAAGACTCTGAAGGAATTACTGGGTTTCGAGCGTATCATCTGTTTTGGCGACAGTGACAACGATCTCAGTATGTTCGAGGCGGCCGATGAGAGTTACGCACCAGCCAATGCTAACGATGCAATCAAATCTGCTGCAACGGCAATCGTCGGACACCACGATGAAGATGGTATCGCCCGATTTCTGCGCGAACGCTTTTCACTCGATCAGACAAATTGATAAAAGAGACCAGGCCTTACTTTTTATCTGTTTAGAGTGTAGGGCCTGATAAACATAAGGCAGACTCGTTGAACCGGATATTGTGTTATTGGTTGTGAGCCGTGGATTTGAAATTAGCGGCAGCGTTGTTCAACCTGATCATAACCGAGGGTATCCATATTTTCTTCAGGGTGCAAAAATCCTCGAATTGGAGCTCGATCTATGGTGGCATTGTAGCTGTGCAGTAGAATTGGCTGTCGAAGCTGGTTATCCCAGGGTCGATAACTTACCGGAGCTCCTTTATAGGCATCGAGGTTTAACTGAGCGCTGCGTAGGTAGGCCACTACCTTTTCGAACTCGGTAGAGCGGGAGCGCAATATCGATTCAATTATCGATCTTACCGCCGCCCAGGCTGCCCAGTCAGGCCCCTGCATACGGCGTTTGGCGTTCTTTTCGAAACGTTGATTGAGTTGTGGCGCACCATGCCTCTCCCAGGACCAATGCCAGCTTGAGGCCTGTAAGCCCTCGGTACCAAACACGGGTAGTGGAGTATTCGTCTGGTACTGAACATAGCGACCAAATTCACCTTCAATATCCGCGACAAAAATAAGGTCGGCATCGGTGCCGGACGTCATCAATGTAATGTTATTCTGCTCCCGATTGCGCGGGTCGTTTCCGGGTAAAAATTCGCGTTCCTCAATTATTTTAATACCGAAACGTCTGGCTGAACGGCTAAATGCCGCAGCGAAAGCAGCGTCTTCCGGTTCAGGTCCTTTAAGTAGTAATACCTTCCGCCACTTTTTGAACATCAGAAACTGGCTTAAGGCATCTGTCAGCATTGCGTAACCTGGAATCACGTGCATTAGCCTGGGATGACAACCCGCGCCGCGTAACCAATCTGAATAATCGGATATATTGAACAACAAGATATCCATCTGGGTGGTAGCGTTGGCTATTGCGGTTAAAGTTTTGGCATCTGCGTCGACAATAAAAAATGCCACGTTATCTTCTTTGTACATCCTTTTTATTCGTGTGATCAAGGCGTCGGCATCTATCGCCTCGGCCAGTTTCAGGTTGAATTTCATTTTGAGTGCTCGGCCCAGTATCTTGCTTTCGCGTATGGCCACTTCCGCACCGGCGATAGGACGATGGTGAGGCTTCACTCGAATTCGCGCATAGGCACGTTTTTCCTCGTAGCGGAGATCGTCAATTATTTCTGCATAACCAATGTTGACCGTTTGAACTGCGTCGTTGGACGCGCTGAGTGCTAACGCTGGTAAATGAAGAATGGTCAGGATGAATATTATTCCTGTTAACCGCATAACCTGACTCCTTTATTCGTCGAGTAGAATGCCGTAAGGCACCTGTCCAACTGGAACTGACTTGAGCACCCTGCGGCTAGGTACGTCGATAATCGAAATGTCGTCCGACAACCCATTGGCGACAAATAATGTTTTTTCATCCGCTGAGAGAGACAATCCCCAGGGTCGTTTACCGACCAGAATATAGGTTTCGACCTTACGTTTGACAACGTCAACGATTGCGACATGGTTGGCTCGGCCCAGCGCGACGAAGGCGGTTTTTCCATCTCGCGTCATTAGTAAATCAACGGGAGTAACTTCGTTGCGCCTAAACCCGGTCGGCAAAAAAGAAATATCGCCGATCACTTTGTGCGTTTTGGTATCGATAATATCGACCAGTCCGGCCAGTTCGGCCGAAACCCATAGTTCACTTTCATCTGGTGTTAGCGCGAAGCGTCTAGGTCTGGTGCCCACCAGAATATCCGCTATCACTTCCATCGATTTGACATCGATGACATGTACCAGGTTAGCGGCCTCTGAGGCGACGTATACTGTCAATCCATCCCGCGTTATTTGCACACCTTCCGGTTCCTCACCGAGTTCTACGTCGCCAATAACCTTTCCACTGGCGATATCGACAAAGGACGCTGCGGCGTCTTCTTCATTTGAAACGATGAGTATCTTACCGTCTGGTGTCAGGTCAAACGTTTCTGGTTCTTCGATACTACGGATTCGCCCGACTCGGTCGCCGCTGGCCGTGTCGTAGATGGCGATTACATTGTCGTCTGCGCAACCGACAAAAAACTGCGAGCGGTCTAAATTAAAATGAACACCGCGTGGTCGTTTGCAGGTTTGGATAGAACGAACAAACTCATAGCTCTTGCCGTCGAGCACGGTTAAGGTGCTGCTTTTCTCGTTGCTTACATAGATCTGGCGTATATCGGCATTCGCAGCCTGGATAAATATCGTGCAGAATAATAGCTTGAATAAATCGCTGGGATAGACTGCCTTGACAATGGCTTTCAATAGTCGCATGGTCATTTTCCTCCATTGTTATTTTCATCAGTTGCTACTAATCCCGAAAGTAAAATAGGATGCCCTGAGAAGGTCCAGCTTCAATACCGCACTACTTCTCCTTCCGATATTATCTAGCGGGAAATATCGACCGAATGATCGAGCCATGTTTAATAATACCCGGGTCGGCTCAGCATACCGTGCGCTGGATCACCGGTAAAATTTTCTAACGACACAATGCAGTAATGATAATAACATGGCAAAGGCGCCTGGCATGTAACAGATTCATGCCTTAACCTTAGTCGATTTTCTATTCCGGCATACCAGTACTAATTTGCTCTGTTTGCGGTTGTTATATGCCCGTGAAATTTGTTCTGGGCATAATATGAAGGCCCCATTGATACGCTATATCGGAGTATAATACGACCGCTACAATCGGTTTAATATCTTACGTTTTATTGGGAGACTCAGAAGTGGTGCGCTTGATTATTGTGATTGGCCTTCTGCTAATGTCTGCTATCCCCACCTATGGTGCCGAGCAAGTCTATAGTGCAGGTAATTTTTATAGAGATCTGAACACAGCACTTTTTGATGTAATAAAAAGGGGGCTTAGCAAAGAAGCTCTGGTGCTAATACAGCAGGGGGGGAATATCGAAGCACGAGATCGATCTGGTAATACGGCACTGCTACTCGCAGCACGAACAGCGCGGTCTAAACTAGTAAAAAAACTCATCGAAATGGGCGCTAATATCAATCACCAGAACTTGATCGGAAGCACTGCAATCTTGCGGGCCGCTTCAGCCGACCGAGGTAAGAATGTAGCTATACTTCTCGAAGCAGGCGCGGAATTCAATCTCAGAAACAACAAGGGATTAACCCCGATTACGGCTGCCGCTTTTAACGGTGACGAGGACAGTTTTCAGTTGTTACTCGACAAGGGTGCTAATCCAGATGTTATGGATAATAGTCAGAAAACTGCAATCGTTTATGCTGCAGCCAAAGGTTTTGTCGATATCGTTCGCAGGCTATTGAACACTGGCATTAACATCAATCAGAGGTACGGTAACGAATTGACAGTACTGATGTGGTCGGCTGGGTATAGCAATGACGTTCCACCGAGTGATGCAGTCAAAATGATTCAATTATTACTTGATCACGATGTGGCCCTCGATCTTCAGGATAATCGTGGCTGGAGTGCAATGATGACTGCTGCCAATATGGGGCATACTGCCGTGGTCGAAATATTAATTAAAACGGGTGCAGATGTGCATATTACGTCGAAAGACAACAAAACCGCCGCAAAACTTGCGCGTGCGGGCGGCTACCTGGAGACACTTTCGGTTTTAAATGCCGTCGGCGCGAATTGATGGAGACACAAGCGGCAATTGCAAAACACCCCACCTAAATAAGAAAATCAACAACTTAAGCGACTATATACGCGTTTAAGTTGTTGATTTTCAGGTTCAAAATTAGTATTGCAACTGCCTCACAAGTTTAGCTTTTATTTGCCCGCAAGATATTCAGACATCGCTTTAATATCATCTTCGCTATAAGACACAAACAGAGAAGACTTGGCTGCTGAATTCATGCGTATTCTATGTTTGAAATCGGACATGGTTTTTAATAGATATTCAGGATGCTGCCCTGCCAGACGTGGAATTCGACTATCACCTTCATAGCCACCCAAGTGGCATTGCACACATTGCCCCGCGCCTGTTGCAGACTCTCCCTTCGCCTCGGCTGCAGAATCGGATTTAAAACCGATCGCTGGCCACTTCTGGTCAGAAAAATATTTGGCCAGTAACTTCATTTGTGATTTAGACAGATCGGCGGCAATAGGGCTCATAATATTGTTTTTACGCAGGCCCGATTTAAAATCCTTGAGTTGAACATAAAGGTAATAAAAATGTTGGCCCGAGAGTATCGGGAAGGTAGGTTGTAGAGTAACCCCGTCCGCACCATGGCAAGCGATACATTGCTTAAGTTCAGAGAGTACTGGCTCATATTCAGACAGATCCGAGGTTGCCGGCAAACTGTGCTGATCGGCGTATGCAGTCAAGCTAACACTCATCGCTAATAATAAAATGACTGCTCGTGTATTGAATTTGATCATCCTTACTTACCTTTGGAGTGCCTGGGCACAATGCGAATTGGAATTGATTATAACTAAAGACGGTCGCCTGAAGAGGCGACCGTCTGGTAGTGCAACTTACGGTTAACTTAATCGTCAATAGAAAAGGCGATGATGTTGTTACCACGCTTGTAGTTTAGCTGGACGTTGCCGCCAGCCGCTACTGCGATGTACTGCTTGCCATCGACTGTATATGACACAGGTGGGGCGTTTACACCGGCACCTGCCTGGAATTTCCATAACATATTCCCAGTCTCGGAATCGTAGGCTTTAAATTGTCCATTACCTTCACCGGCAAAAACAATACCGCCAGCAGTTGCCATGATTCCGCCTATCATCGGCTGTTGAGTTTTAACCTTCCAGCGAATTTTTCCGGTGTTGTAATCAACCGCGGAAATATTACCCCATTGCTCTTCGGTCGCTATGACCTTAAATGCGCCGCCAAGCCACAACTTACCTTCTGGGTAAGGCGAACTTTCGACATGGTAAGTCATAGGCTGGTGAAGATTAATGGCATATACCAGACCCAGATTAGCATCTGTTGTCATTGGCGACCATTCCACACCGCCGTTTGCTCCCGGTAGCATACGCTGACCATCTTTGGTTGGTAGTGACCACATGTCTTCCTGAGGCACCATCGCTTCGGAGTAGCGAATCAGGCTGCAATCGCTGCGGTTATGAACATACACATGCCCGGTTTTGCCGCCGTGCAGCACGCCAGGAACCATTTTCCCCGTGTCGTCTTTTACATCGACAAGTATAGGTGGGCTTACCGCATCCAGGTCCCAGACATCATGCGCGATATACTGGAAGTGGCAGGCGTATTTACCTGTGTCAAGATCGACAGCAACCAACGAATTAGTGTACAGGTTGTCGCCGGGACGAATCGATCCATCCAGATCGGGAGAGGGGTTGCCAGCAACGAAAAAGATGCGATTAGAATCCGCATCGTAAGCTGGGTTTTGCCAAACACCGCCACCGAGAGTTTTGTAGGGGTCACCCAATTTTTTCAGCGCTGCTTTTTCAGCTGCGATATCACGATGCATATCACGGCCAGTGGCATCATTTTTTGCCCACACGCCTGTCGAATCTTCCGGAGTTGTATGGAAGGTCCACAATAGCGCTCCGGTTTCTGAATCGAATGCCTTTACAAAACCGCGAATGCCGTATTCACCGCCATTGGTACCGATTAGGATTTTGCCATTAACAGCAGTAGGTGCCATGGTTTCACTATAGCCTAGCTCTGGGTCAGCTATTTCGATATCCCAAACGACTTTACCGCTTTTGGCGTCGAGTGCGACTAGTCTCGCATCGAGTGTACCCATATAGACCTTATCACCGAAGGCGGCGACACCCCTGTTATTAGGGCCGCAGCAATAAGTCGTAATCGGCCCCATTTTATGCTTGTAATGCCAGATTTGTTCACCGGTTGCAGCATTGAGCGCGTATACGTGATTGAACGAGGTTGTCGCATACATGATACCGTTAACGATTAACGGCGATGTTTCCATCGATTCGACGATTTCAGTCTGGAATATCCAGGCAGGTCTCAGCTTTTTTACATTATCCTTATTGATTTGACTTGAAGGGTAATAGCGGGTCTGCTCATAGTTGCCATTGGTGTGAAGGAAATTATTAGCATCTCCCGCAGCTCTATCGAGCATGTCCTGCGTCACTACATCCATATTTCCATAGAGCGTCCCTCCCCCACTTTCGATTTCCTGAGCCTGTGCTGCAGTACTCGCCAGGGCTAGTATCAAAGCGCCAGCCAGCGATACGACCGGTTTTATATCCGTTATCTTCCTCGTTTTTTTCATTTTGACCTCTAGTAGACAGTGGGGCTGATTTAGTATGATGCTGTTCCATTGTGACTAGAGGGCCCCATTTCCCCCGATCGTCCAGTATATTCATTACGCTCCTAACCACAAATAATATTCATTGTCACGCATAAAAAATATTTATGGGAAATAAGCGCTACCGGGTAAAACGCTTGCGAATCGTGATGCCGATATAGATATTTTGCTCTGGAGCTGGCTCGAAGAAGCGGTCACCAAAGGCATTTATTCGAACATTGTTGTTGTAGTCTTCATCAAACGCATTATTGACTCCGAGGAAGGATGAAACTTCCCAGTCACCATAAAATCCATTGTGACCCAATCGAATGTTGCTCACACTACTCGATTCGACGCTGGTTAAATTGCCATTGTCGGCGAATAGATCACCGGTGTAAGTTGTATCCCAGCTAGCGTAAAGTCCAGAGTCTCCAAACCAGGAGAAACCCAGGTGTAACAAGTCCTGTGGTATTCCGGGCATTTGATTGCCATCGAAGATGTCACCATCGGCGTTGGTAAATTTATCGAAGTCAAAATCAGAGTAGGTATATGCCATTGAAAACCCAAGCTGACCAGTGAGCTGTCTGAAATAGGATAGTTCTACCCCATCGCGGGTAGATGAACCTGCATTTTCAAAAAATGTTCGTCCGGAAACCTCAAATGGTGTCAGTTCATTCTCAACATCGATATGGAACAGGGCCAGCTCGAAACGGTAGCCATCGGTTAGTGTTTTGATACCGACCTCGTAGTTAGTCGATTCCTGAGGTTCGAGTGCCTGGTTGAACCCGCCGCCAGTCGGGTTGGCGAATTCGGTAGTGGTCGGCGTTTCGAATGCGCTTGATATGGTTGCATACCAATGGG